>NZ_LPUG01000024.1:0-102286 GCF_001560855.1 Anoxybacillus sp. P3H1B | reverse complement strand
CATTTGCTTTTATAATCATGATAGATATCAAAAACGATTAAATGGCCTTAGCCCTATGGAATATAGAGCTAAAGCCGCTTAGATCATTTTTATTATTTCCACTGTCTACTTGACAGGGGGCAGTTCAATTCGCGTCAGCCGTTTTTGCTATAATCATTAATCTTCCATCGTCGACAAATCTCCTGTCGGCAAGTTCAATTCCCATGCTTTTAACACGCGGCGCATGATTTTGCCGCTTCGTGTTTTCGGCAATTTATCACGAAACTCAATTTCCCGCGGAGCCGCATGAGCCGCTAATCCTTTCTTGACAAAAAGACGAATATCTTCAATCAATTCCTCAGACGGCTCATAGCCATCGCGCAACGAAATAAAGGCTTTAATAATTTCTCCTCGCACTGGATCAGGTTTTCCAATGACGCCTGCTTCAGCAACAGCCGGATGTTCAACAAGCTTACTTTCTACTTCAAACGGCCCTACGCGCTCTCCTGATGTCATAATCACATCATCAATCCGTCCTTGGAACCAGAAATAACCGTCCTCATCCATATAAGCCGAATCTCCCGACACATACCAATCCCCGATAAAATAGGATTCATATTTTTGCGGATTGTTCCAAATTTCCTTCATCATGGACGGCCAACCTTTGCGGATTGCCAGGTTCCCCATGCGATAAGGAGGCAATTCGTTTCCTTGATCATCAATGATCGCCGCTGTTACTCCAGGAATCGGCTTACCCATTGATCCAGGCTTGATTTCCATACACGGATAATTGCAAATGAGCTGTGCACCCGTTTCTGTCATCCACCACGTATCATGAATGCGGCGATGAAATACCTTTAATCCCCAGCGCACTACTTCCGGATTAAGCGGTTCTCCTACGCTTAAGATATGACGAAGTGAGCTCAAATCAAATTGTTTAATAATTTCATCTCCTGCTCCCATCAGCATTCGAAAAGCCGTCGGAGCGCTGTACCAAACCGTCACGCCGTAATCCTCGATTGTTTGATACCATATTTCCGGGCTGAAGCGTCCCCCGATAATCACGTTGGAAGCACCGCAGAGCCACGGGCCGAAAATTCCGTAAGAGGTTCCTGTTACCCATCCTGGATCCGCCGTGCACCAATATACATCATCCTCTTGTAAATCAAGCACCCATTTCGCTGTTTGATAATGCTGGATCATCGCATTGTGAACATGCAAGACGCCCTTCGGTTTTCCGGTAGAGCCAGATGTATAGTGCAAAATCAATCCATCCTGCCGATCCACCCATTCAACGTCAAAATGCTTACTTGCTTCATTCATGCGCTTTTTGAAGTCGATATATGGACCTTCCTCTTTAATTTGATCTCCCACTAACAAAACATACTTTAAGGCCGGAAGCTCATTGACAGGAACGCGCAGCAGCAATTCCGGAGTGGTGACAATGACCTTCGCTTCGCTGTCTTCCAGGCGATCGCGAACAGCCCCTTCCATAAACGCTTCAAATAACGGCCCAACAATCGCTCCTGTTTTAATTGCTCCAAGAACAGCAAAATACAACTCTGGCGAACGCGGCATAAAAACGAAGACGCGATCTCCTTTTTCTACTTCAGCGACTTGTTTGAATACATTGGCTGCCTTATTCGACCATTCTTTCATTTCTTTGAACGTATATTTTTCCTCGCGCGAAGCATCTCGATAATAAAGTGCGACTTTATTTTTCCGGAATGTCTCTACATGGCGGTCAATCGCCTCATAAGCCATATTTACGCGGCCTGTTTCCGACCATGAAAAATTTTTTTCAGCCTCTGACCAATCAAAATTTCGATAGGTTTCCTCATAATTGGCTAAATTGTGCTCCCCTTGTATGACTGATAGCGTTTCCACTTTCATTCCCCTATTTCCCCCTTATGTAAATGATTACATTTCCATTATAGTATAACTCATATAAATTCTCAATTTTTAAAAAATTAACTTTAAAAACAAAGTTTTTTGAAGTTTTTTTGAAAACGCTTTATCTTTCTTTTTTTCATGTATAATGGAACTGTGAGAAAAGATAACCAGGTGGTGACTGAATGGAACATAAAAAAACATATAATGCCAAAGAACTAAAAACTCCAAGAGGCACGCTGATCATCGAAGGGCCGGTGCCGCCCGAAAAGCTAGCAGCCTATGAATTTCACCATGACTTAACCGCATTCCGACAGCCAGAGCAACAGCATAAAGCACTGATCGAGATTGCTTGCCTTCCTGAAGGAAGGATTATCATCGCCCGCCATCATCACACCATTATCGGCTACGTCACATTTCTTTATCCTGATCCGCTTGAGCGCTGGTCTGAGGGTAACATGAGCAATTTGATCGAACTGGGGGCCATCGAGGTCATTCCTGAATTCCGCGGCTATCAAGTGGGCAAAAACTTGCTTATTGTTTCGATGATGGATGATGCAATGGAAGATTATATTATCATCACGACAGAATATTATTGGCATTGGGATTTAAAAAGAACCGGACTGAATGTGTGGGAATATCGTAAAATCATGGAGAAAATGATGAATGCTGGAGGACTTGTCTGGTATGCGACTGATGATCCTGAAATCTGCTCGCATCCGGCTAACTGCCTTATGGCCCGCATTGGAAAACGAGTCGATCAGGAATCCATTCAAAAGTTCGATCGCCTTCGGTTTATGAACCGTTTTATGTATTAAATCAGCAAACAAAGGGGGAGAAGGTATGATTGTTGAACAAATTATGAAAACAAACATCTTCACACTTCATCCAAACAGTACGATCACAGATGCGATCAACCTAGTCAAGCAGAAGCGCATTCGCCATATTCCGATCGTCGATGAAGAACAGCGCATCTTGGGCATTGTGACAGACCGTGATATTCGTGATGCAAGCCCTTCTATTTTCCATGCCCATGAACATTTAGAAGACTTTGAAAAACCGATTAGCACGCTGATGAAAACAGATGTGATTACAGGCCACCCTCTTGATTTTGTAGAAGAAATTGCGGCGTTATTTTATGAGCACCGAATTAGCTGTTTACCGATTGAAACAGATGGAAAATTAGTAGGAATGGTGACTGAAACGGATTTGCTGTACACGCTTGTACAACTGACAGGAGCGCATCAGCCTGGATCACAGATCGAAGTCAAGGTACCTAATTATAGCGGAATGCTAAGCGAAGTAGCAGCGGTCTTTGCGAAAAGAAATATGAATATTTCCAGCGTCCTTGTCTATCCAGATAGCGATGAACGCTACAAAATTCTTGTATTCCGCATTCAAACCATGAATCCTACCGGAATTATTGCTGATTTAAAAAACGCAGGCTACACGGTTCTATGGCCAAACCTACCGGGGGTTTCATCATGAAGAAGGATTGTGTGTTCGTATACTCAGATGCATTTCAAACTTACAAATTCAACGATGACCATCCATTTAACCAATTGCGCGTTAAACTCACTTATGATTTGCTCCAAGCTATCGATGCTTTAGAAGACGGACAAATTATTTCACCTCGCATCGCCACAGATGAGGAACTGGAATTGATTCACGACCGTGCTTACATTGAAGCCGTTAAAGCGGCTGGGCAAGGAAAATTAACAGATGAGATCGCCCTGAATTACGGACTGGGGACAGAGGATACCCCTATTTTTCCTAATATGCATGAAGCAAGTGCTTTGCTAGTAGGAGCGACGTTAACAGCTGTGGATTATGTATTATCAGGAAAAGCTGTCCACGCCTTAAGCCTAGGCGGAGGACTCCACCATGGGTTTCGCGGTAAAGCATCGGGATTTTGCATTTATAATGATAGTGCGGTAGCGATTAAATACATTCAAGAACGCTATGGGCTTCGCGTTCTTTATGTGGATACGGATGCCCATCATGGCGACGGAGTACAATGGGCCTTTTACGACGATCCGAATGTCTGTACGTTTTCCATTCATGAAACGGGAAGATATTTGTTCCCTGGAACAGGAAACATTACAGAGCGGGGGCACGGAAAGGGGTATGGGTTCTCATTTAATATTCCCGTCGATGCGTTTACCGAGGATGAATCATGGCTTGATGCTTACACGCAAGCATTGCGAGAAATCGCTGATTTTTTTAAGCCAGATGTCATTTTGACACAAAATGGGGCCGATGCCCACTACTACGATCCGCTTACTCATCTATCTGTCACAACGAAAACTTATCGTGAGATCCCAAGGCTGGCTCATGAAATCGCTCATCAATATTGTGACGGCCGCTGGATTGCCGTCGGTGGAGGCGGCTACGATATTTGGCGCGTCGTACCAAGAGCATGGTCATTCATTTGGCTTGAAATGACTGAACAATCAAACATTTCAGGAAACCTCCCGCAAGCATGGCTTGAAAAATGGCAGCCGTACTCTCCTGTTCCGCTTCCTGAAACATGGGACGATCCAGAAGGATTGTATCCGCCCATTCCACGCAAGGGAGAAATTACTGAAAAAAACGCTCTGACTGTCGAGAAAGCGCTTTATCCCATTCGCAACCAACGTCCCAACATGAAGCAAAGCCTATGAAATTTCATATTTGGCGACATTCCTTGTCTGCCAACCGTTTTCAAGATATTCTCAGTCAGAAAAACAATGGTAGACAAAGTGAAAATTCACTTTGTCTACCACCAAAATCTTTGTTTATTTTGTTGATTCTCGATATTCAATGCGATGCGGCAGCACAACAATATGGTTTTCGACATGCTCTTTATTCATATATTTCGTGAGCAGCCGCATAGCCACCGCGCCGATATCATACATTGGCTGGACAACCGTAGTTAAGCGCGGGCGCACCATTGTCGCAAGCCGGGTATTATCAAACCCGACTACCTCCAATTGGTTTGGCACATGAATGCCATGGTCCTGCGCGCTATGAATCACTCCAAGCGCCATCTCATCTGTACCAGCAAATACGGCTGTTGGTCTATCATGCAATTCCATCATTTTTTCATACGCTTCGATACCCGAATCGTATGAATAGTCTCCTTCAATAATCAGCCCCTCATCATATGCAATTCCTCTCTCCTCAAGCGCACGCCGATAACCTGACAGCTTTTTCTGATTAATTGGATCATCAGCCGGTCCGGTCACATACGCTATGCGTGTATTTCCTTTATCAAGAAGATAGGTCACAGCTTCAAATGCGGCTTGCTCGTAGTCAATGTTTACTGATGGAATCGCATGATTTTGCTCAATGGTCGCCGCCAGCACAATCGGAACGGATGATTTCTGAAATTCGCTTACATGTTCATCCGTCATATTGCCCCCCATGAACACGATTCCATCTACTTGCTTTGCCAGCATCGTATTGAGCAAATGCAACTCTTTCTCTTTGTTTTGATCGGAGTTGCTCAAAATGATATTATATTTATACATCGTAGCAATATCTTCGATTCCTCGCGCTAATTCGGCAAAAAAGATGCTCGAAATATCAGGGATAATCACGCCGACCGTTGTCGTTTTTTTGCTGGCGAGCCCGCGTGCAACAGCGTTTGGCCGATAGCCGAGTCGTTCAATGGCCTCCAATACCTTTTTTCTTGTCGACGGCTTAACATTTGGATTCCCATTAACTACTCGTGATACCGTTGCCATCGACACATTTGCTTCTCGAGCAACATCATAAATGGTTACATTCATTTATCCCACTCCTCTTATACCTCTATTTTATGACAATCGTCATCTTGTCTACTTATTATATTAGCAATATCATACGATACATTATGGAACAATGGCAACGTCTTGACAAATAATTTGTAAATGTTTTCGTATTTTATTCAAACTAAGACCAAAATAAAAAATCCCTTTCACCAGCGCGTATTCGCCCCGATGAAAGGGAAGGGTCGCGTGATTTACGCCTTCACCATTTGCCGTTGAAACGATTTTAATTCTTCCATAAATTCGTTAAATTGAGCAATATCCATTTGCTGAGCTGAATCTGATAAAGCAACGGCTGGATCAGGATGCACCTCGGCCATCACTCCGTCGGCACCGATTGCCAATGCCGCCTTGGCGCAAGGAAGCAATAGATCGCGTCTTCCAGTCGAGTGAGTCACATCGACAAATACCGGCAAATGAGTTTCTTTCTTTAAGATCGGCACAGCAGAAATGTCAAGCGTATTCCGCGTTGCCCGTTCATATGTGCGGATTCCACGCTCGCAAAGAATAATTTGATCATTTCCTTGCGACATAATGTATTCTGCAGCGTTGATAAACTCTTCGATCGTTGCAGCCAGTCCGCGCTTTAGCAATACCGGTTTATTTACTTGGCCGGCCGCCTTTAACAGCTCAAAGTTTTGCATATTGCGCGCACCGATTTGAATGACGTCGATGTAATCAAGGGCTGTTTCAATATCGGCAGGAGTCACGATTTCACTAATGACTGCTAAATCGTATTCGGCAGCAATTCTTTTCAAAATTTTCAGCCCTTCCACTCCAAGTCCTTGGAAGTCATATGGAGATGTTCTTGGCTTGTACGCTCCCCCGCGCAATAATTTTAATCCGTGCTGTTTCACTGCCTTAGCTACTTCAGCCACCTGTTCGTAGCTTTCTACTGCGCAAGGCCCCATCACAAAATATTGATTGCCGTCACCAATTTTTTCACCTTTGATGTTGACAATCGTATTTTCTGGCTTTTTCTTCCGCGAAACAAGCAGCGCTTTGCGATGATCGTCTTCTTGCAGCTCTAAGCCCGCTTTAAAAATTTCTTTAAAAATATGTTTCAACGTCGCCGTTTCAAACGGTCCGTCGTTATATTCAAGAATCAAATCGAGCATCTTTCGCTCACGAACTGGATCATAGCGATAAGTGCCCTGTGTTTCTTTAATTTTCCCAATTTCTTGGACAAGGCGGCCTCGTTCGTTAATCAATTTTAAAATCTGCAAGTTCACTTCGTCGACCCTTGCCCTTAACTCGTCTAATCTGTCGTTGCTCATGCTTTCTCATCCTTTCGTGGTTTATAAAAATAAAAAAATATGATACATTTCTATTAATTAGACATTATAATCGAAATGGATACAATTGTCACTAAAAAACTTTAGCCATTAAACGCATTTAAGTAATAAAGCAGCATATGACAAATTTTAAAAGAAGGTGAATGGTCCGTGAACAATGAGACAGCCATTTTTGCATTAGATATCGGAACGCGCTCTGTTATTGGGGTTATTTTACAAGAAATGAACGGTGCTTATCAAGTATTTGATGTGATAGCAAAAGAACATGATGAACGAGCCATGCTCGACGGACAAATTCATGATATCCCGGCAGTCTCGAAAACCATTATAGAAATTAAAGAAGCATTGGAAAAAAAATATGGACCGTTGCGACGCGTTTCTGTTGCTGCTGCTGGAAGAGCCTTAAAAACCGAACGGGCTGAAGCGACATTGTGGGTATCCGGAAAGACGATGATCACAAAAGAAGATGTGACGCATTTAGAATTAAGCGCTGTGCAGCAAGCACAAGCAAAATTGGCGGCACAGCAGCAAGAACAAAGCCATCATTACTATTGCGTAGGCTATTCTGTAGTGAACTACAAAATTGACGGACAAGAAATCGGCAGTTTAATTGACCAGCAAGGGACAGAAGCAGCCGTTGAAGTGATCGCCACATTTTTGCCTAAAATTGTGGTCGATTCTCTTCTGGCGGCTTTACAACGCGCCAACCTTGAAATGGAGGCGCTGACCCTTGAGCCAATCGCAGCTATTAATGTGCTGATACCGCCTACCATGCGCCGTTTAAACGTCGCGCTCGTCGATATTGGCGCCGGAACTTCTGATATCGCTATCACTGATCTCGGCACCGTAGTGGCTTATGGAATGGTTCCGGTTGCCGGAGATGAGATTACGGAAGCGATTTCAGACCAATATTTATTAGATTTTCCATTGGCTGAACAAACAAAACGCGAGCTTTCCAAAAACACGACCGTCACCATCACAGATATTTTAGGCTTTGAAACAGAAGTGAGCAGTGAAGAAATCGTTGCTTCCATTTCCGAGGCGATTGATCGGCTTGCTCAAGCTATCCGTGATGAAATCTTGCTTTTGAATAACGGAAAGCCTCCAAAAGCCGTTATGTTGGTTGGCGGCGGCAGCTTGACTCCTCAGTTGCCAAAACGACTGGCTAAAATGCTTGAATTGCCGGATCATCGCGTGGCGATCCGAGGAGTAGAAGCCATTCAAAAATTAACAATCAGTCCAGACATCCATCTGCATGGGCCAGAGCTTGTCACCCCCATCGGCATTGCCATTACATCCCAGCAAAATCCGGTGAAGTATGTTAGCGTCTCTGTCAACGGACAGCTTGTTCGCTTATTTGATATGAAGCAGCTAACCATTGGCGACTGTTTGCTGGCCAGCGGCATTTCCATTCATAAGCTATACGGGAAACCAGGAATGGCTCTTGTTGTCACTGTCAATGGACAAATGATCACCATTCCAGGCACACATGGGCAACCTCCGCTCATTACGAAAAACGGCATTCCAGCTGCTTTAGACACCTCCATTCATGATGGAGACGATATTTTCGTTGAAAAAGGGAAAGACGGGGAAGCTGTGTCCATTTCATTAAGAGATTTAATCGATGAGCTGCCGCGCAAAACCGTCACCATAAATGGAGACACGTATAAAATCAAAGCAGCGGTCTATCAAAACGGACAGGCTGTTTCTTTAGATACATATGTCCATGATCGCGACATCATTACCCTGAAAATGCCAGAAACCATCGAGGAATTGCTGCATAGTCTCAACCTCTCTCAATGGCTGACAAAGCTCAAACCATTTATCGTCTATCTCAATCATTCTCCTATTGAAATCAAAGCATGGGCTGGGACTATTTATAAAAATCAGCTGGAAGCGCGGTTATCATCAAGCTTTGAGGATGGCGACATCATTGAACTTACAGACCAAGCGGCACCAACGCTTCGCGAGCTGGCTGACGCTCAGCAAATCCGTTTGACCTACTCCGTCCCTGTCCGTTTTAATGGAGAGTGGATTACTCTTTCCAAACCTTTGGTGCAAGTTTATCGTAACGGACAGCTGCTTCATGAAGAGGATCAAGTTGAAAACGGATCGACTCTGGAACTGGTCGAAAGGAAAATGGAGCCATTTATTTTTCAAGATATTTTTAACTATGTTCAAATCGATATCCCTTCGTCTGCTTCAGCGACTTTCACGTTGCTAAAAAACGGGGAGCGAGTGACATTTTATGAACCTTTGGCTCCGGGGGATGAATTAGAAATGACTTGGGAGCCCATCCATATAAACAAAAAATCATAGGCTGATCCCAAGTGATAGGGGATCAGCCTATAATTTGCCGCTTCAGTTCATCGTACGTAATGCTCCAATGCGAGGTGTGCCATTTAACAGAGCCGTTTGCAAACAGCAACGCTTGAGGCGATTCATGCTTTATGCTGAATGTCTCAGCAATGTAATTGGAAAGTGGCCGTGCTTCTTGCACATATAAATAATACGCGGCCACTTCCGGATGATCCTCTACAAACTTCTCGTACTCCGCGAAAGCCGCTCGGCTTATCGGACACGTTAGGCTATGTTTCAATAACAAAAAATGTTTGACTTCTTGAACGATTGGTTCAAATTGTTCTACTGTTTCAAGCTTTTGTTTTCCCACATTATTTCACTCCGCTTCATTCGGATGCTGTTTTTTCTGTTCCGCATCACTCAATGCCTGTTCTGTTTCTTTCAACAATCTGTCAATTGCTTCTTTATTGTTGTCCACTGGAATCCGGATCGCTTCTGTCTCCAGTTCAATTCCTTCATGTTCCTGCTCATTCATGTCGCTTTCCGTGTCTTTGGCTGCCGGTACTCTCTTAGCTACCTCTTTTGTTTTCTCTTTCGCAATTTCCAGCCATTCTGTAGCCTTTGTTTTAATTGGCTCCAAATTCCCTGTCACATTTATTTCTGCTACCCACTTTTTCCCCTTATCGCTTGTGAAAAGTAGGGCCGTCGCAGCTCCAACCACCCCGCCAACAATCGCTCCTAGCAAAAAACTCCCGTTATTTTTTCCCATCTTGCATCCTCCTTTTTAGTTTGTTTTTTTTCTTCTTTTCCATTTTCCCCATATTTCTAAAAAAGCATTTCCCCATTGCACCGCTTGAATGACTTTTTGCTCATTGCTCGACAGCTGTTTAGCTAAAGAATCGTTAAACGTTTGGATCGTCGCTCCTACCTGTTTGACGGTGTCAAATAGCCTGTTTAAACTCTCCATTTTTTTTTGTACATCATCAGCTACCGCATTCGTTTTATGCAATAGTTGAGAGGTTTCCGTCCCGATTTCATTCACTTGCTTTTCCATTCCTTCGATTGTTTTCGTCAAGCTTTGCAATGTATCCTGCACTCTTTTCAATGTTTTAACTAAATACACAACTAAAATGAAAAAGGCAATCGCAACCAATGCTACGCTTAAATATAAAATGATTTCCACATTTTTTCCTCCCCAATGCAACCTTTCTTTAAAAGAGACTATTCGACTTCGTATCGACAAATTCCTCCTCTAACATTCTATATAATTTGAAATTTTAACAGACAGGAACATGGCGCAAGCATACACACCAAATCAATGAATGAACATTTCTCGCCACATTGGTAACGCGGCTCTGCATTCGAACAAACAACTGTCGAAAAATGGCGTACATCCCTAGACTGCTCCATCAAAGATGAGACAAACAGGATCAGTAAACATCCACGATCGAAAAAGTTTTGTGACTTACCTTCCCACACGCATTCACGTGACGAAGGTTAGATTCAAGACGTTTGATCCATTTATGGTTCCGTACAGCAGCTTGTTTCGCCCACCTAAAACGGTCCTCACTCTTTCATACAGCTGGTAAACATATCAAGTGACAGCTATTCTATTCAACAAATTGGGCAAAATAGGATACAATAATTTTGTATACATAGTAGGTAAAGCTTGTTGATGAATCAAAGAAGACAAACGGGACGCCCATGTTCCCCTATGTTTGTCTGGTTGCGACAAACGGCAGGTTCCGTGCTATGCTGACCATGAGATAGAAGACGCTCAGGTTTATCCTTGGCAATTCTGCATTTCTCAAGCAACGTCATGATCACCAATGCCAAAATCAATCGATTCGAATGGGAGGAAGCATAAATGAAAGATCCACGCATTGAGCAATTAGCCAAAACTCTAATTCAATACTCGGTTCGCCTGCAAAAGGGAGAAAAAGTATTAATTGAAAACTTCGGGCTTCAGCGCGAATTTGTCATCGCTCTCGTCCGGGAAGCCTATGCTGCTGGAGGATATCCGTTTGTATTGTTAAAGGATCATCAAATTGATCGAGCTCTTTTACTCGGTGCACAAGAGGAGCAATTTCAAATGATGGCCGACTTCGAAGCAAGCATCATGGCGCAAATGGACGCTTATATCGGGCTTCGGGCCGGTGACAATATTAACGAATTTGCTGATATTCCTGATGATAAAATGCGGCTTCATGGCAAAACCGTCATGCAAAAAGTGCATCGCGATATTCGTGTTCCCAAAACAAAATGGGTGGTGCTCCGTTATCCAAGCCCATCGATGGCTCAGTTGGCAAAAATGAGCACCGAAGCATTTGAAGATTTTTATTTTAATGTGTGCAATCTTGACTATAGCAAAATGGATCGAGCAATGGATGCGCTCGTCGATTTAATGAACAAAACCGATCAAGTGCGCATTACAGGACCAGGAACTGACTTGTCCTTCTCTATTAAGGATATTCCAGCCATTAAATGCTCTGGACAGATGAACATTCCAGATGGCGAAGTATACACGGCTCCTGTTCGTGATTCTGTCAATGGCACTATTTCGTTCAATACGCCGTCTCCTTACCATGGCTTTACATTTGAAAACGTCAAGCTAACGTTTAAAGATGGCCAAATCACGGAAGCAACGGCTAACGATACAGAACGAATTAATCAAATTTTCGATACAGATGAAGGCGCACGCTATATCGGTGAGTTTGCCATCGGCGTCAATCCATACATCCAGCACCCGATGCAGGATATTTTATTTGACGAAAAAATTGACGGAAGCTTTCATTTCACTCCTGGACAGTGCTATGATGATGCATACAACGGCAATCATTCCACCATTCACTGGGACATGGTGATGATTCAACGTCCAGAATACGGCGGCGGTGAAATTTATTTTGATGGAGTGTTAATCCGCAAAGACGGGCGCTTCGTCATACCGGAGCTTGAAGCGCTAAATCCGGAAAATCTCAAATAAGGTGTAATACAAAGAGCCGATTCATTGAATGAATCGGCTCCCCTCTTCTTCAAGCAGAAGAAAAGCACTTAGAATGAGCTCTCGGTGCTATGAATGAACGGTTTGCTCATATGCCTCTTGAAACTTTTGAATATCTCCGGCTCCCATAAATACCAGCACCGCATGCGCATGCTGCTTTAATACCGATGTATCGTCTTCTGTAATCAGGCGAGCATGTGGAATTTTCGCTTGCAAATCATAAATCGACAGCTGTCCCTGATGCTCACGGGCAGAGCCAAAAATATCGCACAAATACACCTGATCCGCTTGCTGAAGGCTCTCAGCAAACTCTTGCAAAAAGGTTTGCGTTCTTGTATAGGTGTGTGGCTGAAAGATCGCAACAATTTCACGATTCGGATATTTTTGTCTTGCCGCATCAAGCGTTGCCACAATTTCTCGCGGATGATGAGCATAGTCGTCAATCAAAATTTGATCGCCGATCTCTTTTTCACTAAACCGCCGCTTCACTCCTTGGAACGTTTTTAAACGTTCTTGAATAATGCGCACATCAATTTCTTCATAATGGCAAAGGGCAATGACCGCCAACGCATTGAGCACATTATGATCGCCAAAACGCGGGATTTCAAATGAAGCAAAAAACGTATTGCGAACAAATACATCAAACGAAGTTCCTTCTGTCGTTTTCACGATATTGCGCGCCTGAAAATCGTTGTCATCGCCAAAGCCATAAAACAAAACCGGGACCTTCGCTTGAATTTTTTGCAAATACTCGTCATCCCCGCATGCAATAATCCCCTTTTTCACCTGCATCGCCATCTCCTGAAAAGCGGCAAATACATCATCAATATTCGCAAAATAATCTGGATGATCAAAGTCAATGTTCGTCATAATCGCATAATCAGGGAAATACGATAAAAAGTGACGCCGATATTCGCAAGCTTCAAACACAAAATATTGGCTTCCTTCTACTCCTTTTCCAGTTCCATCCCCAATTAAATACGAGGTCGGTTTCGCTCCTTGCATCACATGAGCCAACAGCCCTGTCGTCGATGTTTTCCCATGTGCTCCTGTCACGGCAACACTTGTGAATTTTTGCAAAAAATCGCCCAAAAATCGATGATAACGAATAACAGGAACCCCTAATTCATGTGCCGCTTGAATTTCTTCATGCGTATCCGCAAATGCATTTCCAGCAATCACTGTACAGCCAGGGCGAATGTTCTCCCTGCTAAACGGAAAAATGGGAATTCCCCGCTCTTCTAGCGCTCTTTGTGTAAAAAAACGCTTTTCAACATCTGATCCTTGAACAATATACTTCATATCATGAAGAATTTGTGCTAACGCGCTCATTCCTGTTCCTTTAATGCCCACGAAATGGTAAACAGTCATATCGAAGACCTCCAACAATCGTCTGTCTGAACCTTTACGCCATAAAAATCGGCTCAATACGGAACCGATTGGTCTGGTTCGAGCATGATCGCTGTTTGATTCTGCTCATCTCCTTTGCAGAATCAAGCGACACTTTCCTCTGTAACACAGTATATGATGCTCCTATAGATTTGTCATTTGCCTGCTATATGTATTCTCACATTTCATCATTATATCACTGTTTTTCGTCAAAGACTATGATGAAAAAGGAAAACTGATAGTAGTCCTCTCTCTATCAGTTTTCCCCGCTTTCCTATATTGTATTGCCTTTACTCTACTTTTTCTAAACGAGGATTGGGGCGATATCGCCGCCCTGCCTTAGCTTGATGCTTGCCGTTTAACAGTACGTTATCTCCTGTAAAGCCAATATGAATTTTTAACAGGCTGCTCCCTACTCCATACATATCAACAGGAACCCCCTGTTGTTCAAATTCGATAATGCGTTGTTCATTAAATCCGCCGCTTACCACAATTTTAACATGTTCAAATCCTTCGCGGTCCAATGCTTCCCGCAGCGCAAAAATAAGCGGAGGATTCACCCCGCGCGGATCGAACGTCCCCAGCACTTCCGGATGACGGATAAAATATTGATCGATCATCGTACGTGATGTATCGACACGCACTCCTTTTAATTTATCGCCAAATTCCCTAGCTACACGAAGCGCATCTGTAATACAGTCATTATTATAATCGACAAGAACAACTAAATCGTCCTCTGGATACTTCGCATAATACGCTTTCGCGGCCGCTACGACATCCCCATCAAACAATTGAATCAGCGCATGAGGCATCGTTCCCATCCCTTGCTTGCCCCACCATTCATTCATCGCATGAGTCGCTTGGGCCGTAGAACCGCCGATAAAAGCGGCATAACCATCGCCAGCTTGTTGCGTATAATGGTCATCACGATCCCCCATAAAAATAATCGGTTTTTGCACTCCAGAAAGCGCAGCCGCTTTTACAACGTTATATACGTTTGTCGCTACCGATGTGCGGCGCGCCAAAATACCGTCAATAATCCCTTCCAGATAGCCAAAATTTTGATAAGGCCCCGTAATGGTGAGCACCGTTTCAAACGGACTTATTTTGTCTCCGTCTTTTAGCGAGTAAATTTCTAATTTTTCCGGCTCATCGGCAAAAGTTTTAACGAGTGCAATCACTTCATCCGTGCCGCACAGCACCGCATGCTCTTTTTGGAAAAATTGCATGGTGACGATGTTATCTGGGCAAAATTCGCGCACGATTTCCCTCGTTTTCAAAAAATAGACAGCGGAAAACCAGCCATCGCGAATACGCTCATCAAACTTGAATGTCTGGTTGGTTAATCTCTTAATTTTTCCCTGTAATTTCAATTCAATTTCCTTCATATTCTGCTCCCTCGCCTGCTCTAATTTATATAGCCGATATGAATTATGTCACACCATGATACGAACACCAATAGAAAAACTGACACCCCGTAAGGAAAAGGGAAAATCCCCCTTTCCTTACTGCTTCGCATGAGCGCTGTCAGAAAATCCATCTGCTATATAGTCAATCATATCATATGACCTTCTTGCAAATGAGCCAACTCTTCTTCCGTAATCAATACATCACGCGGCTTACTGCCTCGCGCCTCCGAAATGATTCCCTGCTCCTCCATCATCTCCATCAGTCGCGCCGCACGGTTATAACCGATGCGGAAACGGCGCTGCAAGCTTGAGGTAGACGCTCCTCCTTGCTGTACAACAAATTCGCATGCTTCATAAAACAGTTCATCCTCTTCGTTTGATAAAGACGCCTGTTTTAAAAAGTCATCCTGTTCGAATAAATAAGCTGGGGACATTTGCTGCTTCACATGGGACACCACTCGCTCGATCTCCTCATCGGACACAAAATTTCCTTGTATGCGCACCGTTTTCGATGTTCCATTCTCTAAAAACAGCATATCGCCACGTCCAAGCAACTTTTCGGCCCCGTTTGTATCAATGATGGTCCGGGAATCGACTTGAGAAGAAACAGAAAAGGCGATTCTTGTCGGAATGTTTGCTTTAATTAAGCCTGTAATGACATCAACAGATGGGCGCTGTGTCGCCACGATTAAATGGATTCCGCATGCTCTCGCTTTTTGGGCAATCCGGCAAACGGCTTCCTCGACATCTGTTGGGGCAACCATCATTAAATCCGCTAGCTCATCAATGATAATGACGATATACGGAAGATGGTGCTCTGGTGTCTGCTCTCTTCTCACCAGCTCGTTATATTTTTGAATATCCCTTACTCCAGTGTGAGCAAACAAGCTGTACCGCCGCTCCATTTCTTCAACTGCCCACTTTAATGCCCCTGTCGCTGCTTTGACATCGGTCACCACCGGACTGACAAGATGCGGGATGTCATTATATGGAGCCAGCTCCACCATTTTTGGATCAATTAATAATAATTTTACTTCATGAGGCGCCGCTTTATAAAGCAAACTGACAAGCATGGCATTGATGCAGACGCTTTTTCCTGAACCCGTTGCCCCGGCAATTAACCCATGCGGCATTTTCTTTAAGTCTGTCACCATTGGCATCCCCGATAAATCCAGGCCGAGCGCAACCGTCAGTGGCGAAGAACTTGCTCTAAAAGCTTCACTTTGCAAAATTTCACGGATCAATACTGGACGGCTTTTAGCGTTCGGCACTTCAATCCCAATCGTGCTTTTTCCAGGAATCGGCGCTTCGATGCGAATATCTTTTGCTGCTAGACTTAGTTTAATATCATCGGATAAGCTTGTAATTTTGTTCACCTTCACCCCCGGTGCCGGCTGCACTTCAAATCTTGTTACGGTCGGCCCTTGAGCTACATGAACCACTTTGGCTCCCACATTGAAATTGGCAAACGTCTCATTAAGCTGGGCACATTGATGATCCATCCATTCTTTATCATTCTCTTTTTGCTCCAACGGGGGCTGCAGCAATTCAAGCTGTGGAAAACGGTAAGCGGGTTCCCCTTGTTTTTTCTCTTTTTTTCGCGCCTCCCATTTTTCCCGATCCTGCTTGAGCATCATGACATTATACGGAATGCGAGAAGACGGGCGCTGTGTCGGCGCTTGTTTTTCTTGTGGTTCGTTCGATAAAGACGCTTCTGCATTTTGCTCCTCTGTCTTCGCTTCCTTCTCCTCTTCTGACGGTCTTCCGTCTTGCTCCTCTGATGGGCGAACATCAAGAAGCTGTTCCTCCTCACTATCCGCCACTTCTTCAATAGCAGAGGGCTGCGCCTCCTCTTCATCGCTTAAAGCTAATGATTCCCCAAGCGACGGCTGATGTCCGATCAGCTCCTCTTCTTTCTCGCTTCCATGCTCTTTTTCATCAGGCAGATCCATGATGTATGTAATAGGGAGGTCCAGATGATGGCTCAAAAGCGAATCCTGCTTCTCCTCAGGGAGTTCCGTCTCACTATCCCGCTTTTCCGGCTGCATTGGCTGCGGCCGTCCTTTATAACCGTAAATCGGCGAAGGTACTTCTGAAGGTCGGAAAGGACGCTTTTCCATCGCAGGACTTTCAGGTTCCCTTCTCGGCTTTTCCCTTCTTTCTTGTCTTTCTTCTGCTTCATCATACGTTTTGCTGCTTCTTTTACGACGCGTTGACGCTTCATCAGGAATCAACGGAAACCGAAACTTTCCAGTTGGATACTGATAAGTCACTTTCACATCGAGTTCAGCAGCTGTTTTCTCGATGGGCTGTTCTTTCCGCTCAATCGGCGGCTGCCTATCCTCTTCCTGCAACAAATAACGAACAAGCCGTTTTAACCATTTCATCTAGAATTCACTCTTTCTATTCTCTTTTCAACTCTCTATTTTACCAATTATAAAAAAAAAGTCACTAGAAGGATGCCTAGTGACTGAAATAAACTGCCCTCCACCGATGCTTCGCTTAAAGGTGGGAACTTCAAGCGACTTGTGCGTGTTCGCTTTCCTTCGTTCCGAAGGGGGTCCGTTTGAACGATAGAAGATCCTATCCGTTGGCGATCTCCCATTGTCGTTCAGCTTCGCAAAACTTAGAAGTGGGAAACTTCTTTCAGATAAATGTTAAATAACATTATTTTGTAAAAGCTTGTCCAACTTGATAATCATCAGACAAAACTAAAATCCCTTTTTCTTGCGGAGCGTTTGGCAATTCAAGCTCGCGGGCGGAACAAATCATTCCGTAAGAAGGGACACCGCGCAATTCAGCTTCTTTAATGACAAGGCCGCTCGGCATAACCGCGCCAATTTTAGCTACTACCACCTTTTGCCCAGCATCCACATTCGGTGCTCCGCAAACAATTTGTAGCACTTCTGAGCCAACATCCACTTGGCATACGCTTAATTTATCCGCATTAGGATGTTTTTGTTTTTCTTTCACATATCCGACAACAAATTTGGGTGAAAAATCAGCTTCAATGAATTCCGTAAAGCCATTTTTCTCTAAAAGCTCATTGATGGCCTCAATTAACTGCTCGTCTACCTCCACCGCTGCATTTTCTTCAAAAGAGTAATGGTGAGAAACGTTAAAAATATTGTATCCTACTGTTTCGTTCGTCGTTTCGTCAAAAATGCGAACAATATCGCCCTTTTTTTCAAATGCGCGGCTTTCTGGGTTCATCGTCCTTAAAGAAATAAGCAACACATCGCCAATGCCTTCTCGATTATAAAATACGTTCATTGCACCTCTTCCTTTCTTTCCGACTACTGTTTTCCCTTATTTTTTCCTAATATAAAAACTGGTTCCAATTCGCCATTTTCATATAAAAATGATAGAGCGGTTACCGGCACATGGCCGCTTGCAAAAAAGCTCATTGTCAGCTGGGCAAGCACATCATATCCTGTTTCGTTTTGGATGTCGGCAACCACCAAAACGTCTTGATGAGGCACAGCCAGCACCATCGTTCCGGTGATTTTTTGGGCCATTTCTTCTAAAAAACGATCGTTTAAAATTCGGCTCGCATCATAGCCATCGTTTGTGTTCACAAAATAAAAACGATTTCCTGCCACTTCATCTTCTTTGACAGGAGTCTCTAAAGACCGGATGTTAAAGCGGGCAATCTCCTTGATTTGATGGACATCCCAATTTTCCTGCTCAATCAGCGTTTTGTCAATCAGACGATACGTGTTTCCTAAATCGAGCGCGTAGTAGATCCGTGTTTCAGCTGTATGCTCCTCGTAAATCAGCGGAATCCCGTCTTTTGTTTCTGTAGGAAACGAGGTAGAACGGATTACCGGATAAATGTCCTTTTCTTTCCCCGACAGCGTATGGGCTTCATGCATTGTATGGAGCGCTTGTTCAATATAATAGACAACCTCCTGAAGCGCTTCCTCCTGCTTTTCCTGCCATTTCGCAATAATGCCTGGCAACGAAACGGTGACACCTTTCTTGGTTTGCGAGTCTTCAATGCGAAGCGTATCCTTTTTGCTGTCAAACTGAAATGTCCAATCTTCACGCGCTAGCCGTTTTTCAATTTCTTTCGCCATTTTTTTACTATCCATTTGCATTTAGGGCTCCTTCACTGCAATCCTTGAATGAATTGCTCAATTTCCTCTTTTGTCTTTCTATCCTTGCTGACAAACCGTCCAAGTTCCTTTCCACGATCGTAAGCGACAAAGCTTGGAATGCCAAAAATATTTTCATCGGTACACACATCTAAAAGCTGGTCACGATCAATATAATAAAATTCGTAGTCAGAAAACTGTTGTTCAATTTCCGGCAAAAACGGTTCGATAAATCGGCAATCAGGGCACCATTCTGCTGAAAAAACGAAAATAGCCTTCTTTTCCTGTTTGATTGCTTGGTATTCTTTAGCTGTTTTAACCGTATTCATGATTTCTCCTCCTTTATTACTCCATTTTTCGTCCAAAACTCATACTGTCCTCTCAACAATTTAACAATATGGCTAAACATTTCGGTCCGATTCACGTAGCCATGTGTAAAAATACCGATGGCCCCTTCTTTTTGGCGGATATTTTGCTGACCAGTATAGGCTTCCATCACCTCGCCAAGCTCACGGCCGCTCCATACTCCTTCTGCCACCTCCAGCGGCAAAGGAATGCGTGCTCCCCCAGCGGAAACAACCATGCCATTCCGATCAACTAAAGCCCCCCAATTGCACACCCACAATTGGCTATCCGCCTCAACAACTCCTCCTTCAAGACCAATGGCGATATCTGCCTTCTCTTTCTCAAGTGCATGCTTCGCCCGATTGATCGCCCCTGCTCTTGTTTCTTCATCAGAAAAAGGTTGGGCAGCTACAGCAGAATCAACCTTTGTTGGTACAATTACATGGCGCTCATTGAAAAAAATAGCTTCGACAGCGGCTACCTTTGCTTGATTCGTTGTACCGACGGCAATTCTCATCATGTCATCCCCCTTTCACGGAAAAAGAGAAGCCTCATGAAGACTCCCCCTCAGTTTGCTTGACGAATGGACTCCACTGTCGACTGATCACATTGTTTCACTAACTCTATTAATAGCTGTTTAGCTGCGGCATAATCATCGACATGAATAATGGAAGCATGGGAATGAATATAACGAGAACAAATGCCAATAACAGCTGAAGGAATGCCGCTGTTGGCAATATGTACTCTCCCAGCATCTGTAGCTCCCGGAGAAATAAAAAACTGATACGGAATGCGATGCGTTTCAGCTGTATCGAGAACAAATTCGCGCATTCTCGGACTCATAATCATCGAACGATCATAGATGCGGACAAGCGCCCCTTTTCCGAGATGCCCAAATTCCTTTCGATCTCCTGTCATGTCATTGGCCGGGCTGGCATCCAATGCGAAAAAGATATGCGGCTGAATCATTTGGGCTGCTGTTTGTGCACCGCGCATTCCTACCTCTTCTTGCACGGTTGCCCCAGAGTACAAAACGTTAGGCAATTCCTCATTGTTTAATTCTTTTAACAGCTCAATGGCCAGCCCGCAGCCATATCGATTATCCCAAGCCTTCGCCAAAATTTTCTTCGGATTTTCCATTGGGGTAAATGGACAAATCGGCACAATTTGCTGGCCCGGCCGTATCCCCATGCGTTCCGCATCCTTCCGATCATCCGCCCCGATATCAATAAGCATATTTTTGATATCCATTGGTTTATTTCGCTGTTCCTCTCCAAGCAAATGCGGCGGAACAGATCCAATAACACCAATTACTGGCCCATGCTCTGTGATAATTTGTACCCGTTGTGCCAGCAGTACTTGGTTCCACCATCCGCCCAACGGCTGAAAACGGATCATTCCATTAGCAGTAATAGCCGTTACCATAAATCCCACTTCGTCCATATGACCAGCAACCATGACAATAGGCCCGTTTACATCGCCGCGTTTGACACCAAAAATACCGCCAAGCCGATCTTGTACGACTTCATCTGCATATTTCTGTAGTTCCTTTTTCATAAATTGCCGAACAAAACGCTCATTACCCGGTGCTCCCGGCAGTTCTGTTAATGTTTTGAACAGCTGAAGCGTTTCTACATTCATATGTTCCTAACCCCTTTTTCTTATGTCCTTTTTATTTTAGCGAACAACTCATATACTTTCCACTTTTCCCACATTTTTTTAAAAAATCAGGTATACTAAATAAAAGACCATGATTGAGGAGGGGAAAAAATGAGATGGAAAACATTTTTCGCAGGCGCCGCTGCCGGATTCGCAGCTGCTTATGCTGTCCAAGCCATGCGCGCACGCACATTCATTTCCTCAGAGAAGGCTCTCTCGTTGGCGAAAGCCGCTTTTCAACGCTCTGCTCCCATTAGTGGTTCGTGGATTCAGAGCGAACCAGAGACATACGAAAAAAACGGGCTTGTTTATAAAGTATATAAAGGCGGCATTTGCCGTGAGAATGAACAGTATGAAGTTTTCATCGACGCCTACACGGGAACCATTATTGACACATACAGACTTTCATGAAAAGAAATGAAGGACATCTCCTTTCGAGATGTCTCAGACTGTTAACAAATGCTTTTATGCTATGCCGCTGGCCTCGTTCGGCTTCGTTCCTTGTCTGTCAAGCATCTTCAAGCCATTCTGATACGAAAAAGTGGCCATCCATTGATGACAGTTAAAATAGTGGTAGACAAAGTAAACATGAACTTTGTCTACCACAGCGAATCTCTCCTATCGAGATGCCTTCTCTTTTTCACGTTCTCGCGCAACGCTCGCGATCATTTCACCTGCTTCATTCCATTTGATGGCTCGATAGTAAGCGTCATGATAAAAACTCAGCCACGCTTGTTGATCCACCGCATATGGAATCCATTTTTGCTTTTGAGCAATGGATGTCATCGGATAGTCATCGTACGCTAACACCCATAGTACGTTTTGATGAGCATGTGTCGGCATTAAATCCGCTAAGTGAACGAGCCGTTCTCCTTCAGATTCGATGTGAATGATCGAATGGCCGTCACTATGGCCTCCTGTATGGATCATTTTAATTTCTGAAACAATTTCTATTTCCTCGGCAAACGTGACCACTTGTTCAGCGATCGCTTCCCAATTTTCTTTCCAATATGTATTGCGTGAACGAATATTGGGCTCCCTCATTTCGTTCCATTCCACTTGTGATGTCACAATTTGAGCGTTTGGAAAAACGGAAGCAAACTGATTTCCTTGCCGTTTCGTTAGCCCGCAAGCATGATCAAAATGCATATGTGTCATCAAAACAAAATCGACATCATTTGGGGTCAATCCCAATTCATGAAGCGACTTCTCAATGCTTGACTCTTCCGTCACGCCAAAGTTGCGCTTCTGCTTATCCGTAAGCTTTCCATTGCCGACGCCAGAGTCGATTAAAATATTTTTGTTAGCCACTTGCAAAAGAAGCGGATCGGTCCGCAATTCAATTTGATTGTTGTCATTGCATGGATACTTTTTTGACCAGAGCGGCTTCGGAACAACCCCAAACATCGCTCCTCCATCTAAATGAGTCACCCCTCCGTTTAACCATGTAATTTGCACATTTCCCACCTTTAATCTTTCCATTTCCCATCACCTCCATTTATAGTGTAACATTTCGGTGAATTTTTCGAAAATAAAAAATAAGGCTGCCTCGATCTTTCGAAAGACAGCCTTATCATTATTTTGCCCGATACTTTACTTCACAGCGATAAATTCGATTGCCCTTGGCCGCAAACTTTTCTTCGTATTCTGTCATCATATTTCCGGAAAAATCGCTATGATGAAGGTCCAAACTGACATATGTCAGGAGCAAGCCATATTGTGAGAAGCTCATAAGGGAATACTCGAACAACCCTTGGTTGTCTGTCTTGAAATGGATTTCCCCTTCAGATACTAAGATTTGTTCATATAATTCAAGAAAGGAATGATGAGTTAACCTTCTTTTTTCATGGCGTTTTTTCGGCCAAGGATCAGAAAAGTTTAAATAAATTCGTTCTACCTCGCCATTTTCAAAAAAACTAGCCAAATCTTTGGCGTTGACATTCAACAGACGCAAATTTGGCAGATCGTTTTCGATTAATTTATCGAGAGCAGATACAATCACACTTTCATACAGCTCAATCCCAATGTAATTAATCTCTGGGTTCTCCTTAGCCATTCCTGTAATAAACTGACCTTTTCCCGTTCCAATTTCAATATGGATGGGATGATGATTTCCAAATAATTCATGCCATTTTCCTTTGTATTGCTCTGGGTTTGGAACCACATATTGCGGATAAGCAGAAATTTTCTCCTTCGCCCAAGGTTTGTTACGTAAACGCATGCCAACACCTCTGTTTTTTTATCATCGTTGTCAACAATATCATGAATACCGACCAGTGTGCAAGATCAAAAAGAAAGAGTCCGCCGATGGCGCTTGAAGCTAGATGGCGCCTTGCTTTTTCTAAATTCTGAGATCATAAAGAAAAACAGTCGCGGCAACGACTGCTTGAGAATTGTATAAAACCGAAATGATCCGCACATAGTAAGAAAAAAAGGATGAGTGCGTATGCCTTTAAACCATAACGATCAAATGACCGTATTAAAAGATATTTTATCCAATCACCAAACCGATTGCTGCGGTACGATAGCAGAATGCGAACAAATTGAAAGGCTTGTCAAATCTTTAATGGGAAATGAACAAGTCGGGTCACATGTAAAAAATGTTTTGCCTTCCATTTACCATTATGGACAAGCAGGAAAGAACAGCCCCAATCTTGATTCTCACATTTCCTCGTATCAACAGCAGTTATCGGAATGGGTGGACCAGCTTACTTAGAAATTAATATCGTTTGAAGGAAATGCAGGGATTGCTGCATTTCTTTTTCTGCGCATTTTTCTTTTTGCCAACTAAGCGTCTGCAACGTCTGTACAACTGCATACCATTTCATGCGCACACCTAAATCATCGGTCAGCTCCACTCCATAAAAGTGAAGCCATTCTTCCCATTTTTCCTCCGGAATATACCAATATAAAAGCATTCCGATATCGATGGCTGGATCGGCGATCATCGCCTCGTCCCAATCGATTAAATAAAGCTGGCCATCATCAGCAAGCAGCCAATTATTATGGTTCATATCGCAATGGCAAACTGCCCATTCATTACATCGAATCGAAGGAAGCTTCTCCTCGAGCCACGCAAACGCTTGCTTGACAAGAGGCTCGTCGCTCCATCCGGTTAACATGGATCGCAGCTGTTCCATCATCATTTGCGGCGACAGCGGTTTTTTTCCTAATCGTTTTAACATTTCCAGCAAATCTTGAGAGCGATGAATTTTCCGCAATAAATTCGCTACTTGCTCGCTTCCCATATCATGCGGTTTAAGCTCTCTCCCGTCTAGCCATTGCTGGGCTGTAATTACATCTCCGTTTTCCATTCGCTTTGTCCAGACAAGCTTCGGAACGATTCCTTCTGCGGACAAAACAGCAAGAAAGGGAGAAGAATTACGCTTCAAAAATAATTTTTTTCCATTATGTTCAGCAACATATGCATCTCCAGTAGCCCCACCAGCCGGAGTGATATCCCACTCCTTTCCCAGTAACTGTTCCAACGAAGTTCACCTTCAACTCATAAAAAATAAGAGACAGCAATCACCTGATGTTTTATTTTCAGACAATAGCTGTCTTACTAGATTTTATATGTGATTTGCTTTTTTCGTCAAGTCAGTCATTTTCGTAAGAACAAACGTACTGATTCCCTGGACTTCAATCTCTTGTTTCACGGTGTATAAAGGAGTCGTTCCGCTCGCTGTGTGATCGCACACGACATGCCATTCCTCCTCATCCGGAAGGGGTAAGCGCTCTGTTGCTTCTTGATTATGATGAATGACCAAAATATCGCTCCATGGCCCATATTCTTGCACGGATTGAAGATGATAAGCAATGATAGATGGCGGAGTCGCTTCAACCACTCGAAGATGTTTTTCAATTTCAGCAGACGTTGAAAAGCGAAATGCCCGATGAAGCTTGCGCAGTTGAATCAATCCTGCAACATACCGCACATCCTTCTCATACAGGCTTTTTTGCCCCCAATCAAGCTGGTTAATGGCATCAGGAGCATTATAGCTGTTTTCTATTCCTTGCTTCGTCCGATAAAATTCTTGGCCGCTATGCAAAAACGGAATGCCTTGCGAGAGAATAACAAAAGCGGTGGCCAGCTTTTGCCGTTTCTGCCGAATCTCTTCGCTTTCATCCGCATTGGACACGCTCATTTTATCCCAGAGCGTGTGATTATCATGTGATTCAACATAATTGACCGCTTGCGTCGGGTTCAGAAACATTCCTGCTTCTTTTTGGATTCGCACATTGCCTTGGATCGCTCGCATCGCTTGCTCACGGAAAGCCACATTTCCTAATGCAAACCCCTTTTCATGAATAGCAAAGGTACTTCCTTTGACATGATCGCGAAATCTATCATTAAAATACGCAATACAAGGCAGCTTGTCAGCGTTGTTCATCGTCGCTTTTTGCTCGGCAGGAAGAGGTGTCGGCAAATCCCATCCCTCGCCAAACAAAAGTGCGGACGGATCGAGCGCATGGACGACGGCCTCCACTTCTCTCATCGTTTCTATATCTAAAACTCCCATTAAGTCAAAACGAAATCCGTCCACCCCATACTCAGTCAGCCAAAAACGCACAGAGTCAACAATAAATTTTCGCACCATCCGCCGTTCCGATGCTATGTCATTCCCCACTCCTGTTCCATTGGAGGGCATTCCATATAAATCATGCCGAAAATAATAACCAGGGACAATTTTTTCAAACGATGACTGCTCGCGAATATAGACATGATTATAAACAGCATCCATAATCACGCGAATTCCCTGCGTCTGCAACGCACAGATCGCTTGTTTCAGCTCCTGAATCCGGGCATATGGATCAAACGGATTAGTGGCATAGCTCCCTTCAGGAGCGTTATAATGCAGCGGGTTATAGCCCCAGTTGTATTCCTTCAGTGGGTCTTTTTCATCTACTCCAGCAAAATCGTTAAATGGAAGCAGCTCTACATGCGTTACTCCTAGCTGCGCTAAATAGGAAAGGCCTGTGGTTGTATTATTTGGCCCGCTTGTTCCGAGCTCAGTAAGGCCTAAATATAACCCTTTGTGAGCCACCCCGCTATCGCCGTGAATGGTAAAATCGCGAATATGCACTTCATAAATAATCGCATCCGTCGGGGACGATAGCGGCGGCAGCGTTGGCTTCGGCACATTTGTTTTTGCTAAATCGACGACAACCCCGTGCTCTCCATTGACTGAAACAGCCATTGCATATGGATCAACAGCCTCGCGCCAAACAAGGTTCACACATACTAAAAACGTATAGTATCTTCCTTCAAGGTCTCCGGAAACTGTAGTCATCCATACCCCCTTTTCCACGCGCTGCAGCGCAATTTGCTCCTGCTTTCCTTCCACCTCATCGAGCAATTTCACCTTCACCTCCGTCGCCGTAGGAGCCCAAAGCTTAAAAGTCGTTGCTTCTGGAGTATAGGTGATACCAAGGTCATTCCCTTCGTAATAAAACTGTTCATCAAATTCTGCGGTGCGAATGACTGCCCCGATTTGCAAATCGGTAAAAGCACCATGATCATCATAAATAAGATATCTCTGCCCGATCTCGACAGCAAAATCGATCACACATTCATACTTAATACTCGTCCATAAATCTTCTCGCTTTGCCACTTGAAGCTGACATCGCTCCCCATTTGGCTTTTCGATAATAAAATTTCCGACCATTCCAGAATGATACGACTTCGGGACTAAAATCGTAATCACCGTCATCGCATCTAAATACGCTTCAAACGTTCGATGAACAGTTAACAAACTGGCACCTCCTAATATAAATAAACCAATTTTTTATTTGTTTTGAGGAGCAAGGAGGAAAAGACATCTTTCGCCGTTGAAAACTCCAACATTCCCTTAAAGCTGCTCTTCTTCTTTTTGCCACTCCCGCTCGTAATAATGGCTATAGCAGTGCTGCAATAAATGAGCGGCCGCTTTCAACTGAATGTGCTTAAGAGGAGCGGTCAATCCTCGCAATGAAGCAAACCACTGTTCGTAGCTTCGTTTATCAATGAACTGCACATCGCTCGGTGCGTAACGGTAGTCAATATAACCGGAGCGGTTTAAAACCACCTTTTTAATGGGCAATTCGATTTGATAACGCTTATATAAATCCGAAATAATTTTTTCCATTCTCCGCAGAGAAAGAAGCGGATTCAACAGCTTTTTTTCATTTTCTCCGGCAATTTCTTTCCAAAATCGTTCCGCCGAGCCAACCATGATTTCTCCTTCCGCCAACGTAATACACCATGTGGCAGTCGGGCTCAATAAAATCACATCTAATTCGACAGGAGCGTTTTTCACTAAAACTACGGGCTTATATAAACATAAATACGTATCAGGAAAGCGTTGTAGAAAATATTTAAGCGGCTCTTCATAATAAAATTTTTTCTCAATCACTGATTCGTATTTCAAAGTTGAGCTTGCCCATTTCATTTGCAATTGGAATAATGTATCGAGAAATAGCAGTTTTAGATCATCAATGGTTTTAGGCTCTGTGATAAAGACTGAGGAAATAAAATCGTCCTCAGGGGAAGGGGTTGTTTTTACTTCCTCTTCCTGTTTCCATTCCGAACTTTGGAACCATCCTTTGACTGTTTGGAAAATAGAGCGCTTCTCCTCGAGCCATTCCCACGAATCATTGTCTGAGACATTTTGGCTTGCTTCTCCACTTTCCCATTGTTCCTTCACATTCTCCCATTGCTTTTTCTTGAGACGGATGAATTCACTCGCATAGCGGTATACATCGTTTTCATATCTTGAAATATAATCTTGAAGCTTGATTAATTGTCCCACACAAGCAACCCCCGAACTCATCAGTTTCTTTTTCTATCTTTCTATAATAAAACAGAAACAAATAATGGACAAAGGAAAGCAGCTAAAATAGCACTTAATGTCATCGCAATCGAGCTTATCGCAGCTGCTTCCTTTCCGATTTCCAACGCTTTAGCCGTTCCAACACCATGAGAAGCGGAGCCAAGCGCAATTCCAACACCAAGCGGATGCGTAATTTGCAAAGCCCGCAATAGAGGCGGTCCAAATATCGCTCCGAAAATCCCGGCAATCATCACATAAACAGCGGCTAAAGCCGGAATGCCGCCAATTTCCTTTGCAATATCCATGGCGATTGGCGAAGTGACGGATTTGGGAAGCAAAGAGAACAACACCTTTTTATTCAGATGAAACAAAACCGAAAAACAAGCTCCGCTTACAATCGCGATCATGGCGCCTGCACAAACCGCCTGAAAAATAGGCCAAAATTGACGCTTCAGCGTCTGACGATGATGGTAAAGGGGAAAGGCAAGAGCGACTACAGCAGGACCAAGCAATCGCCCAATCCATTTTCCTCCTTCCATATAGGTTTGATATGAAAGCTGAAACCACAACAAAACCGCAACGAGGGTCCCTGTAGTCGTAACAATCGGCAAAAGAAGCGGTGTATAAAAGCGAACATATAATTTTTTCATGACTTCATAAACAACAAGGGTTAATAAAATAAAGCCGACAGCTCTTTCCATTATCCATTCATCCCCTTTGTCTCCTGATGAATTTCTGTTTCTTTTTCGGCTTTTTTCGCTCGCCATTGCCCGATCGCACCGCTTGCTGTCATGACCATTACCGTGCTTATCATCACAACCGCGATCGACAGCAAGCCTCTTCCCTGAAAAAGGGAGAGGTAATCCGCAATTCCAACGGTGGACGGAACAAATAAAAGCGGTAAATACGACAACAGAAACTGGGCTCCGTCACCAAGCCAGCGCTCTTTGACGACGCCTGACATCAACAGGAAAAACAACAACAGCATCCCGATGATGCTGCCCGGAATCGGCAAATGAAACCAATGCTGCAGCCACACGCCGATCCCATACAGCCCATATAAACCAGCCACTTGTACTGCTATAATCAAGGCTCGTTTCATGCTGTTCCTCCCTTTCTAATGGCTGAGCGGAAATAAAGCAATGGCTTCATATTTGGGCACTCGGTCAAGATGCGTTCGATACAAAATCACTTCTTTCACAGTAAAACAGCCTTGAACACGCTCAAAGCTTTTTAACTTCTCTAATGAAAACTCTTCCTCCCCCTGCCATTTGCGGGCAATCGTAATATGCGGAGCAAATGGGCGTGCATCTAGCGTAAAACCAATATGTTCACATGCCCCATATACATCATTTCGCAGAGCAATAAGAGCCTGTTCTTGTTCCACCGTCTGCCACAGAATGCGCGGTGCCCGAGGCTGACCGAAAATTCCAATTTCCGCAAGCGTTAACGAAAAGCGTTCATGCTGTTGCCCGATTTCGTGCAATTTTTCGCAGACCGCTTCCCCCTTTTCCGTGGGCGTCTCTCCTAAAAATGCCAAAGTTATATGGTAATCCTGCTGATGCACCCATGTGCGAAACGGGAAATGCAATTTCACGCTTTCACTCCATTTTGCCAGCTGCTCCTTTATCTTTTCTTCTAATGTAACGGCGATAAAATAATGCGTCTTGATCATCAGCTTTTACTCCCATCTACAATAACATTTGATTTTCTAGATTTTATCAAATTCTATTAGATAAAAAAAGGACATCCCTTAAGAGATATCCTTCATCCTTTTTCTGTCCCATAATGCGATGATGGCTAAAATGGCTAAACCAGCCACTGTTAATAGGCTAAAAAACCAATAAATATCACTGGCATGGCTCTTGTCTAAAATGTAGCCGCCGATCACTGTACAAAACCAGCTGCCCAGTCCATTGCTGACTGCTGAATATAGCGAAACAGCCGTCACTCGAACGCTCTCCGGTGCCGTTTCCCGTACGTATTGCAAAGCTACTGGAATAAACAAACCGACAGAAAAGCCTTGAGCAACGGTGGTCACATAAATGAGCCAAAGCGGCGGCTCAAAGAAATAAAAGAACCAACGCAACGCTGAAACAGTCGCAGCAAAGGCTAAAATCGTGATCATGCCATACCGGCGGGTCAGTTTGTCTGTCATTTTCATAAACGGGGCTTCACTTCCAGCAGCCAATAAAAAGGCAAAACCGACTCCTGTCAGCGTCCCTCCCATTTCTTCCACAAACACCCCGAAATAAAAGTTGTTTGCATAAATCGGACCGAATACGAGAAAGGCCGCCGCTAAAAACAAAACAAACTTTGGAATTTTAAACAATTGCGCCATTCCGCGTACAACGGCTGTATTCATGGAATGACCTTCACGCGGCAGCTTCCAAGCAAGACCAGCTGACAATAACAACATAAAAGTGAGTATATAAAAAATAGCAACAAGGGAGAACGTTTCCGAAAGCCAGCCGCCGACAAGCCCTGCAAAAGCAAAGCCGATGGATCCCCATAAACGTATCGATCCATAATTTCCTGATGTTTTTTGCACATAATTTAATGTAATGCTATCAGAAATCGGTACAATCGCGCTTTGGGTAAAAGCTAACAGAACAGCCATAACCACAATCCACGTATATTGATGCACCGAAGAGTACATAACGCTAAATAAAGCTGTAAGCACAAACGCTGTCGTGAGCACGGTCACTGGCTTTTTCGTATAATCGCAAATCATTCCCCAAAGCGGTTGAATAAAAATGGTCACAATCGGACTTATCGACATAATCATCCCAATTTCCGTTCCTGAAAGCTTCATTTCATTTTTTAAATAAACAGATAACAAAGGAAAGAATGCCCCAAAACCAAAAAATGTACAAAAATAAACAAGTAAAAATACGATTTTCAATGGCAATATCTCGCGCCTTGCCGAGACCTCCATACTCCCCACGTCCTTTCATTCAGAAAAAACACCGCCCAGCACGGAGCGGTTATGGTTTCTTTCTATTGTAATGCGTTTTGAAAAGCTTTTCATTTCGCAAGTTCATAAATGGCCTGAGCATAAATCGCTGTTGCCTTCAGCAAATCGTCAATGATCATGTACTCATCCTTTTGATGAGCGACATCCGGTCTTCCCGGAAAAAGCGGTCCAAACGCTACTCCCGCTTCTAGAGAACGGGCATACGTTCCACCGCCAATCGAAAGAAGCGCCGCACGTTCTCCAGTTTGCTCTTCATATACACGCTGCAGCGTTTGAACAAGCATATGGCGGCGATCGACATAATGCGGTTTGGAGTCGCTAAAATGGGTAAGAGAAAACCCGTATGGTTTTGCTGTTTGCTCAATCACTTGCTTTGTTTGTTCCAAATCGTTCGTTACCGGATAGCGCAAATTGATTCCGATCCTACCTCCCTTGCCCTCATGGTAGGAAAGAATGCCGACATTCACCGTAAGATCGCCGGTCATATCGTCAGAATAAGCAATCCCGAGCTTTTTCCCGCGAGAATCATCACGAAAGTAACGATCAAGAAATTGGACAAATGCTTTTGCTTGAGCATCAAGCGGCATATTCGCTAAAAAAGCAGCAAGCAACACTCCCGCATTCTTTCCTTGATCCGGTTCCATCGCATGGGCTGAAACTCCTTCCACCTGCAACGTTATTCCGTGCTCATGATTGATCGCTTTTCCCTTTACATGAAAGTCTGTTAGAAATTGCTGAAAACGCTGTTCCATCTCAAGAAGCAGCTTTGTTTCCGCGCGCAATTCCGCTACAGCCAAATCAGGAACCATATTATAACGTCTTCCTGCTTCTAACGATTCAAGCCGAATGCTTCCATTCTCATTGTCGGCCGCTGTGATTTGCTCCAAATTCAAATCAACAATTCCTTTTTCAGCGTAAATAATCGGAAAGTCTGCATCCGGCGCAAATCCCATTGTCGGCATTTCTTCGTGCTGAAAATAATGATCTACGCAGCGCCATTCGCTTTCCTCATCTGTCCCAATAATCATGCGCACGCGCTTATGAAGCGGCAAGCCAAGCTCCTTCACAATCTTCATCGCGTAAAACGCTGCCATCGTCGGCCCTTTATCATCAATCGCCCCGCGCGCATATATTTTTCCGTCGCGAATGTCCGCAGCAAACGGATCACTTGTCCAACCGTCGCCAGGCGGAACTACATCAACATGGCATAAAATGCCGATTAATTCATCCCCCTCTCCCATTTCTAAATGACCGGCAAATCCGTTCACATTCTTAACAAGAAATCCTTCCTTTTGTCCCTTTTTAAGCAAAAATTGCAGCGCTTCATCTACCTCCTTTCCAAAAGGTTGCGAGGCAGTCGCGCTTTTTTCATCCAACACGCTCGGTATTCTTAAAAATTCTTGTGTATCACGAATCAGTTCATCTTTTCTTTTAAGCACTTCTTCCAGCCAATTGATTTGCATATCTGCCACCTCATTTCATGGTCTCTTTTGCTAATAAAAATTAAGTAAAAAGGGGGAAAAACAAACAATAATAAACATTTGTGTCACATTATATCTTGTATATAGTAGCTTGCCCCCGACAGCAGAAAAAATGGAGCGACTTCTTTTTCATCAGCGCTCTAAGTTCTATTTCCTCATTGTATGTAGCAGAAAAAGCTTATTTTGGTTCATAAAACCATTTTTTTCAATCATAACACAATCAAGTAAAAACAAACATATTTGTTACAAACAAATGAAAAATGTTGAAATATTTTGTAAATCACAATAAATGTGTAGCATGTTTTGGTCTATTTCGTGTAAAATAGTAGTAAAAGAAAAACAACTAGATATAATCTCTCATCTTAGAAGCAGCGATGATGTTGTGCCATGCGAATTATGTAAGGATAGGGAGTGGTCTTTTGAAACCTTCTACTCATCGGATGCTAACGCGGATTAAGTCTGTTTACATGTTTATCAGCGAGAGAGGAACTGTAACAACGCAAGAGCTCGTTGATGAATTCGGCATCACTCCAAGGACAATTCAGCGTGATTTGAACGTGTTAGCATATAATGACCTAGTTCGCAGCCCAAGCAAGGGCAAATGGACGACAACCAATAAGAAGGTGAGGATGTCCTCTTAAGTCGGTCATTAGAAAAAAGGTGAGAGGTTATAAAAAAACAAAACGGTCATTAGCCTCAACATACCGTAACCATGAATGAAAGATCATGAATATAGAAAAGGAACCTTATTCAAGATTTAAAGGTTCCCTTTTTTTATTTCATGTGCTGAAACATTTTTCAGCATCTCTATTTCCTCTTCTGTTAATTCTCGATACTCCCCAAGCGCCAGCGACGGATCAAGCGCAAGCGGCCCCATTTGAATGCGTTTCAGATAAACAACGCGCTTGCCGACTGCTTGAAACATGCGTTTCACTTGATGAAATTTTCCCTCCGTAATGGTCACTTCGACATCCGAACGAGTCCCAGGTTTTAAAATTATCAATTCAGCCGGCTTGGTTTCATACCCATCATCCAAAATAACACCGCGACGAAATGCGGCAATATCCTCCTCATTGACTTCACCGTCAATAACAGCAAAATAGGTTTTTGGCACATGCTTTTTCGGAGACAACAGCTGATGAGCAAGCTGTCCGTCATTTGTTAATAAAAGCAACCCTTCTGTATCTTTATCGAGCCGTCCTACTGGAAATGGCGCAAAGATTTGATCTTCTTCTTCAAGCAAATCGACCACCGTTTCTTCCATGTCGTCTTCCGTTGCTGAAATTACTCCAGGCGGCTTATTCATCATCAAATAAACAAATTCTTTATACTCTACCTCTTCCCCCCAAACCGTAACGATTTGCGTCTCTGGATTCACCTGTGTTTTCGGATCTTTCACGATGACACCATCCATTTTTACTACGCCGGACTTCAGCAGTTTTTTTACTTCTTTGCGCGTTCCATATCCCATATTCGCTAACATTTTATCAATCCGTAAACTCAACATAAACGCTCCTTTCCTAATTTTATCAAAAGTATGAATTTAGACGTTTGCCTATTCCGCATCCTCCCATCCTTACATACAATACTTAAGAATAATAAAGAAAGGGGAATTTGCCTATGAGCAATTACTATCAATACTACTACCAGCAACAGCCATATACAGGAGGATTTCCAGACTATCCAGCGGAGGCGGACACCGGATACGACAACCGATTCCCTACTAGCCCAGCTCCAAGCGGTTTTCCAGGCGGCTTTCCAGGCGGTCATCCTGGACCTTCGGGAACGCTGGAACAACGCTTAAATCGAATGGAACGAACCATTGAGCGACAGGGCGAGCAAATTAACCGACTTAATCGCCGTCTTCAACGCGTCGAGCGTCGTCTTGGCATTCCTCCTACAGGTCAATTTTAAAAACGGAGACAAAAGAAGGCGGGTCACGAAACCGCCTTCTTTTTCCGTTGTAAAAAGGCAAAACGATTGCCAAATAAAGAGGAAATAAGCCCGAGCCGCTCGCTTAGCAAGAAATAGATCCCAGCACCAACCGCCGCACAAATGATCACAATGACCACTGATTCGACTTTTCCACCGTTATAATGGAACAGCCATTGACATAAATGAAGCATAACAACCGCTCCGATCGACATAATCGCTGTCAAAATCATGACTAAAATCGTGCGCCGAATAACGAAATTGTAACGGTATTTTGTGTATTTTTGGATAATAAATAAATTAAACACGACCGAAAGAAAATATCCAAACGTAGTAGCTAAAATCGCTCCAATGGTAGCGAACTTTGTAATGAAGAAAGTATTTAGTGAAAGCTTGACTAATAATCCAAGCGTCAAACTTATGACTGTAAAGCGCTGCTGGTTGATGCCCTGCAATACGGCAGCGGTAACAGAAAACATCGCGAATAAAATCGCCGCCGGCGCATACCAGCGAAGCACTTGCTCGCCGAGCGGATCGTAGTTGTAAAACGCCGCATACATCGGCTCTGCCAAAATGGCCATTCCGACGACCGCCGGAACCGTTAAAAACATCACCACTTGAAACGTCTGATTTAAATATTTGCGAAACGATTTCCGGTCACCGGAGATATAAGCTTTCGTAATCGTTGGAATCAATGTCAAACCAAATGATGTCGCCAGCGTCACAGGAATAATGACAAGCTTTTGCGCCCATACATTAAAAATGGAATACGCTTCTTCGGAAATTTTCGCAAGCCCGATGCTGGCCATCGCCCGGTTAAAGGTAAATTGGTCAATTAGCTGATAGAGCGGTGTCGCGAGCCCAACAAACACAAACGGAGCGGCATACATAATTAATTCTTTATACATATCTTTTAAAGAAGGATGAAGCTGTCCCCGGTCTTGTGTGAGCAATTCGGCTAAATGCTCTTTACGTTTCCACCAATACCAAATTAATATGGCAAGTCCGCCTAGAGCGCCAATAAATGCCGCAAATGTTGCCAAGCTAATCGCTGTGACAAGCGACCCATGCAAAACACGCAGCACAATGTAACAACTGGCCAACAGAAAAATAATGCGGATCAGCTGTTCCACTACCTGCGATGCAGCGGTCGGTCCCATTGACTCGTGCCCTTGGAAAAATCCGCGGATTAAACTCATCACTGGCACGATAATTAAAGCGAAGCTGACAGCGCGAATGACGGTGACAACATCAGCAACGGAATTTCCCTCTACTTGTTTATCAATCACAAATGGAGCGATCCAAGGTGCGATCGTATAAAGAATCGCACAGGCGGCAATGCCGGTGATCGTCATTAGCAATAGCCCCGAGCGAAACAGCCGATAGCCCGTGCCGTATTCCCCTAGCGCATTGTATTTTGAAACAAATTTTGAAACCGCAAGCGGCACTCCCGCTGTAGCAAGGCTGATAAAAATTTGGTACGGCACATATCCATACGAATAAAGCGCTCCACCCCGTTCTCCGACAAGCGGATAAAACGGAATGACATACACTAAACCAAGAATGCGCGACAGCATCACACCCGCTGTCAAAATAAATGTTCCACGCAGCAATTTTGAAGCTGACATAACATCCCTTCCCTAGAGTGCATCTTTTCACAACTACTGTATTTTATCACATTTGCAGGCAAGTCGAGAAATTTTCATCTCTCGACTATAATAGAAAAAGAAAGGTTGGTGAAGCAAGTGAAGTATGATGTCATTGTGATCGGAGGCGGACCATCAGGATTAATGGCAGCGATTGCGGCCGGTGAGCAAAAAGCGAACGTCCTTCTTATAGATAAAGGGGACAAGCTGGGGCGCAAGCTTGCGATTTCTGGAGGCGGACGCTGCAATGTGACCAATCGGCTGCCTGTTGAGGAAATCATCAAGCATATTCCAGGAAATGGCCGTTTTCTGTATAGCGCGTTTTCGATCTTTAACAATGAAGACATTATTCAATTTTTTGAGCGGCTTGGCGTTTTGCTGAAAGAAGAAGACCATGGCCGAATGTTTCCTGTATCAGATCATGCACAATCTGTTGTCCAAGCGCTAATCAATGAACTGGACAATCTTAAAGTACATATTCGCCTGAATACACCAGTTGCTGATGTGGAATATGAAAATGGAAAAGCGGTCGGCGTTACGTTAAAAAATGGAGAATTTATTGCCGCCAACAGCGTCGTCGTCGCCGTTGGCGGAAAATCCGTTCCTCATACGGGATCGACAGGAGACGGCTATGCATGGGCGAAAAAAGCCGGGCATACCGTAACAGAACTATTTCCGACAGAGGTGCCGATCATCTCCAATGAATCATTTATTCAAGAGCGCATATTGCAAGGACTCTCCCTGCGCGATATCGCATTGAGCGTTCTGAATCAAAAAGGAAAAACGGTTGTGACCCATCGAATGGATATGATTTTTACCCATTTTGGTATCTCCGGTCCGGCTGCGCTCCGCTGCAGCCAATTTGTCGTGAAAGAGCGAAAAAAAGCAAATGCGGTAACGATGAGTATCGATGCGCTTCCTGACGAAAACGAAGAAATGCTGTTTCAGCGCGTGGTTGCTGCCATCAAAAATGAGCCAAAAAAAGCGATCAAAAATCTCTTAAAAGGACTCCTTCCCGAACGCTATTTATTATTTTTATTAGAAAAAAACCATATAGATCCGCAAGCATCGGCAAGCACGCTCGCTCATGAAAAGATTCGCGCCTTCATCTCAAGTTGCAAGCATTTTATGTTCCATGTCCACGGCACTTTGCCAATCGAAAAAGCGTTTGTGACGGGCGGAGGTGTATCGGTAAAGGAGATCCATCCAAAAGAAATGGCATCCAAGCTAATGGAGGGACTTTATTTTTGCGGCGAAATTTTAGATATTCACGGCTACACGGGTGGATATAACATTACAGCCGCCCTTGTCACCGGACGGCTTGCGGGAATGAACGCGGCAAAACATGCTTTACTACATCGGGCTTAGCCATTTTCGCTAGGCCCGATAAATGACCATCGCTGAAAAGCAGTAAATCTGCTCTCCCTCTGACTCCATTAGAGCCACATCATATTTAATGTCGATAAGCTGTCCTTCTTTTAATCCTGATAAAAATTGATTGACGGATATTTCTAAATCTTTTTCATGCTCTTCATCAAATAATTTTACTTTGTACATTTTGCTTCGATCATCTCCCTTAGTCCTTTTTCATTTAGCCCTTTCTGGCAAAATTGAAAGGAAATCCATTTCAACCGCTTTGTGCGGTCAATGATCTGGCCAAGATGATAGGAGGTGTGTTCCACTACATGATACATCCGATGCATATCGACTCGCTGATCCCATTCCAGCCGTTTTTCCACCTCCACTCGCCATTCATTGAATATTTCTTGCACATATTCGCATAATTCCCCGGAAGTCCAGTGACCATTTGGAAAATATTCTTCCATTCCATTAGAAAATTGGACCGTTGGATTCGAAAGTTGCAACGCGTTTCTGTGAATATGCTCACAAATATGCAAAATGATTCCGCCAATCGAATGGCTTTCTTCCGTTTCGCAACACCATATTTCGTTTTCGTCCAAGCATTGAATAGCCGCCAGCAGCTTCGGCAAATAATGATCGCACATTCGATGAAGCGAAATATGCAGAAATAGCGGCAAGCTACGTTCTAGGCCCATTTTCATTCTCCTTTCTATCTAATCAACTTGCTTCTTACACGCGATCACTGCAAATGTATTGTTTATTTCCTTAAAGATATCGATTTTCCTCTTTTTGCTTCGGAAGAATCAAACGACAATATTTTGCTTTTTTTCACTACTGAATTAAAATATTGATAAAATATTTTCTTAACAAGTTTTTTTCACTCATTTTTCATCTTTTTTTAATATCGAACAAACCACGAACATCCGTAAATCGAATAGACGAATTTATTTTCCACGATTATTAACAATCCATGAAACTGCTATTTAACTGCTATTTTTCTGATTCAAGACCAAATGAAAAAATAGCGGACTGCATTTTTTAGTTTGATTTGAATATTAATATGATTAGGAATATAATGGTGACTAAGCGAAGGAGTTTTTTCATTTTTTGAAATTGCTTAACAACCTAACATTTTCTCAATATAGCTAATCCACTCCATGTATAAACACCATTGAAAGGACCTATTTTTACAAGCTAGAAAATCTGTTCTTTTTCGACTAAAAGCGGCAACATCTATGACTATCATCTTATTTTTTAGGACATAAACATGAAATGTGCGTTATATGGCCATGTTGAGAAAATGCTGTCGAAAAGACCTAGCTATTAAAAGAGGATTGCCTTTATTTTCTCAATATAAAAAAAGGGGGGTAGGCATTGATTTATGTACATTTTGGGAGATAATATAGATATAGACATCGGGATGATTATCGCGATTAATCGTCAACAAAAAGGCATGACACAAGAAGAGCTATCCAAAGGGATATGTTCCGTTCCGTACTTAAGCAAAATTGAAAACAACAAAATCACTGCCAATGAAGAAATTATTGTGCTGTTATTGTCGAGATTAGGTCTCAGCTACGACAACATCGTTTCTGAGCAAAAGCAATTAAACGAGGATATTTTGGCGTGGTACCAGGCGATTATCGATCGCGACACAAGCCAAGCAGATCAATATGCCCATTCTTTGTCTGAAAAAATCGAATTTATCGAAAATATCAATCTCGTTATTCATTACAAGCTCACGTTATTGCGTTACCATCTTTATAAAAACCAGCTATCCTCCGCCTTAGAATTGATCGATTATTTCACCAAGATTAAAGGAAAGCTGACAAACGGGCAGTTGCTTTATTTCTATTGCTTTTACGGCATTTATTTATGCATGAATCAGCAATATGAAGAAGGAATCCAAAAATTCGAAATGGCCAAAAGCATTAGCGATAAAATGCGCTATACTGAGCCTGAACTGATCTATTATCTGGCATTAACTTATAGCTATCTATATCGTCCATCTCTGGCTCTGATATATGGTCATCAAGCCTTAAATTTATTCAATTCAATTTCTCAATATTTACGTAGCATTGATTGTCAATTAATAATTGGGATCAACTATGTCAGAATTAAAGAATTTAATCAAGCTGAGCAGCATTTTCAAAATATTTTAAGCATTGCTCGCTCTTTAAAGCTAGAAAACACTATTTCGAAAGTATATCACAATCTAGGTCATCTATATTCTGCTAAAAAAGAATCTCAAAAAGCAATTGACTTTTATTTGAAATCTCTTTCTTTAAAAAAAGACAGTATAGAATACTTAAGAACAGCTTATTTTTTAGCAAAAGAGTATGTTCTGTGCAAAAATATGTCAGCTGCCAGCTCTTTGATCTCAGAATGCCTAGAAAGATTTGATTTTACCCAATACACTGATGATTTTATATTAAAGTTATATATGTTACAGCACGAAATAAACAGCGATGAGGAAACGTTAAAAAACTTTATTGAAGAAACTATTCTTCCTCATTTCGAGGCCAAAAAAGATATATCATTTCTTATTGAATGTTATGAAAAACTCGCTGGTATCTATTCTAAAAAATTTTATTATAAAAAGAGCAGTTATTACTATCAATTATCAATCCAACAAAGAAAAAAATTATAATATAAAATCTTTTTAAGGAGGAGTTAATAATGAAAAAATTATTAGGTGTTGTATTATTCACGATTTTAGGATTGAGCTTAATTACGCCTTTTGAAGATCATCCAGGTTATATTAAAGGCACAGGCGGCTATACGATCAACGAAGACCATCCAGGTTATTAATTTCCTTCAACCTTTTAAAACTTTCAGCGACATTTTTTAGGCTGATGTCATCAACTGACATCAGCCTCTTTTTTTGGTTGCGGCATTTTATTCTACTTCTCCCTCCCATGCCAGCATGCCGCCGACCATATTGCAAACGCTGTAGCCCAGTTCCTGAAGGTAGTGGCAAACATTTTCGCTGCGCACCCCAGAACGGCAAATAAAAATGTACTCCTCTTCCTTATTGAATTCTTCTAGACGATGTGGAATCTCGCCCATTTTGATATGTTTCGCTCCCGGAATCATGCCGTACGCTACTTCTTCGTCTTCACGCACATCGATTAAATTTAATTTTTCCCCTTTTTCCAGCCTTTGCTTGAGTTCCTCTGCTGTTATTTCTTTCATTTCTTCCATTTCTTTTTCTCCTTTCTTTTTAAAGCAAGTCCCTCACTCTTTCAGGCTGTGAGGGACTTGCTTTTGATTAATTGGCCACAATATTGACTAGTTTACCTGGAACGGCAATCACCTTACGTATCGTTTTTCCGTCGAGCTGTTCTTTCACTTTTGCGTCCTCTAAGGCGATTTGCTCCATTTGTTCTTTTGAAGCATCCGCTGGAACATGGAGCTTCGCGCGCACTTTGCCGTTCACCTGTACGACGATTTCTATCTCATCTTCGACTAATTTTGTTTCATCATATACAGGCCACGCTTCATATGCAATCGTATTTGTATGGCCAAGCTTTTCCCATAGCTCTTCGGCAATATGCGGACACACTGGAGATAACAATTTCACAAACCCTTCCATATACGCTTTTGGTAGAACAGGGGCTTTATACGCTTCGTTAATAAAGACCATTAATTGGGAAATCGCCGTATTGAAACGAATGGCCTCGTAGTCCTCAGTGACTTTCTTCACTGTCTGATGGTATACTCGCTCAAGCGTATCCCCTTCTGCCTGATCGACGATTTTCGGATTGAGCTCGCCATTTTCCTCAACAAATAATCGCCATACACGATCCAAGAAGCGACGGGCACCATCCAGACCTTTTGTCGACCAAGCGATCGATGCTTCGAGCGGCCCCATAAACATTTCATATAAACGCAATGTATCGGCCCCGTGGCTTTCGATAATATCGTCTGGATTGACGACATTTCCTTTTGATTTACTCATTTTTTCGTTATTTTCGCCAAGAATCATTCCTTGGTTAAAGAGCTTTTGGAATGGCTCTTTTGTCGGCACCACGCCGATATCATATAAAAATTTATGCCAAAAACGCGCATATAGTAAGTGCAGCACCGCATGCTCAGCTCCGCCGATATAAATGTCGACCGGCAGCCATTTTTGCAATTTTTCAGGATCAGCCAGCTGCTCGCTGTTGTGCGGATCAATGTAGCGCAGGTAATACCAGCAGCTTCCTGCCCATTGCGGCATTGTATTCGTTTCGCGGCGGCCTTTTTTTCCTGTTTGTGGGTCAACGACATTGACCCAATCCTCGATATTCGCAAGCGGCGATTCGCCTGTTCCTGACGGTTTAATTTCAGTTGTTTTCGGAAGCATCAGCGGAAGCTCTTCCTCCGGCACTGGCGTCATCGTACCATCTTCCCAATGGATGATCGGAATGGGTTCGCCCCAATAACGCTGGCGGCTAAAAAGCCAGTCGCGAAGGCGATAGGATACTTTCTTCTCGCCTTTTCCGTTTTCTTCAAGCCATTCAATCATTTTCTTAATGGCTTCTTCTTTATTTAAACCGTTTAAAAAGCCGGAGTTCATATGCTCGCCATCGCCTGTATACGCTTCTTTTGTCACATCGCCGCCCGCGACGACTTCCTTAATCGGTAAGTTGAATTTTTTCGCAAATTCATAGTCGCGTTCATCATGTGCTGGCACCGCCATAATCGCGCCTGTGCCGTAGCTCATTAACACATAATCAGCAATCCAGATTGGCAATTTTTCTCCATTTACTGGATTGACCGCATAAGCGCCTGTAAATACACCTGTTTTTTCTTTCGCTAAATCCGTGCGCTCAAGATCGCTTTTGCTTTGAATTTGCTGCAAATAGGCTTCTACTGCTTCTTTTTGCTCAGGTGTCGTAATTTGGGCTACGAGCGGATGCTCAGGAGCAAGCACCGCATACGTTGCGCCAAACAATGTATCCGGACGCGTGGTAAATACGGTAAATGTCTCGTCATGTCCGTCGACGGCAAAATGGACATTGGCTCCTTCTGAACGGCCAATCCAGTTGCGCTGCATTTCTTTAATGCTTTCTGGCCAATCCAGTTCCTCCAAATCCTCAAGCAAGCGATCTGCATAAGCTGTAATGCGAAGCATCCATTGCTTCATCGGCTTGCGGATTACCGGATGCCCACCACGTTCGCTTTTTCCATCAATAACCTCTTCATTCGCCAAAACCGTTCCAAGCGCCGGGCACCAATTGACAGGCACTTCATCAATGTAGGCTAAGCCTTTTTCATAAAGCTTTAAAAAAATCCATTGTGTCCATTTGTAATAATTTGGATCAGTTGTATTGACTTCGCGATCCCAATCATAAGAAAATCCTAGCGATTTAATTTGCCGGCGGAAGTTATTAATATTTTGTTCCGTAAACTTGGCCGGATCGTTTCCAGTATCTAACGCATATTGTTCAGCTGGCAAGCCAAACGCATCCCATCCCATTGGATGAAGCACGTTATATCCTTGCATGCGCTTCATTCGCGCTAAAATATCAGTCGCTGTGTATCCTTCTGGATGCCCGACATGAAGGCCGGCTCCCGAAGGGTAAGGAAACATATCAAGCGCATAAAATTTTTTCTTTCCTTCCTCTTCGCTCGTCTTAAATGTTTTGTTTTCTTCCCAATATTTTTTCCATTTTTTCTCAATGTCAAGATGATTAAAGCTCATGTCACGTCCTCCCATCTTTCTGTTTCTATTTCCAAAGTGTTAACAAAAAAGAAAATAAAAAACCCCTCGCCCTTCACAAGGGACGAGAGATTGAACTTCCCGCGGTACCACCCTGTTTAGCGCACAAAAAACGTGCGCCCACTCGATTCCTTAACGCAGATTCACGGCGAACATTATTAGGCAAAACAGCCGTTCATATTCGCAACTCAAAGGCGAGTTCATGAACAAACTTCGGTTGACTTGCACCATCCGTCAACTCTCTGCATTCCGTATTGCTCACTACTAATCCTTTTCACTGTTATTTGACAATATTTTATTATAATCATTATTTTAAGAAATTTATCGGCTTGTTGCAAGTAAAGGAAAAAAATAAATGAGGCCCATCCTCTACCCCTCTTTTTCCTGTTATTCCTTTGCCCACATTTCTTCCGGATTTAGCTCATAAATGCCATTTTCGCGATACATATAGTTGTGAATAATAAATTCGCGGCGAATCGTCGCATAGTCATCATGAAATTTTTTAATATACTCATTTAACTGCTTTTCTTCATATTTCTCTCCTTTTTTCAGGCCTTTTAGCATGTGCTCCAGTACGATCAGTTTCTTTTTGCGTTGAGCTGGAAGATGCTTCAGCCGTCCTTCGCACGTGAAGAAATGGTCAATAACCTTTTGCCGTTCTGCCGCTTCTTTTCTATCTTTTTCCTTCTCCGCTTGCTCCGTTAAATCCGTTAACGCTGCTGCGTAATGATCAATCACTGGCTTATTTAAATAAAAATAAATGGTATTGCCGTCGCGCCGTTGATAAACGACATTCACTTCTCTTAGTTTATGCAAATGATGGGTAATGGTCGGGGGAGTCAAGCCAAGTTTTCCTGCGATTGCCTGTCCATGCAATGGCCCCTCAGCAAGCAGCTTTATCATGCGCAAGCGCGTGGGATCGCCTATCGTTTTAAAAAAGCTCACTAACCGGCTTAATTGCATCGGTTACGCCTCCTTTTCATCTGTCACCCTTAAAATTCGATACAAATCTAATTAGATATATATTGAATTAATGGCGTATTGTCAATAAAAAACATTCGGAAGAACTCCGAATGTTTTAGACAGCAGCTTTTGTTTCGATTGGACTTTCTTGCTTAAGCTTGCGGTCATAAATCGCTGTCGTCAAAATGGAAATAAGAACAAAAACAAATAGGATCGCAAGCAGCGGCTTCATTCCAGCATGATCCACAACCAAACCGCCAAGAACTGGACCGATCATTCGTCCTGCCGTTGCCGTGCTGTTCACAATTCCTTGATAAAATCCTTCCTTTTCCTGTGATGCCAGCTGGCTGGCCACGGTTGGAATCGCGGGCCAGACCATGATTTCAGCGATGGTCAATACAACCATCGCGGCAACAAAGTGCCAAAATACACTCGCCTGCCATAAAATCAAAAAGGAAAGGGCAAAAATAAAAAAGCCAACGATCATTTGCAGCTTCAGTTGATTGGACCAACGGCTTAACAGTTTTCCAAGCAGCGGTTGCGCCAGCACAATCAGCATTCCGTTTATGGTCCAAAGCAGGCTATATTGCCTTAATGAAAGGCCAAGCTGTTGGGTGTAAGCCGCAACAGTCGTAGACCATTGAACATAGCTTAGCCAGCATAAAAAATAACCGGTGCATAAAATCAAAAACGCACGCCACGCTGTTCGTGAATGTATAGAGACAGAAGCAGCATTTTTAATGGATGGCTTTTGCCCACTCTTCCATTGAACAGGCTTTAATCCAAAAAGAACAACAACCAAAAACAAAAGGTACATAAGAGTATTTGTGATGAAAATCCACTCAAACGAATAAGAAGCAATCCAGCCACCGAAGGATGAGCCAGCGGCTACCCCAATGTTGATCGCCACGTAGACTGCATTGAACGCCCTTCTTCCTCCTTCTGGCCAAATTGCGCCTGCATAAGCATTCACAACCGGAAAAACAATGCCAGATCCCAATCCGATCACGGCAAGTAAGATAGGATAAGCAGGCCATCCATGGAAAAAAACGAGAAAAACAATGGCCACTAAAGTCGTCACCGCTCCTAGCATTAATGACCGAAAGCCGCCCCATTTATCAAATAAAATCCCACCGAGCAGATTGCCAACGATCGTCGCAGCAGAATTCAGCATGAGCACACCCCCAGCTACCGCCAAAGATTTATGCAGCTCTTCATGAACATAAATCGCATTTAAGGGCCATAAAAAAGAAGCCCCTGTTACGTAAAAAACCATCCCAATCAGCAGCATCCAAAGCTCACGGGGCATACAAGTTCCTCCTAAAATGATTTCCATTTCCAAATTCATTGTATTCGTTTTTCAAAATCAACGCAATCAAAAAGCAATAGCGGCTTTGATACACATGGCGGCGATATAGAAATAAACTCGTGGGCCCAAAACTCATGGTCAGGAGGCAAGCGGTGCTTACCTCAGCCACGCCAAAACGCCGAAAGCGGACGATCGGCTGCTTACATAGGGAACAAAATATAGAAGCACCCAAGTTCTATCGCTCATCTCATCGGTGCAGGCAATGCCTAAAAAAATGGAGCTCGATTTTTTCTCCTTTCTGTTCAAGCTTTTACACCGCTTCCTTTCCACAAAAAAGAGCTTGCCTATACATAAAAATAGGAAGCTCCTTGAACTCTTATGATTCAATATGCTGTTTCGATTTTTGCGGCTGTCCGCCCGTTTGCTCATACGCTTTTTTAGACTGTTTGACGGGGTCAAACTCTTTTCCTAATTCGGGATCGTTATGTCTCGTGGTTTGTTCGGGATTGTTTTGCTTGGAACGTTTTTTCATGTTACCGGTTCCTCCTTTTTTAGTGATCCAGCAAAATCATGTCATTTTGCAGCTGCTCCAATTGCAATCGCATACGATGCAGCTGTTCACGCTGCTGGGCATTACAGCTTAAAGCCAAATGAGCTAAATCGTTTACTGTATTTTCAAGCATTTGCTGGGCATTCGTGTATTCCGTATCGTTATAATGCTCTTGCTTTTGCGCTTGATAATATTGATCCTTCGCATAGCGAACGACATCCTCGCAATGCTGTAAAAATTGTTCAACTGATTGCCGCGTTGCCATTCTGTCCCCTCCAACTGAAAAATAATCATTTTCCACTTTTAATGTGCGCGATTCTTGTTTCCATTATGACGTTAATGATTGGCAACGGTCGATTTTTCATAAAAATCATGCTACAATGCTGAAATGATATGATGCAAACAAAAGGGGGATGCTCATGAACCCATTTCCATATACGACAGACCATAAACGCTATCATACATGGAACTATCACCTGCGACAAACATTTGGTCATAAAGTGTTTAAAGTTTCACTTGATGGAGGCTTTGATTGCCCTAATCGCGATGGCACAGTGGCTTATGGCGGATGTACCTTTTGCAGTGCAGCCGGTTCTGGCGATTTCGCAGGAAATCGTTCGGATGATTTAGTGACTCAATTCCATCATATTAAAGAAAAAATGCATGCTAAATGGAAGGAAGGGAAATATTTAGCCTACTTCCAAGCTTTCACCAATACACATGCTCCTGTTGAAGTGCTGCGCCAAAAATATGAAACCGTGCTAGGCCTAGACGGGGTCGTCGGTCTATCGATTGCCACCCGCCCCGATTGTTTGCCAGATGATGTCGTCGAATATTTAGCAGAATTAAATGAGCGAACGTATTTATGGGTCGAGCTTGGCCTGCAAACCGTCCATGAACGAACAGCGCTGCTTATTAACCGGGCTCACGATTTTTCTTGCTATGTAGAAGGAGTCAAGAAGCTTCGCAAGCACGGGATTCGCGTTTGCACTCATATTATCAACGGATTGCCGCTCGAGAATTATGATATGATGATGGAAACAGCTAAAACAGTGGCTGAGTTAGATGTCCAAGGAATTAAGATTCACTTGCTGCATTTGCTAAAAGGAACGCCAATGGTGAAGCAATATAAAAAAGGATTGCTGAAGTTTTTATCTTTTGATGAATATATCCAGCTTGTTTGCGACCAGCTCGAAATTTTGCCTCCTGAAATGATCGTCCATCGCATTACCGGAGACGGTCCCATTGATTTAATGATCGGGCCGATGTGGAGCGTTCATAAATGGGGGGTTTTAAATGCTATTGACGCCGAACTGAAAAAACGCAATAGCTATCAAGGGAAATACTGCACAAAGGAAGGGACAGCGATATGAAGCTTGCACGCATTCTCCCGTTTGCCCGTTCGCTGATTGACTTAGCGGTAAAAAAAGGAGACATCGCCGTCGATGCAACGGTCGGAAACGGCCACGACACTCTATATTTAGCAGAACGTGTCGGAAAAGAGGGGCATGTGTTTGGCTTCGATATTCAAGCACAAGCCATTCAAAACACAATGGGACGCCTACAAGAGCATGGTGTAATGGAGCAAGTGACATTGTTTCAAGCGAGCCATGACCAATTAATTGAAAAGATTCCGCAGCGCCATCACGGTCAGATCACCGCCGCCATTTTCAATCTCGGCTACTTGCCTGGCGGTGATAAACAAATTGTAACAAAGCCGCATTCCACCATTCGAGCGCTCGAACAGCTATTACAAATCATGGCACCGGAAGCCATCATCGTTTTGGTTATTTATCACGGGCATCCCGAAGGAGCGATTGAACGGGATGCATTGCTTAAGTATGTGCAAACATTAGATCAAAAGCAGGCCCATGTATTGCGATATGAGTTTATCAATCAAATCAACAGCCCTCCATTTATTGTAGCCATTGAAAAAAGATAAAAGTCCCACAAGCGTTGATCATCCAAGAACGGCAACAGCCCCATCCATTTGCCCGCAAAACGTTCTTTGTTTAAGAAGGGATTGCCGACTACAAAAAAAAGCGTGGAATCCAGCAAGGCCGATTCGTTTTATTGGTTGATCCACACACTTAGCTCAGCTTCATTCTTTGTCTGTTCAATGTTTGATGCGGAATGGATGAAGTTCAAAATAAATAGAAGACCAACTCAAAATGGACTTCGTCTACCATAAAAAGGGCTGTCCAAGCTATGGACAGCCCTTTACTTTATCCATTTCTGCCATGCTCGATACATGCGTCCATTCCAATAAAAAAAGTGAGAAATAGCTCCGCCGCAACGGATCAAACGCTTGGCCAATCTTTGTACTTCGCGCTGTTCATTCACCTTTCCATCTGATAAATACAGACCTAGTAACCCGCGGTGAATCAAACGATGAAAAGCTCCATGCGGCAGCTCCTCCACATGGCGATCCGCCTCCTCGATAAAATGACAAAGCCGTTCAAATAAAGCCGCGTCATTCGGATAATAAAAGCAAAAATTCAGATCTCCGCCGTTACGGTCCTCTTCTTGATCAATAAAATAATCAAGCAAAATGTGCAGTCCCTGAATATAAGGAAAATAACCGTTACGGACGCGCAAAGCCATCTCATCGTTAAACGAATCGGTAAATGCGTAGGCAACTAGGCAAAAAATTCCAAGAGTCGAACCGGAACAAGCGGAAAATTCATACCACTCCATCGGTGGAAGATGATGTTTATGCTCTTCAAACCACCGTTCAAGGCGCGGTACCCGTTCTTCTTGCTTCACATGCTTATGTACTTGCAAATTGCAATAATAGCCTGCCAGCTCCTGCAAAAATGGAGCAATAATGTGATAATGCTTCACTTGTTTCAGCACATTTTGGCAGGTATGAACAAGCTCCCAAAGGTAGCCGCCATCATTTTGTTCATTGCGATGGCGATAATAATTGAAAGGAATCGCGTCAGTCCGCAGCGCATCTGGCATCGAAGCATGCAATGTTTGAAAATCAAGCGGGTCAAGCGATGTGCTGCGGTCACATAAATTATCAAGATAATCGCTAATGGTTTGGTAAGCTACAATAAAACGGATACAGGGCGCTATACCCTCTTCAGCCAATAACGCTAAAATAGAACCTCCCTCACAATGAAAGGTTTTCGTTTCAATACTGGCCAGCGCTTGCCTTCGCAGCTCCGGATCAGGAATTGCCTCGGCTTTTCGCTTCCAATATGCTAATTCGCGGTGTACGACAGGAAATACATCGCGATAAACTCTCCTCATTAAAGAAACTGGATGCTTCGGAATACTCAACAAGCTCACCCCAACCTCATGCCGTTTACAATGTTTTTTGCAGCTGCAGCTGCGTTTCTAAAAATGCCTTTGCGTATAAAAAGACCGCTTCACGCTCCGGCTCATTAAAAATTTCGTGATATAGTAAATTCCATTCCTTATACACCTTTTCTGATACTGGCAATTTGTCAAACCATTCTTTTACAACTACTTTATCCACAATTTTATCGTTTCCGCCCTGCATGAGCAACAATGGAATATCGGAAATTTTATGAATTTTGCGAGAGGCTATTTGCATCGCTTTCACTAATTCACGATACCAGCGAACAGATACCTTCGTGACATAGAGGGAATCATTTTTATCCATCTCGCGTACTTCTTCATTTCTTGTCGCTGCTTCTACTGACAGTCCTGAGTCAAACAGCATGGAAGGAGCGATATGGTTTAATACCTTCGATAATAGATCCAAGCCTTTAGACGGATAAGTGACTAACCCTAAGCAAGGTGAAGATAAAATCGCGCCTTTGACGGGCAAGCGTTTCTCCTGCAAAGCACGGATGACCACAAGTCCCCCCATGCTATGCCCAAGCAAAAAAATCGGCAACTGAAAAGCTTGGGCGGCCTTAATCCAGTCTGCGACTTCATTGATATACTCATCAAATGATCCAATATGCCCTCTTTTCCTTCTCGTCGTGGTTCCCTGTCCTGGGAGGTCACCCATCACTACGTGAAAGCCATGTAAACGGAACATCTCGATCAGCCATTTATAGCGGCCATGATGCTCAGCCGCACCGTGAACGATAACCACCACCGATTTTGCCTGCTCTGCTTCCCATTTCCACATGCCAAAATCCCCCTTTCGCATTTACGAATATAAAAAAAGTTTGTACACTTATAGTAAATACATACCTTCATCAGAAGAAAGGAAGAAGTCCATGATTTATCCGTATAAAGATAAGCATCCGCAAATTGCAGAATCAGCGTTTATCGCCGATTATGTAACGATTACCGGCGATGTGATCATCGGTGAAGAAACAAGCATCTGGTTTAATACGGTCATCCGAGGCGATGTCGCTCCGACAAAAATCGGCAATCGCGTCAATATTCAAGATAACTCGATTTTGCATCAAAGTCCAAATAATCCGCTCATTATTGAAGATGACGTCACCGTCGGACATCAAGTCATTTTGCATAGCGCGATCATTCGTAAAAATGCGTTAATTGGCATGGGCTCTATTATTTTGGATGGAGCCGAAATTGGTGAAGGGGCATTTATCGGTGCAGGCAGCCTTGTCCCGCAAGGCAAAAAAATTCCGCCGCGAACGTTGGCGTTTGGGCGTCCTGCTAAAGTGATTCGCGAGCTGACAGAAGAGGATGAAAAAGAAATGAGCCGCATCCGCCGCGAATATGTGGAAAAAGGCCAATACTACAAATCGCTGCAGCTTCGCGCGAAAGAATCTTCTGACTGATAGGGATGATTCACTATTTTCAAAAGACCCGATCATCATCTTTTCGCTTCGCTTAAAAATTCTCCTTTTTTTCACTGAGAATATGATATGATAGGGTATGAATTTTGAAAACAAGGGAGAAAACAGCATGTCGTCTAGTCTTATTTTATTGCTTGCGCTCATCGTTCTTTTACTTGGAGCCATTACGATTTATTTGCTAAGAACGGGCTGGAAAATGATTGTTGTCGCCTTTTGCCTGGCCATGCTAGCATTGGTGATGCTTCGTCAGCATGAATTTAAAGCGGCGATTAATCGTTGGAAACAACTGGATTTCATGAAAGAGGAAGCGAGCTTGCGCCGGGTCGTTTCCACTTTTATTGAAGAGGACATCAAACCTTTCGTTTTGCTCGATGTCCCGCTGATCTCTCAGCTTCCTGAGCTGCCGCGCGGCTGTGAAGTAACTAGTCTCGCTATGCTTCTGCAAGACGCTGGAGTGAAAGTCGACAAGATCACCTTGGCAAAGCAAGTAAAAAAGGACCCGACTCCGTTTCAACGGCGAAATGGCAAAGTATACTTTGGAAATCCGCATGATGGATTTGTCGGCGATATGTATTCTCTAACTACTCCGGGACTGGGGGTATATCACGAACCAATTGAACAGCTCGCCAAGAAATATTTGCCGCATCGAATTGTCAATTTAACCGGCAGCGATTTTAGTGAGCTGCAAAAATATCTTTCCCAAGGCTCGCCCATTTGGATCATTACAAACAGCACATTCAAAAAGCTCCCAGCCTCCGCCTTCCGCGAGTGGGATACTCCAAGCGGCCCTATTCAAATCACCTACTACGAGCATTCTGTTGTGATTACTGGATATGATAAGGACTATATTTATTTTAACGACCCGCTGAAAAAGACAAAAAATCAAAAAGCACCCAAAGCCGAGTTTTTAGATGCTTGGGTGCAAATGGGAAGACAAGCAATCACTTATCAATCGGATTAGATTGATAATGGTTGTTTGTCTTTTTTATATAAATAGGAAAAATCATACTTTTTTTCAACATAAACCTGATGCCAAATTAAAAAGGCAAACACAGTCCAAAGCTTTCGGCTATTGTCTGCTTTTCCTGCACAGTGCTCATCAAGAAGACGATACAGCTGATTTTTATGGAATAAATAATCCGTATCGCTCTCTTTAATTAAATTTTTCGCCCAATCATGCATTTCATTTTTCAACCAATGGCGAATCGGAACTGGGAACCCAAGTTTTTTACGGTGTAAAACGTGGTCAGGAACAATACCTTCTGCTGCTTTTCGCAAAATATACTTCGTTGTCTGCTGCGCCGTTTTCCATTCAGGAGCGATTTTGGCTGCTACCGCAAACACCGCTTTATCTAAAAATGGAACACGCAGCTCCAGCGAATGCGCCATTGTCATTTTATCCGCTTTTAATAAAATGTCTCCGCGAAGCCATGTATGGATATCGACATACTGCATCCGATTGACAGGCGGATAATCCGGCGTTTCCTGATAAAGAGAAGCCGTAATATTCGTATACTCCAGTCCACTACGATAACTTTTCAGCAAGCTTTGCTTTTCTGCTTCACTGTACATTTTCGCATTGCCGATATATCGTTCCTCCATCGGTGTTAAACCGCGTTCAATAAAGCTTTTCCCTTTTACTCCATCGGGAAGAATGCGGGCAATCATTCGCAATGCTGACTTCGCCGCCTGAGGCATTCGTTCAAAAACCTCCAGCGATTGCGGCTCACGGTAAATATTGTAGCCGCCAAATAACTCGTCAGCCCCTTCTCCTGAAAGGACAACGGTTACGTGCTTTCTTGCCTCGCGAGCAACGAAATAAAGCGGAACAGCCGCCGGATCAGCAAGCGGATCGTCCATATGCCACATAATTTTTGGAAGTTCATCCATATATTCTTGAGGAGAGATGACATAGCTAATATTTTCGACTCCCAGTTTTTCCGCCGTTTCCTTCGCTACGTCAATCTCGCTGAATCCTTCACGCTCAAAGCCAACAGAAAACGTCTTAATGTTGGGATGAAATTGCTTGGCAATCGAAGCAATAAGCGATGAATCAATTCCTCCTGATAAAAATGATCCGACAGGCACATCGCTGCGCATATGCACCTTCACCGAATCAAATAATACCTCGCGAATTTCTTTTACAAGCTCATCTTCAGATTGAACAACGGGCTGAAAGTTCGCTTTCCAGTAGCGATGGATCGTCAATGGTTCGCCAACTTTCTTTTTGATATAGTGGCCAGGCTCCAGCTTGCGGATTCCGGCAGACATCGTCATCGGTTCAGGGACATATTGAAATGTTAAGTAGTGCTGCAATGCTTCATAGTCAAGTAAATCATTTTCTATCGCATGCAAAATGCTTTTTTTCTCCGATGCAAAAAAGGTGCGGTCTTCCTCTTCCATATAGAAGAATGGCTTGATTCCAAAAGGATCCCGAGCGGCAAAAACCGATTTTTCTTCCTTGTCCCAAATGACAAAGGCAAACATGCCGCGCAGCTTTTCGACCGCTTTTTCTTTTTCATGGCTATATAAAGCAATAATGACTTCTGTATCGGAGTGGGTCGCAAATGGATATCCTTTTTGCAATAATTCATCACGCAGTTCAATATAGTTGTAAATTTCACCGTTAAAAATAATCCAATATTTTTCGTTTTCATACGATAACGGCTGATGACCAGCTTCTAAATCGATAATGCTGAGACGTCTAAAGCCGAAATGAACATGTTCATCAAAAAAATATCCATCATCGTCAGGACCGCGATGAGTAATCATGTCATTCATTTCTTCAAACGTTTTTTTCCATTGTTCATCAAGTGTTTTTGGATGATCATGGACACAACCTATAAAACCGCACATGCCGTTTCACCTACTTCTTTATATTCAACTCGAAAATTATACCACAGATTTGGACATTTGGAACGTTACATTTATTTTAACCATTGATTACAATAAATTAGTCGAACCTTATCAACATTCGTTGCAAATCAAACAGAAAAGAGAAAGAGAGCTACATATTCATGTAACTCTCTTTTGATGCCTTATCACTTCGCCAATGCAAGAGCCTGCTCTTTTAACGCTTCCGCTTTGTCTGTGCGCTCCCATGGAAGATCCACATCCGCGCGGCCAAAGTGACCATAGGCCGCCGTTTGTTTGTAAATCGGACGGCGCAAATCAAGCATTTTAATAATGCCAGCAGGACGAAGATCAAAGTTATTGCGCACCACTTCAATTAAAATGTCTTCAGATACCTTTCCTGTGCCAAATGTATCAATGGCGATGGACACTGGTTTTGCCACGCCGATTGCATAGGCTAGCTGCACTTCGCATTTTTCAGCAAGGCCAGCAGCGACAATATTTTTAGCGACATAACGCGCAGCATAGGCTGCCGAACGGTCAACCTTTGTCGGATCTTTTCCTGAAAACGCGCCACCGCCGTGGCGAGCATAGCCTCCATATGTGTCAACAATGATTTTACGGCCTGTTAATCCAGCGTCTCCCTGTGGACCGCCGATCACAAAACGACCTGTTGGATTGATAAAGTATTTTGTATTTTCGTCGATTAATTCCGCTGGAACAACTGGTTGAATCACATGTTCTTTAATATTGCGCACGATTTGCTCCTGCGTAATTTCTGGATGATGCTGTGTCGAAACAACAATCGTGTCGATGCGTACCGGCTTGCCATTTTCATCGTATTCCACTGTTACTTGCGTTTTTCCATCTGGACGCAAATACGGCAAAATATCTTCTTTGCGCACTTCTGAGAGACGGCGAGCTAATTTGTGCGCCAGCGAAATCGGCAGAGGCATAAGCTCTTTTGTTTCATTGCAAGCAAATCCAAACATCAATCCTTGGTCGCCCGCGCCAATCGCTTCGATTTCTTCGTCAGTCATCTGACCTTCACGCGCCTCTAATGCCTGGTCAACACCCATGGCAATATCAGGTGATTGCTCGTCGATCGATGTCAATACTGCGCATGTATCAGCATCAAAGCCAAATTTCGCACGAGTATAACCAATTTCGCGAACCGTATCGCGAACGATTTTCGGAATATCCACATATGTGGATGTCGTAATTTCTCCGCTCACTAATACAAGACCCGTTGTTACGCTTGTTTCGCATGCTACGCGGGCATTTGGATCTTTTGCTAAAATCGCATCTAAAATCGCGTCGGAAATTTGGTCGCAAATTTTATCAGGATGGCCTTCTGTAACAGATTCAGAAGTGAATAAACGGCGTTTGGCTGACATTCGTTGTTTTCCTCCTCTTATGTTCATGTTTGAGAGACGCCGCCTTTTGCGCCTCTGATCACTGAAAAATTGATACGGCACTCATTCCCCCGCTTATATAAACGAAAAAACCTTTCCTTCGATATCGAGGAAAGGTGATTTGCTTTCATATCGCGCCTTTCACTCTTATCGTTCAAGGGCTATGCCTTGCCACAGGTTAGCACCATTTCACATGTATAATTGTTGTGACGGTTGCTGGGTTTCATTGGGCCTGTCCCTCCACCAACTCGGGATAAGAGTAACCGTTCAATATGTTATCATAGCTTAATCAACAAAAAAAAGTCAACATGATTCGGCAAAATTTTTTCATGTTGCACAGGGTAATTTTCTCCATATGTATTTGCAACAAAATAGACAAAAAATAAACGTGAAAAATTACGTTAAATAGTATGGACTAATTATTTAAATGTGTTATACTAATTTCAGGTTTATAACTTTACAAAAAGGTAGGTTTTGTAGATGAGCATTGTTGATGTTACCAATAAGTTGAATATACTGCTCCAACGGCAAAACATACAGCAAAATTTGTCTGTTTCTCAACTAGTAGAAAAAGTTCTTGAGCGCAAAGAAGGAATGCTGACAGCGACTGGCGCGGTTGCCACTACAACTGGAAAATATACGGGACGTTCACCAAAAGATAAATATATTGTAGCGGAAGCCTCCACAAAAGAAAAAATCGATTGGGGCACAGTTAATCAACCGATTTCCGAAGAAGTCTTTGATCAATTATATCATAAAGTCATCGACTATTTAATGCAAAAAGATGAGATATTCGTATTCAAAGGCTTCGCTGGAGCTGATCCGGCCTATCGCCTGCCTATTCAGGTTATCAATGAATTTGCTTGGCACAATTTATTCGCACATCAGCTTTTTATCCGTCCGACACAGGAAGAGCTGGAAACACACGATGCACAGTTCACAGTCATTTCCGCACCAAACTTCAAAGCGAATCCAGCTGTCGATGGAACAAAATCAGAAACGTTTATTATCATTTCGTTTGAACGCCGCATCGTGCTCATTGGCGGTACTGAATATGCGGGAGAAATTAAAAAATCCATTTTCTCTGTGATGAATTTCCTTCTTCCAGAGCAAAACATTTTACCAATGCACTGCTCGGCAAACGTCGGTCCAGAAGGAGATGTCGCACTATTTTTCGGATTATCAGGAACCGGAAAAACGACGCTTTCTGCCGATCCGAAGCGCCGTTTAATTGGAGACGATGAACATGGCTGGTCCAATAGCGGAGTGTTTAACATTGAGGGCGGCTGCTATGCAAAATGCATCAATCTTTCACGTGAAAAAGAGCCGCAAATCTTTGATGCGATCCGCTTTGGCGCTGTACTGGAAAACGTCGTTCTAGATGAAAACACACGCATTCCTGACTACGACAACGCAACGTTGACCGAAAATACGCGCGCAGCGTATCCGATTCAATCGATCGACAATATTGTTGATCCAAGCGTCGCTGGCCATCCGGCAACTATCGTGTTCTTGACAGCTGACGCATTCGGCGTTTTACCGCCAATCAGCAAGCTTACAAAAGAACAAGCGATGTATCATTTCTTGAGCGGCTATACAAGCAAATTGGCTGGCACAGAACGCGGCATTACGTCACCGCAAGCAACGTTCTCGACTTGCTTTGGAGCTCCGTTCCTACCGCTTCCAGCAACACGTTATGCAGAAATGCTCGGCAAAAAAATCGACGAGCATCAAGTACAAGTGTTTTTAGTGAATACAGGCTGGACCGGTGGGGAATACGGAGTCGGCAGCCGCATGAAACTGCAATATACGCGAGCAATGGTGCAAGCAGCCCTTGAAGGCGAGTTGAACAACGTCGAAACGGTACAAGATCCAATTTTTGGGTTGCAAATTCCGGCGCATGTTCCTGGAGTGCCTGATGAAGTATTGCTTCCAAAAAATACGTGGGCTGATCAAGAAGCATACGAGCAAAAAGCAAAAGATCTTGCCGCAAAATTCCGTGAAAACTTCAAAAAATTTACGAATGTCGATCCAAGCATTGAAAAGCTTGGCGGACCAATTGCTTAATATTTAGGGGGCATCTTCCGTCGTGTAGATCCCCCCTTTTTTTGTACATGTAGCAACCCTAAAACTTGCATAAACCTCTCCCACCTCCATTTCGTTAAGAGGGAGAAGACTTCTCGGTCCATGTGTTAAAATTCCTCTTCACCCATTTTGGTCCTGATTATATGGAAAGCCGCTTACCAATAACTTGGACCAAGCGGCTTTTCCATATCTTTTAAAATAGGGAGCGTCCCCACGACACCCATTCCCCGCTATCGGGATCAATCGATGCGAGACGGAGCCAGCCGTTTTTCACTTTTTGAGAAAAAGGCAAGTGCTCGGTGAGCAAACGCTCAATATAGTAACGCGGCGCTTCAATGACAACAAGCAATCGAAGCGGCGAATGAAATAACTCCTGATCCGAAGCGGCTACGGACTGCCAAGGCAGCCCAGTAAGCAAATCGCTGGCGTTGCCTTGCATCACTCCAATCCCGGAAGTGACCGTCTGCGTCGTTTTGCTGCCGCTTCCGTAATAGTGAGGGGCAACGGTCGATGCGTAATATTGCAAATTAATCCATTGTCCTACTGTAGCCGGTCCGCTGATAATGCCCGAGAGAAGCTCACCAGTAGGATCTTGTCGCCAATCGTAGCTGTGTAAAAATACTCTTCCATCGAGATGGCAATGCTTTGTTCGGCTACGGCTGCCAATTACAAACGCGGCATTTCCCGCAAGCCCCCATTCCGGGCGAATTTCACTCCAGTCAACAGCCCGACGCTGTACCTCCGCTACCGCATCATTTGGTCTTTTTCCAATGGACGGCAATTTTGCACAACGCTCCTCATTCGCATTCCGGCTTACTTTAGGAAGCACGCTTTCTACTAAGTGGAACGCCTGCTGTGCTGATTCTGATAACACCGGAATTTCAATCCAGCGCAGTTCATCGATCGTTGTCACATGCTCTGCAGCCACAAATACGGTTTCATCTGGAATGACGATGCCGCGTTGCGCAAGTCCCTCGCGTACTTCTGGCAAATTGCCAAGAGCGGCAAACACTCGGGCATTAAATGCTCCCGCTGCTCCGCCACATGCGCCGCAATCGAGCGAAGAAGCATACGGATTATTCACTGTTGCGCTTTCATGGCCGCATACGATCACCAATGGCGCAAACGATGAAGTCAGTCCTATACTGTGAAGCAGCTGCTGAACGTATTGAATTTTTTCCTCCGTTGAAAATCCGATGGGCAGATCTGATGCTTCTGATTTCTCTTGCCGCTCGAGCACCAGCGCTGTTGACGGCTTTTTCTCCATCGTCTCTTCTATCTTTCGGAACAAATGACCTGCCTTCTTAGGAGCGGCGCTGCGCATAAGAGTATGCAATCCAAGCCAAGATCCGCTCATTTCGGGCAATAATAAACTCGCTAGCAAATTTTGCTTTACTTTCTTAAATATTTGTCCGGCAAACCGGAACATATTGCGACGGCGTCGATAATCCGTCACGCTTTCCGGTACAGCAGCCACTTCGCAAATCTCCTGCTGCGGTTGGACGATGGCCGGACATGATGGATGAGTATGATGGCTATCCAGTTCACGCGTCTTGATCGGAATGCCAAAAAATCCAGCACATCCATACGTTTCAAATGGTCCGGCTTCTTCAAGATGACGGCGAAACACTTCTGAACGAACGTCAATGCAAAAAAGAAACTGGGCAGCAGGTTTCTGCTCATCTGCAGAACAAGAAGATCGAATCGTTGTCTTTAACTGTTCTTCATACGTTTCTTCCCATGCCTCAAGCCAAAGGCGGTATCGCTCCAAGCGCCAAAAGCGGTCGGCAAACGCTAGGCGGGCGCATTGTTCCTCTGCTTTCAGTTGCTGCCATTTAGCTGCTGTCATACCTCCCCAATGTAGCCACGCAACCAATAGCTGACGCCAATCATCAGCAACATCATCGTCCATGCTAGGATCCAATGGCAAATCCGGAGCCATCAATGCCCATTCTAGCGAAAGACGAATGGCCAAATAATCGACGAGTAAGGCGGTATCTTGACCCGTTTGTTTAGAACGCCAGAGCAACATGCCAGCCCATCCCGGCAAAGCCAGAAGGTGGGCTTCAAGATAGTTGACCGCTGTCTCTTCATCTACGTTCAATTCAGACAAGACGCGCTGCAACGCCAGCTCTGGAGCACTCGGCCAGTCAAAAAGCCGTTGCCGTTCATCTTTCGTCAACGCCGGATCATGCCCGACCAGCTGGCGCCAGGCGCCAAACAATCCAAGCTCTCGAAATGGCAGCCCCCACGCCGCCTGTCCTTCATCTAAAAACAATTTGCACCATTTTATCATTTGCTGATCAAGACGTTGTTTTTGCTTGCTATTATGCGCACTTAACGGCTGAATAACCGCGTTCCGCCAAGAAGTAGCTGCCGGCAACTGATTCCATTCAGAGGAAGCCAACCATTCCGCTGGTACCTCATCATTCCAAAGAAAGGCGCGGCATAATCGTTCTGCTTCATGGCGAGGCACTGAAAGATTCTGTGCATCAAGCCAGCGATGCAGCTTTCTCTCCAAAAATGAGAGATCAATTTCGCCTTTTTCAAGCGCTGCACGAAAGGATGCCATCGTCGGATATAGATGGATGCCAGGCATGCGTTGAAATCGTTCGGCCACTTCTGAAAATGGTAAATATTCAAGTTCCATCCACGGATGACGGGCAATGAAAGTAGAGATAGGCCAAAGCGGAGCAATGACTTCGCTTGCCTTCTCGACTATCTTAGCGATTGGGCGCTCTATGCCAGACACCGCTTTTCGTGTTGCCTGCTTGCGGGGACGTTCAAGCGAAATGGCCTGTTTACTCATCACTAGCTCCCTCCTTCACATAAATGCTCAAATAGTGCGGGTGTGGTTCAACAGTTGATAGGCGCGGCTCTCCAAAATGAACAAGCCACATATAGAATCGGACAAACAATAGAGATGAACGATGCCGAACAATCCAGAAAGTAACGATAGCAGCAGAAGCAAACAATACAAATGCCAGCCATTCGAGCGCAGACGGCGGTGCGCTTCCAGATGGTAACGCAGCTTGCACAAACTCCGTCAAGAAATGTCTTACTTCTTCAGAAGCTAATGCTAGCATGACCACCGTCACCAACCCAAGCCAGCGCCCTTCACGAAAATCGGCAAGACGTCCCCAGGCTATCATCATCGATGCTCCAAGAAGCAATGCGCTGAAAAGCCGAGTCGGCTCTGAAGGAGAAGCAATCCAAAACGCCATCCCCACTGCTAATCCTATTAAAGCGCCTCCCCACCAGGATCCGCCTCCTTTCACACGCACAATGCGTTCAGGACGCGGTACAACAGATCCTGATTGCAAGAACAATGTCGCTTTGAACAATCCATGTAAAATCAGATGAACCACAGCTGCCCCGTAAGCGCCTAAAGCACATTGAACGAACATCACTCCCATTTGCGCCATCGTTGAAGCGACTAACTGCCTCTTATAATCGACGTGGACAAAGCTAATACCTGTACCGAGCAAAATAGATAGAAAGGCGATGATAAATAGCGCCTCATGCGCCGCTGGCATGTTAAATAGTGGGGAAAAGCGCGCCAACAGCAGGCCGCCAGCATTAACGAGTCCTGCATGCATCACCGCTGATACAGGAGTCGGAGTCACTGCAGACTCAAGCAACCAGCGATGAAACGGCCATTGTCCCGCCGGAATCAGCGCAGCCAATAGCAATAATCCGTTCATTGCTATTCTTCCCCAAAAGCTTATCTCTGCCAATTGATCCGCTAATAAAGCGGCCGACATGCTCCATTTCCCCGTCACAGTCCATATCCATACAGCCAACACCGCCACTGCCAGCCAACTTGCCAAAAACATGATTCCCATTTGCATCGCAGCCGCGCGTGACGGCGCCCATTCCCTTTTTAACCATGTCAACGCGGCAAGACCAACGAATGGCAGTCCCCAACAAATGGCCATTACGCGCAAATCATTGCTGCTCCATATGACCGATGCCGCTCCAGCAGTCCATGTTAACAGCCAAAAATAATGCCGGTATGCGCGATCGCCATGCAAATAGCGCAGCGAAAACGTTTGAATGATCCAACTGAGTAAAGAAATATAGAAGGCCATAAGCCAACTAATTCCATCGAATCTCCATGCTCCAACTTCCGTCCCTGATCCCGCTCCGATCCATCCGATAAGCGCCGCGGCCGCCGGCAGCAGCAATAAACGGGTATGAATGTATACGTAACGCTCCGGAATACGCGAATATAGACATAGGGCACCGCTGACAAATACGATTCCTACTGAAATAAACCAACTCCATATAAATAACAATCCGTTTCCCCCTCTCCTTCTCCTCCGTGCATGGTGCTTATTAATGACGTTGGAAAGAAAAGAAAAAACCGACTATGCCATTGGACAGAGGCGCCTTTTTCAGCAAAAGGCTGCCCTTCTGTCTATCAATGAATCATAGCCGGTTTATCTTCATTCCATCTATGTGATTTCCAGATCGTAGAAGATCTCCCGTCCCTGCTTTTCCATGATTGGGTTTCCTCCAACAAGCCGAGGTGAACGCCACCCTGCTTTTTGAAGAACTCCCTGCATGGAAGAATATACAAATATTATGATATTTACTATAAAAAAGTTATTATCATTATACAACAATTTTGTCAACTTTGCATCCTTTATTTTTTATATGACTCATGATCGTAATAAATACAACGAAAAGATGCAAGCCAAGCGCTTATCAACAAAAACGATTTTGCTCCGAGGCAAAATCGTTTTTGATCCATTCGCGATTTCATTGGGAGGCAGAGGGCTCCAGATCCATCTAGAAAATGCTAGTTGGTCGAATGAAGCGAGATGAGTTCATATGTGATAATCGTTCGGTTATTCGCCAGTTCTAGCTTTTTAACTACTGCTTGTCCGCTTGCTTCGCTTTGCAACGTCCGCTTTACTTCAAGGGGGATATCGATTGGATAAAGGCGGTATCCTTCCTTTTCAAGCACAAACAAATTATCTTCAATTCGCTGTTCTTTTCCCTTTGTCACAATCAATGTTTGCAATTCTAATGGCATCCCCATTTATATCTACATCCTTTCCTCTTCGTTCTTTATTTATAGTATCATGACCGTCCCTGCTGTTTCATCCATTCCGCTAAACGATGAACCGTTTCCCGATTGTCCTTTGGTGGAAAATAATGTGTGAAGTCAGGGAAATACCAAGTCGTCACAGGCTTTTCTAGTTCTTTTAGCCGCTTTTCAAGCCGATAAGCATGTTCTATCGAGACGTTGTGATCTTTTTCGCCATGAATAATCAGCACAGGCGCTTTGATGCGATCAATGCTATAAAGCGGTGTTCGCCAACGATAGCGCTCCGGATATTTTGTCGGCGTTCCGCCAATGACCCGCTTCATCATTTTTCGCAAGTCAAGCCGCTCCCAATACGTCAACATCACATCGGAAACTCCTCCCCAAACAACAACTGAACAAATTTGATTTTCTAAGATAGCTGTATGGAGGGCCATAGCTCCTCCGCGAGAAAAACCGAACACGTGAATGCGTCTGCTATCTACCTGCGGGAGGTTTTGTAGCACCCGAAAAGCACTTAACGCATCATAGCGATCTTCTCCAACAAAATCTTCATTTCCTTCCCCACCCTGATTGCCGCGATAAAAAGGAGCCATGACGACAAATCCCTCAGCTGCAAATTGCGTAATTCGGGAAAGACGCACCTTCCCAACATTTTTCATTCCGCCGCGAAGATAAAGGAAGCCATCATAAGTCCCTTTAGCTTTCGGTATCGCTAAAAATCCTTTTACTTGCAATCCTTGCGATAAATAGGTAATTAAGAATACATCGATATGCGGATTAGGTGATGGAAATCGATGTTTCTCTATGATCTGTCCATCCATGTCTTTCTTCCTTTCCATAGGCATTCACACATTTTTTCCGACAGCATACGATAAGGTACATATTTAACATCTATTACTAAGGAGGTTTATAACAATGAAAAAATGGCTGCGCACCGCGCTGATTTCATTTTTCACCATTAGCTTCGTCATCTCGGCAGCCTGCGAAAAGCAGGATCAGCCTTCTGTACAAAAAGTTCGCGTTGCAGAAGTCACCCGTTCCATTTTTTACGCTCCTCAATATGTTGCCATTTCTAAAGGATTTTTTAAGAAGGAAGGGCTTGATGTCGAATTATCAACCGCATGGGGCGGAGACAAAACGATGACATCCCTGCTCTCCGGCGGCTCGGATATTGCCTTAGTCGGTTCCGAAACATCGATCTATGTCTATAGCCAAGCAACGAAAGATCCTGTTATTAATTTTGCCCAATTAACCCAAACAGATGGGACGTTTCTCGTTGCTCGCAAAAAAATCGATCATTTCTCTTGGGATTCACTAAACGGAAGCACCTTTCTCGGTCAAAGAAAAGGCGGCATGCCGCAAATGGTCGGGGAATTTGTCCTCAAAAAACACGGAATTGATCCGAAACAAGACTTAAAGCTCATTCAAAATATTGATTTCGCCAACATTCCTAGTGCATTTGCCAGCGGTACAGGAGACTATGTTCAATTATTTGAGCCAACTGCCAGTATTTTTGAACAGGAAGGAAAAGGATACATTGTCGCTTCCTTTGGAACAGAATCCGGGCATGTTCCATATACTTCCTTCATGGCCAAACGAAGCTTTATCAAAAATAATCAAGCAACGATCCAAAAGTTTACTCGCGCTCTTTATCAAGCGCAGCAATGGGTCGAAACCCATACCGCTGCAGAAATTGCAAAAGCCATCCAACCATACTTTAAAGATACAGATATCTCCATTATCGAAAAAGTCGTCGATCGCTACAAAAAACAAGGCAGTTATGCAACTGACCCCGTTCTTGACGAAGAAGAATGGAACAACCTGCAAGCCATTATGAAAGAAGCAGGGGAATTGCCGCCACACTCAGACTATTCCGCGCTCGTCGACAACTCCTTTGCGAAAAAAACAATCGAAAAATAAGAACGGCAGGTGAACAAGATGAGTTTTTTAGTTGTTCATGACATCAGCCACACGTATTTTACCGAAAAAACAGCTACTACAGCCTTAGAGCATATATCCTTGTCCATCGATCAAGGAGAATTCGTTTCTTTTATTGGTCCTAGCGGCTGCGGAAAAACTACCTTGCTTTCTATCATTGCCTCTCTTATTCAGCCGACAGAAGGAACCGTCACGCTGGAAGGGAAAAAAATGCAGGCCATTCATCCAGCTGTCGGCTATATGCTGCAGCAGGACTATCTATTCCCTTGGAAAACAATCGAAGAAAATCTTTTTCTCGGTTTAAAGATTATGGAGATTGACACCCCAGAAATGCGAGCCAGCGCGCTTTCATTGCTTGAACGCATGGATCTAAAGGGAACGGAAAAGCATTACCCGAATCAATTGTCAGGAGGCATGCGCCAGCGAGCTGCCCTAGCCCGGACGTTGGCAACGGATCCGAAAATTTTGCTGCTTGATGAGCCATTTTCCGCTTTAGATTATCAAACCAAACTCAGATTAGAGGAACTCGTTTGGCAAACCTTGAAAGAATACAGCAAAACCGCCTTGCTTGTCACTCATGATATTGGCGAAGCCATTGCCATGAGCGATCGAATTTTCTTATTCGCAGCTAAACCCGGACGCCTTGTACGAACGTTCCTCGTACCTAGCGAGCTTCGGCAGTTGCCGCCATTTGCCGCCCGGCAGCATCCGTCCTTTTCCGAGCTGTTCCAATTTCTTTGGAAGGAGCTGGATTCACTTGAAACCACTTACTAATCACAAGCCATCCTTGCATGACCAGTATCTTGCATCGCTTCGAAAAGAGAAACGGTGGGTTCGTTTTTATCAGCTCATCATTTTCGTTGGTTTTTTCATGCTTTGGGAGGCTGCTAGCCGCTATCAATGGATTGATCCGCTTTTGTTCAGCTCCCCGTCAAAAATCTGGTCATTGTTGATGGGAAAGATAGAAGATGGATCGCTTTTTTCACACATTGGTGTTACCTTATTTGAAACCGTGCTTGGATTTATTCTTGGTACGCTTCTTGGCACATGCTTAGCCGCATTGCTTTGGTGGTTTCCGCGCTTTTCTAAAATCGCTGATCCGTATTTAGTCATTTTAAACGCCATGCCCAAAGTAGCGCTCGGTCCGATTTTAATCGTCGCATTTGGACCTAATTTTTCTTCGATTATCGCGATGGGAACCGTTATCTCTGTGATCATTACCACCATCGTCGTCTATACCTCGTTTCGCGAAGTGGACGCGAATTATATCAAGGTGCTCAAAACTTTCGGAGCCAGCCGTTTTCAATGCTTTAAAGAAGCCGTTCTGCCCGCTTCATTCCCAGCCATTATCTCCACTTTAAAAGTGAATGTCGGCTTATCTTGGGTTGGAGTGATCGTCGGTGAGTTCCTTGTTTCCAAGCAAGGGCTTGGGTACATGATTATTTATGGATTCCAAGTATTTAATTTCACGCTCGTTCTGCTAAGTCTGCTTATTATTGCTGTTTTAGCCACTTTGATGTACCAAATAGTGGCTTTAATCGAAAAATCGCTGATCAAAAACCGATAGAGACGTTCAATTACAGAGAACGTCTCTTTATTTCTTCAAGTGTATACATAAGCACATCGTCTTTCATAATAAAACTGAAGCGTTCATCTGTTCTTACATGCTGAGGCAGTTCCTTTAACAGAACTGGGCCATCTGTTTCCAAATAGGTGGACTGTGGCTGAAGCGCTTCAATTTCAGCAAAATAAATATTTTTAATCATCTCATTTCCAATTTTGTACTGCCCGATATATTCCAGCTGTTCGATGACTCCCCCGGTCTCTTCTCTCACTTCGCGAATCGCTGCTTGTTCAGGTGTTTCCTTTCCTTCCCTCTTTCCTCCAGGAAACTCTAAACCACGTTCGCGATGATTGGTCAGCAACCACTGCTGGTGGTAACGGCAGACGACCCAAACATGATCGGGCGTTTTGGAAAACGGATGGTCAGCAAATGACAACTGCACTTGATTTCCATAATAGTCCCAAAAAACAAACATCCTTATCAAACTCCATTGTCATGATCTTTATTCCTATTATACTTCTCACTTTACTCGCAGTGCCAGTTAAGCTTAAGCGCTATATAATGTGTCGGCCAGCCAATAAAAGCCGATTGGCATCGCTTCATTCCCCGCTTTTCTGCCGTAGTCGCACACCGTTTGTTTGCCGACTGGAATGTTTCAGCATGCTTTTTTGAATTTACGGGCAAATGCGTTTGTTTCGAGGAGAAAAGCGGAAAAGCTTGTGTGTCATCCTATCATTCTGTGGTTTTTTATTAAAAACAATGGAGCATCAACACCTGTTTACTTGCTTATACCAAGAAGCCACTTGGCATGTCCAGCTTCAAGTGGCATTTATATTATAGAAACCTCAAACATTCGCCGTACTAACTTCTCGCAAAAATAAAGAGAGGCAGCCTGCAGCCGAAAAATCGACTGATTAGGCAGCCTTCTTCATAAGAAATACAAAAAACGATAAAGAAGATAAAGAAAATGAAAGAACTAGGTGAACTGCACTCCGTTATTTTTGAAATTCTTCTTCAAAGTTGTCGGCTAGCGAAAACACAATAATCCGTTCTCCTGTACGGGTGCTTATATCTGTATGAACACTCATTACTTGTTTTCCCGTCATCGTTACGATGATCTCTCTTAGCTGCTCGCTGCCTGATTCAATTAAATCTGAGCGAATTCTTTTAACAGCCAACAGCCCTTCTTTTGTCTCTGCCAATTTTTGTTCAGCAGGTGTTAAAAGTCCGCGCATTTGCACAATAATCATATTGCGGATAATATCCGTTTTAACGGATATGGGGCCCCTCCCCAAATACTCTTTCTCCCATTGCGTCAGAGCCCGGCTAATTTGATCTTCCATCTCTCCTTTAGATTTCATTCGTATTTCTCCCCCTTCGAAACAAAAACGGCATGCTCCACTATAAAAAGTGAAACATACCGATCCATCTCGGTTCACATCACATCACTCAATCCATTCGTTCGCTTCTTCCTTTTGCTCGTCTCCTTCACAAAAGCGCGAAAGCTGTCCATGTCATTTAGTTATCAAGTCCTTGTCTCAATTTATTTTTTATTATAGCGAATCGATTTGGACTGTCAAGAAAAACAAAGGTATGACATGAAGCGCAGCAGCCCATCCTTATTCTTGAACCCATCCCATTGAGCGAATATGCTGCCTTGCTTCTTCATTTCCTAATTTATAAATAAGCTGATAAATTTTTTTCATCGTATCATCGTATGCATCGTTTTCGCGATCATAATGATACTGTATATATGGAACATGCGCTCTCCAAAATGCCTGCCAATCAGAGGAATAGTTTTGGTCAAAATATTCCCTTAATTGAATAATTTCTTCGTCCGTTGCCTCGATTTGAAAATCCCATGGAGACGCTGTCTTTACTTGAGAGATTTCACCGTGAGCAATCGACACATAATACGTTTTTTTATTTTGCTCTTTCACACCCTTCAACTCCTTTACAATCTGTCCTATTCGTAGTGTGGATGAACAAATAAAAATTATGCTTATTTAGCCCGATCTTTTAATAATTCAATTGCTTTTATCAGAAAGCCCGGAATAGGTAATCCTGTCCTTCCTACATTTTCAACAATTGAAATGACTTCATTCGCCATATAAAAAAAGGTCGTTGCATCACGAATAAAATGATTGTTCTGTCCTAAGGCAAGATCGATTAGATGTGCCACTGCTACTAATACAAAAATCAATAATTTCCGCACAATCCCCCGAAAACCGATCTCGCTTGACAGCTTTCCTTCAAGAGCCCCTGCAACAATACCAGTTATATAGTCAATCACGACGAAGCAAACTAAAATCACCACTAATATGTCCAATCCTCCAAATACAGATGAAACAAATGAACCAATGAGCGAAATTCCGAAAAAAAATGAATGTTTGGCCACGGTTTCCCGCCTTTCATGTTTCATAGGTCAAAAGTGTTGATTCAACAATATCACATCTGTTGATGATCTATGATTTCATGCAAGAAATGCGGAAGAGCTAGACCGAAAAGAAGTCTTTCTTCCTTATTTCCTGAATCAAGGAGACAAAGGGGGGATCTTTTCCGTACTACCCCTTGTTAAAAAGGAACAGGCATAGAACATAATCATCAACACGCCTAATGGAGGGATCATGGACAGGCAGATAGCTTTTCTGATGCCACAATCGATTGATCCAAAATACGAAAATGGCTGAAAAGCCTCGTTATGTGGTAAAGTGATAAAACCATCGATGATCAACACGTAGTTACTCTATTTTATGAAAATAGAAAAAAAGAGTGTAAACAACTGCCCAAACAGCAAAAAAGATCGCTCCCGATATGGAAGCGATCTTTTTTGCTTATTTGCCAAGAAACGATTTTAACATCCACACGTGCTTTTCAAGGCTTTGGTGGATTCCTAAAAGCATATCTCCCGTTGTTTCATCCCCTACCTCATCAGCTAGCTGCATTCCATCTTTTAGCTCTTGAATCATCGTCTCAAAGTCGCTGACAAGCGCGCCAACCATCTCTTCAGCTGTTTCATTGCCTTTTGCTTCTTTAACAGACGCGCTTTCGAGACAATCTTTCATTGTAGCGACAGGCGCTCCTCCTAGCGCAAGCAGCCGCTCTGCTAACTCGTCAATATGGAGGGCTGCTTCATTGTATAATTCTTCGAATTTTGTATGCAATGTAAAAAATTGCTGTCCTTTGACAAACCAATGATAATTATGGAGTTTGATGTATAATACACTCCAATTGGCAATCTGTTTATTGACCATGTCCGTTAGATTTTTCATCTTGATCCTCTCCTTCACCATATTTTTTACAAAATAAACTTACATTTCTAATTATAACCTATTTCATACCCATCTCGCAAAAAACGGAAAAATTCTTCTCTCTTTTCAATTATAAATACAAGGTGGACGACCCATTATTTTAATCTATTTGCCCGCAAAGCATTCGTTGCTCAAGAAGAATATGCTCAAACTTACTCCCATTGGTTTTGTTCGATCATCCACCTACTTAACTACCATTGCTTCACTCCTTTTACTTGTGCCATATCAATAGAAACGAACATATGTATAAATCCGATCAGAAAGTAAATGGGTCGATTGTTTTTGCGGCATGCTGGTGCATGGGAACACCGTCGCTTTCAACCCTAGGCATCACGCTTCAAAACAGTTCGTTTTTTGCCTCTTTAATCTTATGTCACTGTTTCCATTTAAATGGCTACAATCTTATTCGTTCCCTTTCTCAGCGCTTATGATGAACCGCTCCCATCTATATTCCGTTAAGAGATGGGAGACTTCTCGGTGGAGTATGTTAAAATAAAGAGAGGAATTCAAACATAGAAAGTGGGGAGCCAATGTTTACAATCCTTATCATTTCCATCATCATTATTTTAGTCGTTCTTATTCTGGCTGTCGCCACCACATCAAAAGCCTATCAATACAAGCATACCGTCGATCCTATTGATAACAATCCGCATTTACCAGAACACAAGCAGAAAGAAAAAAACGAAGGCGGCCATGTTTAAATGGCCGCCTTACGATTATCCAAATACTTTCTTCAGTTCTTCCTTATCTTGTTCCAGCCAAAAACGCATTAGACGCTTAGCTCCCTCTAAATCATGAAGCTTCGCCTGCCCGCATTGCTGTTCCGTTGCAGCTGGGACTTCTGTCGCATTTACCGCATCCTTCATTGTATCTTCAAGCAGATCGATAATTTCCTCCACAGTAGGAGAACCGCTGACAACTAAATAGTAGCCCGTTTGACATCCCATTGGTGAGATATCAATGATATCAAAATGATCGTATTTTTCCGCATGCTTGCGAATATTGAATGCAAGCAAATGCTCAAGCGTATGAATAGCATCGGGCTTCATCGCTTGCTTATTTGGCTGGCAAAAACGAATGTCAAATTTATTCACAACGCCATCGCTTCCCACTTTATGCACGCCGCAATGTCTCACATACGGCGCTTTCACAGCGCAATGGTCGAGTTCAAAGCTTTCTACTGAAGGCATTGTATCACTCCTATCGTTATTTTCTAAATACTATCATACACATAAATCCGATTTTTTTCATCTACTTTATACGGATTATTCAAAGGTGATGACTTGTGCGATTTATGATACATTGATGATAGTATATTTTATTCACTGGGTGTGATGCAAATGTTGAAACGCTTATTGATCGCTCTCATTCGTTTTTATCAAATGGTGATTTCTCCGTTAAAGCCGCCGACATGCCGTTTTTATCCGACATGCTCCCATTACGGTCTTGAAGCAGTTAAGCGCTTTGGCGCAATCAAAGGAGGCTGGCTGACGATCAAACGCATTGTCAAGTGTCACCCCTTTCATCCTGGAGGCTTTGATCCAGTCCCGGAAAAATGGGAAGATGCCAAATAAGCATGGGCTTGCGGCTTATTATCGTGCATTTTCATGTAATGGCAGCAAGTCCGTCTTTCTTATAGCTACATACACGTAATGATTAACTAACTAACTGCATGGGTGAATAAAAAGAAAAAAAATACTATTCAAATCGTAATGATTACGATATAATGAATGAGACCATTCATCTCTGCTTGGTAAAAATGAGAAAGGAGAGCATTCATGAGACGAAAAACACTGTTAGCCATCATTCTTCTTGTTGGATCAATCATGCTGTTTGGCTGCAATAAACGTGAAGAAGCAACCGATACAAACAAGCCAAAAAACACACTTACTATTTATACGACTGTTTATCCGTTGCAAGATTTTGCGCAAAAAATTGGTGGACGCTACATAAAAGCAGAAAGCATTTATCCTCCTGGCGTTGAGGCACATACATTTGAACCGACAACGCAAACGATGAAAAATTTAGCAGATGCTGATGCATTTATTTATATCGGCCAAGGAATGGAAGGATTCGTCGATCAAACGAAACAAGCACTAAAAAACGAGCATGTAAAGCTCGTGGAAGCTTCTAAAGGAATTCAATTGCTTGATTCTGCCCATCACGATGAAGAAGGGGAAGAACACGAAGGGCATGAAGAAGCGGAAGGGCACGATGACGACGGTCATCATCATGGCGATAAAGATCCCCACGTTTGGTTAGATCCTATTTTATGCATTACAATTGCCGAAAACATAAAAAATGCTTTGATTGAGCTAAAGCCAGATGCGAAGGAAACATTTGAAAACAATTTTGCCTCTTTAAAACAGCAGTTGCTTGATATAGATCAACAATTGCAAGCTGTAGTAAAAGACGCTCCTAAAAAAGAACTTCTTGTTTCTCATGCAGCCTACGGCTATTGGGAAAAAAGATATGGCATTGAGCAATTAAGCATCGCGGGTCTTTCACCGACTAATGAACCTTCACAAAAAGAGCTGGCTCAAATTATTCAACTCGCGAAAAAGAAACAAATTCATTATGTCATCTTTGAACAAAATGTCACACCAAAGGTGGCTGAAGTTGTCAAAAACGAAATCGGCGCTGAAGTTCTTCGCCTTCATAATTTAGAAACACTTACAAGCGAAGATATAAAAGAAAATAAAGACTACTTCACAATCATGCATCAAAATATCAACGTATTAAAACAAGCGTTGCAATAAAGAAACGAAACCACACTGTCGACTTGACAGTGTGGTTTCGTTTTTTCCTATGATTTCTTCTCTGCATATTTTTTAGAAATATGTGGATAATAACAGCAGCTAATCATGAATGGAAGGACGGTCTTTTTTATGGATGATTTGGTCATTGCCCGCTCTCTATTTGGCACTACTATGGCGTTTCATATTATTTTTGCGTCTCTCGGTGTAGGAATTCCGCTAATGATTTTATGCGCCGAACTGCTCTATCAAAAAACGAAAAACCGCGACTATGCAGTTATGGCTAAAAGATGGACAAAAGGGATAGCAGTACTGCTGGGAGTTGCCATTCCCTCCGGAACCATTGCCGGCGTCCAGCTTTCATTGCTATGGCCTGGATTTATGGAAGTGATCGGCAAAGTGATGGCGCTGCCTTTCCAAATTGAAATCTATGCTTTTTTTGTTGAGGCATTATTCATGTCTATCTACGTATATGCCGCTGATCGTATTTCGCCGGCCATGAGAATTTTGAGCGTTACTCTTGTTGCCCTTGGCGCAAGCGCTTCCGCTATTTTAATTACAAATGTTCATGCTTTTGAAGGCACTCCCGACGGTTTTCGCATCGAAAACGGCCAAGTCGTTGACGTAGATCCTTGGGCTGCATTTTTTAATCCCAGCTTTTTTGTCACCGCTGGACATGTAACAGTTTCAGCCTTTATGACAGGAGCATTTGTCCTTGCTTCAATTTCTGCTTACAAAATGTTGCGGGAAAAAAATAAACGCGTTCTTGAATTTTATCGTAAAGTACTGATGCTTTCGCTTGTTGTTGGCGGGATTTTTTCTATTTTAACAGCGCTGAATGGCCATGAAGCCGCACAGCTTTTGCATGAATATCAGCCGGAAAAGCTGGCAGCAGCTGAAGGATTGTTCGAAACGCAATCGCACGCTCCTCTTGCCATTGGCGGTTTTACAGATCCTGACACGCAATCGGTGAAATGGGCAATCGAAATTCCATGGCTCCTCAGCTTTCTTGCCGGCAATAGCTTTGATACCGTTGTACAAGGATTAAACGATTTTCCTAAAGAATGGTGGCCGCCATTATTTATCCATACACTATTCAATGCGATGGTAGGCATCGGCTCATTCCTTATCCTGCTCTCCTTGATCGGATTGGTTTGGAGCAAAGTGATGAAACGCCCTGCGTTTCCTCGTCCGCTGATGTGGGCCATTATCGCTTCCGGACCTCTTTCCATGCTGGCTATTGAATTTGGCTGGATCTTTGCCTGTACAGGCAGACAGCCATGGGTTATATACAGGATGATGAAAACAGAGGACGCTGTGACACAATCGGAGAATTTGGCACTGCTGTTTATCTTGTTCGCAGCCATCTATATTGTATTAAGCATCGCCGTCGTTCTCGTATTAAAATACTATTTTCGGCGCCATCCTGTCATCAACGAACTAGCTTCACAGGAAACCGGACATTCAAATCATTTTACGCAATAAGGAGGCGAGGAACATGACAAATGAACTCATTGCCATCACTGTGCTATGGGGATTTATTTTTATCTATGCGGTCATGGCAACCATGGATTTTGGAGCTGGTTTTTGGTCGATGATTTATATGAATCGGGAAAAAACAGCCGCAACCAATATTGCCAATCGCTATCTTTCCCCTACATGGGAAGTGACCAATGTGTTTATTGTGGCAATCGTTGTCGCGCTTGTCAGCTTTTTTCCTGGAGCGACCTTTTTGTTGGGAACTGTTTTATTAATTCCCGGGAGCATTATTTTACTGCTTCTCGCGATTCGCAGCGCTTTTTTAGTATTTGCCCATATCGCTAAGGAATATGAAAAAGTGCTGACCTACATTTCGGGAATCAGCGGCATGATCATCCCAGCTCTACTGATTAGCGTCTTGCCAATCACACATGGCGAATTTATTGAAACGGTTGACGGGGTCGCAAAACTGAGAATGGATAAGCTGTTTACAAGCCCGCATGAATATGCGTTCATTGGCTTCGCCATCTCCAGCACATTGTTTCTTTCTTCCCTGCTGCTTGCCGACTACTCCAATGAAGCGAATGAGCTGGAGGCATATCAAACCTATCGCAGAGATGCTCTCATTCTCGGACCCATTTCCTTATTAATGGCGCTTTTTATTATGCTGACGATGCAGGATGAAGCACCTTGGCTGTACGAGCGAATAATGGACTATTTGCCATGGCTCATCGGTTCCGTGGCCATGTTTTTTGTAGCGGGGGCCGCTCTATTCTTGCCGTCTGCCAAGCATCAGTCCATACGGGGAAAACCTCGATTAGCGGTCGTCGCCATTGTCATTCAATACTTTTTAGCGAGCTACGCTTATGGAAAGGCCCACTTGCCATATATGATCTATCCGGATGTCACGATTCAGTCAGGTTTCACTCATCCGAATACTTTTCGCGCGCTGTTTATGTCATACATCATCGGGTTTGTTATTCTCTTTCCGGGATTCATCTATTTTTGGCGATTATTTATGAAGGATAAACGCTATCTTCAAAAAAATGATCCATCATAACGTTTGGCAGTTATTGAGATCGTCATAAAAAAGCCGTTTTGGCCATGGCCAAAACGGCTTCCCGGTGACTTTATTCAAGTGAACGCACATATTCCGCAATAGCGGCTATTTCTCCTTTTGTTAAGCTTGTCACCTCTTTTGTCTGATGGCGCTGAATGGCTTCTTCGATCGTTTTGGCGCTGCCATCATGCAAGTAAGGGGCCGTCGCCCAAACTCCTCGCAATGTCGGCGTATCCCATTGTTTTGGTGTGCGAGGGTTGGCAAAATGGGCTCTCGCGTCTCCATTTGAAGCTTTATCCTGTGGATTCGCTGTGCCAATATCATGTAAATAAGCGGTATTCGCTATCGTCAATACTCCTTGATCGTCCACTGCTTTTGTACTATCTGTAAAATATTCTCCTCCATGACAGCTGAGACAGTTCCCTTTACCGTTAAACAGCTTTTCGCCTTCTTGCGCTTTTGCTGTCAAGCTTCCATCTTTATTTCGATACGGGCTTTTCGGTACAGGAAACGAATGAGGATCATCTAAATACGCAAGAATCGCATCATACATATGCTGCACATCCGATGGCAGCGGCTTCTCTGGATCAAGGGCCATCATCCCGCCCATTTCATTTTGTACCGTATGAATGTAATCGCTAAAATCATCGCGAGAGCCATCCCACATAAACAATCCCGTCTTGGTCGTTAGCACATTGCTTGGCACGTTGCGCGGCCCTTTGGGCGTCAAAAGTGTCAGCCCGTTTATTTCCCCGTCACTATGGCAGGAAGCACAACTCATCCAGTTATTTCCTGTAATATCGATCGCAAATTCGTCGCTATTCGCGCTATAAAAAATCGTCTTTCCTTCACGGACAAGTGGTGATAAAGAATCTTTGGCAATTAAGCGTATCGTTCCTTTTACTGATCTTGCTTTCGCATAAGGCGCTTTGCCTCCTGTATGAATGACGGCAAGATCATGGCTCATTGCATTGTGGACAAATAATTGCTTTCCATCCGGTGAAATTACAATCCCTCTCGGATTATTCCCTTCAATGCGCCGCAAAATTTGGGTTGCGTTTCCGCCGCGTTTTAAATCAAATACGACTAAATCTTCGCTTCCTGACATCACTGCGTACATTTTGCTTCCATCTGGCTGAAACACAATATCATATGGATTCGAAACAATGATCGTTTCATTTTTCACATCTTGGACATTGATTTCCGTGAATAATTCCTTTCTCTCATCCACCAATTCTCGATCGGATGCAAGATCAATGACAGAAATGGCCGGAAAAACCGTTTCTTCAAACTGAATCGGCGTATCAATATTCGTCAGTAAATGAGGAATGTAGGCTTTTTTTCCATCTGGTGCAATGACAAACTGCTCAAGCGTGTTCGGAATACCTTGGCTCTTTTTCCGATCCTCCTGATCCGGTGATGGCGCTAACGTAATTTCTTTGATGACTTGATTTTTTTTCGTATCAATCACACTTATTTTTCCATCTAGATAATGAGGTACATACAACTTTCGGCCATCAGCCGTTAGCGCCAGCGTACGCGGTCGATCACCAACTGGAATTTCTTTCGTTTCTTTTTGCTTTTCCAAATCAAATACTGATACCGTTCCTGAACGATAATTAGCTACGTAAAGCGTTCTTCCGTCCTGGCTTGTCACAACTCCAAATGGTTCAATTCCTGTTTTTAAATGACCCATCACTTTTTTCTCTTTAAGCGAAATAATATCTACTCGGTCATCATGCATACAGGACACGTATAAAAATTGTTCGTCCGGACTTAATGCAAGCTGTCTAGGCTCCTTTCCGACAGCAATCTCTGCTTTTTTCTGCTTCGTCTTTGCATCGATTAGCGTGACAGAAGGAACATCAATATTGGCGATATACAGCATAGTTCCTTTTTTGTTAATGGCAATATTGTCGCTGTGGACGGCATAGTGGCGAATGGTTTTTTGGTCTGAATGAAACACTGGACTTGCCTGACAACTCGTTAGAATCAGAAAAAAAATAAGTAAGACCCCTCTTTTCATCAGCGTTTCCCCCATTTTGATTCACGAAAATGAAAACCATTATCATTTTATATGAAAAAGCGGCAAATCTCAATGCTTGCCGCTTTTATCCATTATTTATTCTTTTTTTGGTTTTACTTCCACATTCAATAAAATTGGCGCAATTCCATATTTTCCGTGTCCTGCTTGCACTTGTGGCACATTGTCCCCATCTGTATTGCCTGATTTGTCGCCTTTTATATACACATCTCCGGTATCCCAAAATTCACTGGCCTGCATTCCTTCCTTGATGCTTGGACCATCAATAATCCGATCATAAAAATCAACATAGCGCGAAATGATGGTCTCTCTTTCCAGTACTTTGACAGGCTGATCGGAGTCCGTGTTATTGAGATTGTTAAGGGCAATGCGCAGCACACCTGATAACGCTCCAGCTACAAATGGAGTATATTTCATTTCATTTTTTCCCGTCTTATAAACACGGAGTTTTTGATCCCAAAAATGCTTGTCCATCGCTTCATAAATTTTACGTGCTGCCTCCCGGTATTGCTCGTCTTTCGTCGCTAAAAATGCCGCTGTGAGACCGCGAATCGCACCGAGTTGGGCAAGAAGAGTAGGTTCGTCTGTTTCAGGACCTTGACCAATGATCCAGCCATTTGCTACAAGGCCATCTTCCCTTATTAATTCATTCATGATAAAATCAGCTTGTTTTTTGATCAGTTCAAGTGCACGTTTTCCTTCAGGAGTGCCAAGGCCTTGGGCATCTTCTCCGCTTGCGTAACCCACAGGCAATCCATCAATCGCGCGTTCAAAAATGCGCAGCGCTTCCATCGTATAGCCTGCCTGGAACGTATCTACTCGTTTTCCTTGTGCACTTCCGTTATTCTCTTCAACAAAAGCGCCTACTTCTTGATTAAAGTGCATGGCATCAATATTTTTAAACACCTGCAATACCACATCGCGATTCACTGAATATGGATCATTCGAAACAACATCATTCGTTGGATTTTGATCGAGATTTTCTTTCGGCGCACTTGGATATGGCGATCCGTCAAATACAGCTAGAAAAGCAGGATTTTGATTTTTATTATCCGGCCGCTGATCTGTCACACCATAGAATTCTGATGCAGGCCAAAGCATCAGCCATTGATCTTGCAACAAGCTTCTTTTATCCTTCACAATGAGCTGTTTTACCTTTGGCGCCAATTCATTCCCATCTTCTATCACCTCAATTTCATGAGGCAAATATACCCAGCCGCTTTGAGGATTATATTGGCTTCCTGCTGCTTTTGTTAGCCCTTGCTGTTTCGCACTGTAAAATAAATGATCGCGGACAAAATTAAGCTTGTTCCAAATTTCTTCAGTTAAAATCATGCCTTGCATGCCATCTGCGGAGCTTACTCCAAGCGCAATGTTAGGATCTTGATCGTCATTTTTGGTTTTCGCTTCAATCTCTTCATCTTTATCAACGGTATGTAAGCCACCTAAAAAATCTCCAGCCCATAATGCCTGTTTTAAAAATGTGCCGCCATAGGCAGAAGGAGTTAATCGTTTCTCCATTTTGCTCCGATCCCAACGAAGCGATTGAAAATCGACTTGATAAACCGGAACATAGGTTTTGTCATTATTTTCCGCATACACGTCTGTATCGACTTTTTGGGCATAATGCGGATCACCGCCTGCATATTCAATCATTGTCGGAAACATATTGCGGAAAATTTCTTCATGCGCATACCCTACACTGTCAGCCAATTGGTAAAATCGCTCTGCCAACACCTCATCGTTTGACTTCTGCGCTTTTTGCGCCTGCTGCTCTGTCATTGGACCATAAATCAAATGCAGCCCAAGTCCCGACTTCTCCGTGACCTCGTACATTGCTTCTTCTGAGTATTCGTACGATTCAATCCCTGCAATATAATCAAATTTTGTCGGTTTATCCATTTTACGCGCATCCAATACATCCAAATCAAGTCCAAGCCCCTCGGCCAAAGGCTCCCCTGACAACTCAAATTCTGAATACGCAAACATGTTGCCGGCTGTATCAAAAGAATAATCGGTCACCGGCACAGAAATATTGGCTGATGTCTCACCTTTCTGTTTTTTCTCGCTCGCTTCATTGGTTGGTGAACACGCTGAAGCCAGCAAGAGTGATGAAATCACGGCCGTTGTCGTCATAACCTTCCACGGTTTTTTTCCCATAGCTACATCCCCCAGTAACTTTAAAACGATTTTCATTATCATCTATGTTTATTTTATCTTAATTTATTTTGTTTTCAACTGTTTTAAACGATTTTGCGCAACGACAGCCTGTATTTGGCGTTGTCCAGTAAGAAGCGAACAAAATTCTACTGCTACTGTTTTAGAGCTCTCTCTTCTTTCGCTCTCAAATGCCGCTGCTATCCTATTCATATAATAAGAATAAAACGCTTCATCCTCTTGGAGGATAAATTTGCGGATGATGCACATTTCATCTTGTTTGTATGCAATATCAACATCGACATGTTTCGTCCCATATTCAATTCTCTCAAATAAAAGAAACCAGTCAATCGTCGGATCTAAAAAACGAAGTAAATAGTCCGTCGTTTTCGCTAGTACTGTATAATAATGGATATTGGAATGAAACACTTCTTGATCTACGTGGCGCCAATGTTTTTCTACAAGCTTTAATACAAGTGAAGCGGATCGCGACGAAGAAGGAGCCTGATAATATTCTGTAATGATTTTTTTCATCGCTTCACCTACTAGCTGGCGCCAATTTTGAGGCATACATAGCTTGACGGCACTCATTTATGTATCCCTCCACCTCTCAATTCGCTTGTTTCGTTACTTTCGCTTTTTGCAGCACAAGATGAATAGAACTCCATGAACGCTTTACAAAATAAATCGGTTTTTCTTGGTTTTTCGCTTTTTGCTTAATTACTTTGGCTAAATTATGATTAACATAGTCGGTCATCACCAGAACAAGATCGATATGTTCAGGAATATCCCGCTTAACCATATTCACTTTGCGGCCATCCAGATGAATAATTTCCTTAAATCCTGAATTTATCAATTTATCGGTAATATTTCCGAGATGATCAGCACCTACTACAAGCAACGATGACATATTTTCTTTCCCTCCATTGCTTTCAACTTTATTTTCATTCTAATTGAGAATGATTCTCTATGTCAATAGATATAAAATTTCTTATTATTTCCGTTATATCTTTTTTTTAATCAGTCAAAAATAAAAATGTATTAAATTTACTAAACTTATGGAGGGAATCACGATGGCAAAAGATGTGCTTTGTGAAGTGAAAAACTGTCATTACTGGGCAGAAGGAAATCGCTGCAGTGCAGAAGCCATTTATGTAGTCAGTCACACCGGAACAGAAGCTTCTAACTCTGGCGAGACGGACTGTAAAACGTTCGTACCAAACGACGAGCTATAAAAGAGCTTATCTTTATCCGCATTTTACTATGATTTGGAATTGTCCCTGTTATGTCATAGAAAAAGCGGGACACAGGCTGTGCAGAAGAAAACGAAATAGGCCAGCAGTTGTCTATCGTTTCAATTTGTATCAATTCCTTTATATGAATAGTTAAGCCATAAAAATAAAAAGAGGTTCATCCGTTTATATAGACGGATTACCTCTTTTTTTATTGTTCGTGTTTTGGAATTAAATGAATTAATTGGCGCCGCAACAGCTTTTTGGCCGCATTGCGCGGCAGCTCATCTACTATATATATACGTTTTGGCACCTTGTACTTTGCCAAGCGCTCCCGACAAAATTCTAAAAGCTGTGGCGGTGTAACCGATACGCCATTTCTCAGTTTAACAAAAGCATAAGGCACCTGTCCCCAGCGCTCATCTTCCACTCCCGTCACTCCCGCTTCTTCGACCGCTTCATGCGAAAGCAGTATCGCTTCAATCTCTGCCGGATAAATATTTTCACCGCCAGAAATAATCAAATCGGATCGGCGATCAAGAACATAAAGAAACCCTTCTTCATCTATATAGCCCATATCCCCTGTATAAAACCAGCCATTCCGTAACGCTTTTTTAGTTGCTTCTGGCCGATGCAAATATCCTTTCGCTACATTTGGCCCCTTCACAACAATTTCTCCAGGTTCATACGGCCTAGCTGTTCGCCCATCCGTTTCGACGCGAAGCTGAGCGGGAAAAAGCGGTTTTCCTGCTGACCCTAGCTTAGAAAAACTATACTCTGGCGCTAATGTAACAATTTGTGATGCCGTTTCTGTCATTCCATAAGTTTGATACACAGGAATTCCTTTATCGCGGCACGCTTCCAGCAGCGGCTTTGGCGCGGGTCCTCCCCCAAGCAGCATACACCGGAATGTATGGGGATATGTCAAGCTTCCCAATTCGGAAATCATTTGCTGTAGCATGGTGCTGACAACAGACATAATCGTGGCTTTTTCTCCTAGAATGATCTCATTTGCTTTTTTCGCATCAAAGTGCTGCATCACATAAACGCTCATTCCATAAATCACACTTCTCATCAAGATCGACAACCCACTTATATGAAAGAACGGAACAGCGGCAAGCCAACAATCCCTTTCCAATAAGCCTAAATTTAAAGCTGAGCCAATCGCGCTCCACCAATGATTTCCATAAGTTTGTAATACTCCCTTTGGCTTTCCTGTTGTGCCCGATGTATACATAATTGTTGCTACTTCGTGAAAATCATATTCTTGCTGAAGCGGCACCTCTTGCTCTGGCAATGAAGCAAGCTCTGTTGCCGTTACAACAGGAACTGAGCTGCTGTTGGCATCATCGCGCCATTGTTCATCGACAATCCACCATTTCGCTCCGCTATCTTCAATTTGCCAATTCAATTCTGAGGCTGTTAATCTTATATTTTGCAACAATACAACGGCTCCAATATAATGAAGTCCATGAATGATTTCCACCATCGCCGTGCTATTTTTCATCAATATAGCGACAATATCACCGCGTTGGACGCCAAGATAAGCTAGCCTTCCCGCCGTTCTTACCGCTGCTGTATGAAGCTCAGCAAATGTTTTTTGCTCACTTCCCTCGTAAACAGCAATGCGTTCTGGAGTCAAAAACGCACGCTGCATAAGCCAGTTTGGTGTTGATGTATACATAAAGTCCCCTCCTTTGCTTGATACAAAGAAGCAGCTTCAGACTGTTAACGAACGTTTTCATCCTAAGTTAATCGCATCACTCATCCGCTCATGAGCATCTCGGTTTGATTCGCTCATCTTCGTTTGCTGCGTTCCCTGTCCATCCAGCGTTTTCAAGACAGTCTAAATGAAAAGACCCTTAAAATAACGGTAGACAAAGTCTAAATGGACTTTGTCTACCGTTCTACAGCTTGATCCATCACATTCAAGCTGCTACGTTTTTGCATTATGGAAAACGCGGGAACTGTTTGAAATCCGGTTTGCGTTTTTCTTTGAACGCATCTCTTCCTTCTTTTGCCTCTTCTGTCGTATAGTAAAGTAATGTAGCATCGCCAGCAAGCTGCTGAATGCCTGCTAAGCCATCAGAGTCAGCATTGAATGCCGCTTTTAGGAAACGAATCGCTGTTGGGCTTTTTTCTAAAATTTCTTCCGCCCATTTTACCGTCTCTTCCTCTAGTTGCTCCAACGGAACCACTTTGTTGACAAGTCCCATTTCTAATGCTTCTTGAGCGTTATATTGGCGGCATAAGTACCAAATTTCACGAGCCTTTTTGTGGCCAACGATACGAGCTAAATAACCGGCTCCATAGCCTCCGTCAAAGCTTCCTACCTTCGGACCTGTTTGTCCAAAAATAGCGTTATCTGCTGCAATCGTTAAATCGCAAACAACATGCAATACATGTCCACCGCCGATCGCATAACCGGCTACCATTGCGATGACCGGTTTAGGGATCACGCGAATCAGACGCTGTAAATCCAATACGTTCAAGCGTGGGATTTGATCCTCGCCTACATAGCCACCATGGCCTCTCACTTTTTGGTCCCCGCCAGAGCAAAACGCTTTTCCGCCTGCACCCGTTAAAATAATGACGCCGATATTGGCATCATCACGAGCGTATGAAAACGCATCAATTAACTCTTGAACCGTCTTTGGACGAAAGGCATTATGTACTTCTGGACGGTTGATCGTGATTTTAGCAATGCCATTGTACGTTTCGTATAGAATATCTTCGTACTTGCGCTCAGCTACCCATTCAATCGCCATTCACACATCCTCCTCTTTCAATAAACTCATTTATTATTTTAGCAAAAATTTCTGGTTGTTCCACATGAATTGCATGTCCCGCATCGGAAATTTTCGACATGTACGAATTGGGCAGCAGTTCAACCATCTTTGACGCTATTTGGCAAAATTTCTGATCAAGTTCCCCGCAAAGAAGCAGTGTTGGGGCTTTTATTTGCGACAAGTGTTCCCACCAAGAGGGCTGTCTTCCTGTTCCCATGCCGCGCAAGCTATTCGCTAGCCCTTTGGCTTGATGCCTTAATCGTTCTGTACGAATTCGCCTTCTGGCCGTCTCAGGCAGCTGTCTTTGCGTAGCAAAAAGCGGCTGTTGCTCCCATTTGTCAATAAATGCTTGCACTCCATATTGCTCAATTTCCATCGCCAGCGCCTCATCGTTCTGAATGCGCAATTGGCGTTCCTCTTCGGTCTTTAGTCCAGGCGAGCTGCTTTCTAGCAACAATGTTTCTACTCGGTGCGGATAACGAATGGCAAAAGTAAGCGCGAGCCTTCCCCCCATCGAATAGCCAAGAACGTGAGCACGATGAATTTCCAGCTGCTGCAACAATTCATGCAAATCAGCCGCTACGCTTTCGATATGATAGCGGTCGAGTTCATCCGGACACTCTGTTAAACCATGTCCTATAATATCAACCATAACGAGCTGCCAATTTTTCCAATACGGAATAAGCGGATACCATGTTTCTGTACTCCCTGTAAAGCCGTGTAGCAATAAAAGCGGCGGACCTTCCCCATAAACTTCTACATGATAGGAAACACCGCGAATCCGTTTTTTCATAATCTTCCCCTTTTTTGAAGAAACTCTGTTATTCTCTCTGTGACATTTTTCCAAAGCCATTGATGTTTGGTTACATTTTCTTTCCTCGATGTACACAGCTCGATGACATGCAGCCCTTGAGATTGGATAGAATGCTTTACGTAATAACGGAACTCGTCCCATGTATCCACCTTTTGATAATAGCCATCATACATGCGGATAATATGCTCAAACCGCAAATCGGTCGGAGTGCCAAACAATGCTTCAAAATGCTTTTCTTGCCTTGCTTGCGGCAAAAATGAAAAAATGCCGCCTCCATTATTATTAATAACAATAATGGTCGCATGCAGCTGATAAAGCTTCGCTGCTAGCAAGCCATTTAAATCATGATAAAAGGAAAGATCGCCAATCACAAGCACAAGCGGATCGGCTTCAAGGCTAGCTCCTAAAGCGCTTGAAACAACCCCATCAATGCCATTGGCGCCACGATTCGCCATTAAGCGGATTTGCTTATCGTTCGTCATAAAAAACGTGTCGGCATCGCGAACCGGCATGCTGTTGCCGACAAATAGCGTAGACTTCTCTGGTAAAAGCTCCGTCAGCTCGATAAATACTTTTCCTTCAAACATTTCTTCTTCTTTTCCTGCTTCCAAAAGCTCTTCTTTAGCCAGCTTATTGATGTTCTGCCATAGTTGCATCCATTCGTTTGGCACACGGCGATCAGCGGACCCAAGTTCCGCTAAGCGTCGGCAAAATTCAATTTCGTCACAATAAATCATTTGCGAAGCAGTAAAAGTTGGCTCACGCCATCCGCCTTCCCCGTCCACCACAATTTGGGTAATGGACGGATGCCGCTTTAGCATAAGTAAAAGCGGTTTTGAAATCGGCATGGCACCAAATCGAATAACAACGTCTGGAAGCAGCGCTTCCGCTATTGCTGCGTCTTTAAAAATAGCATCATAGCTTTCAATAATATAGTCTTTCGTATGAGTTCCACTGCGCAACTGAGAAAGTGGATCAGCCAAAATCGGGTATTGTAGCGCTTCGGCAAGTTCAGTGACCGCTTCCGCAAATTCCGGCTCATCCATATTTCCGCAAACAATAAGGCCTTTTTCAATACATGAAAGCTGCTTATATAATTGATGAAACTGCGCATCATCTAGTGTTTTTTTACCGATAGCAATTTGAATATAAGATGCTTCCTTTTCGTTAATTTGCTCCCATGTTTGATCTGTAACAGCTGGCACAAGCGGTTCACGGAGCGGAAAATTTAAGTGGACAGGACCTCGCGGCGCACTCATCGCCACGGCTGCCGCTCTCGCTGCCATCATTCGAGCATAGCGCAGCATTTCATTTGAGCTTTCTGGAAGCGCCATATCGACAAACCATTTGGCATGCTTTCCATACAAATGAATTTGATCGATTGCCTGCGGCGCTCCGACATCGCGGAGTTCATGAGGACGATCAGCTGTAAGAACGACGAGAGGAACCCTTGAATAATAGGCCTCTACTACAGCAGGTACATAGTTTGCCGCAGCCGTTCCCGATGTACAAAGAAGAGCGACAGGTTTTCGTTTGGCTTTTGCCATCCCCAATGCAAAAAAAGCGGCAGAGCGCTCATCAATATTCATATGTACGCGCATTTTTGGATGCTCTGCCATCACCATGGCAAAAGGGGTAGAGCGCGATCCCGGACTTACGACCACATCTTCTATCCCGGTCTTGGCCAGCTCATCTACAAACGCAGAGACATACAGTGTTAAATCATCGCTCATCTTGCTTCACTCCTAATGCGGATAACATTGGTTTCAATTTCACGTTTGTTTCTTCATATTCGCTGAACGGCTCTGAATCGCCCACAACACCGCATCCCGCAAAAAGGAAAGCTTCATTTCCTTGCAGCAAACCGGAGCGAATGGCAACGGCAAACTCTCCATCTCCCATTGCATTCATCCAACCAATGGGAGCAGCATACCATCCTCGGTCTAGCGGCTCAGCTTCTCGAATCATTTCAAGCGCCTTCTCTTTTGGAGCTCCTCCAAGGGCAGGGGTCGGATGAAGCCGTTCCACAACCGAAAGCAAGGAAACACGGCTGTCGCTTTTACCGATCACAGGAGTATATAAGTGTTGAATATCTCTCATTTTTAGCAGCTGTGGTTCCGGGGAAATTTTGACATCCACACACACATCCTGCATCGCTTGTCTAATCATTTCGACAACGAACCGATGTTCGTGTAAATTTTTTTCATCCTGTAAAAGCACTTGGCCAAGGGATTCATCCTCACTGCTTGTACGTCCGCGACGAATCGAGCCAGCTAAACACGTTGAATAAAATGTATGTTCTTCTTTTTTTACAAGCTGTTCAGGGGAAGCACCGATAAAACAGCTGCCGGCTTGTTCAAATGCAAACAGATAGCTAAACGGCTGCTGCTCACACAAGTGCTCCAGCACGGCGCTTGGCGTGAGCTGTCCATCAAATTGAAGGCGTACCTCTCGCGCTAACACCACTTTATCAAAACTTCCTTGTTGTATTCCGTCAATGATTTGCCGCACAGCATGGATCCATTCATCCGTTCGGATCTCTTCGTATGTCACACAACGCGGAAGAGAGGAAGTTGGATGGAATGATTTGGTATATAACAACCCAAGCAGGCGATCAATTTCTTCAAGCATGCTCTGGTTATTTTTTGAAGGAATCGTAATCGTAATCATTGCACAGTCTTTTTTTAGAGATAATAGAACCGTCGGAACAATAAATTTTGCATTTGAAAAATGCGTCCATTTATCTGTTTTCTTTTTTAAAGGATCAAATGAAAAGCCTCCAAATAAAACAGGGGTTGCTTTCTCTTCCTCACCATGCACTTCTGTCATATTTAAAAAATCGTTCCATTTTTCTTCAATGATGGAAAAACGCGGGCCATCTCCCTCCTCATCGATGACATATGTACAGCCTATCCCAGCGTAAACAACCTCGTTTGAACGATCAGACCAATAAAAACGCTCAGAAAACGAGCTCGTTTCTCCCAGCTTAAACAAATAAACTGGGGCAATAGACGGTACGATTCCGCTCCAGCTTACAAACGGCTGACACGCGGATTTTGTTATCATCTCTAGTTTTTTTCGAATTTGATGCTGATATAAAGTCGCCACTGCCATCCCGCTTTCTTGTTATTACTAAACTTTTTGATGAAACTAGATTCCTGAAAAGTTATTATCACTTCCCATTATATATAACAGGAAATAATTTATCTATTCCTAAGGGGTTGACACCTGTGAAGGGTTTACCTACACTTATTTTGAATATTTTTTGAGCTATGCTTTGATTTTATCCTAATATGAGGGGTATGATTTATGCAATCACCATTACCTAAACATCAACCAACACCTTCGTTGAAATACAATCGAAGCTGGCGTGTATGGTGGAACCTGACACGTCCCCATACTTTGACGGCTGCTTTCGTGCCTGTTTCGATTGGAACTGCTTTAGCTTTTCGGGAAACAGCTGTTCATCTTACATTATTTTTGGCTATGCTTATTGCTTCATTATTAATTCAAGCAGCGACCAATATGTTTAATGAGTATTATGATTACAAGCGCGGCTTAGATTCCTCCGAGTCTGTTGGTATTGGCGGAGCCATTGTTCGGGAAGGAATTGCACCTAAAACCGTATTGTTGTTAGCGTTTTCCTTCATCGCAATCTCTATTCTAATTGGTGTATATATTTGTATGAACAGCAGCTGGTGGATTGCTGTCGTCGGCACGATTTGTGTAGCAGCAGGATATTTTTACACAGGCGGACCGATTCCGATTGCTTATACTCCATTCGGAGAGCTTGCGGCAGGATTTTTTATGGGACTTATCATCATTTTAATTTCCTTTTTCATTCAAACAGGAACCATTACATTCGTTCCAATTGTTGTTTCTATTCCAATTGCCATTTTAGTTGGGGCCATTTTGCTTGCTAACAATATTCGCGACCTTGACGGGGATCAGCAGCACGGACGGAAAACCCTTGCAATTTTAATCGGCAGAACCAACGCGATCCGTCTATTAGGAGGGATGTTTATCGTCTCCTTCGCTTGGATGATTGGATTAATAGCTTTACATGTCGTTTCTCCTTGGACGCTGCTTGTTTTCCTAAGCGTGCCGAAAGCTGTGGCAGCTACAAAAGGATTCATTGGAAAAACCAAACCGATTGAAATGATGCCTGCGATGAAAGCGACGGCACAAGCCAATACACAGTTTGGCTTTTTGTTGGCGATTGGGCTGCTCATCGGTCACTGGCTATAACACGGTTGCATAACCGTGTTTTTTTTTATTTTTCGTTCATACTACATCATAAAAGCGAATTTTGAGGAAGGGGTATTTCCTAATGTTAACCAATCAACAAATATCTGCCTTACAGGCACAGCTTCTAAAGGCAAAACAAGAGCTAGAGAATCGCCTTCATCATAATGATCATTTCGGCTTGGAAAGAAGCCATGCCCACGATTCAGTCGGCGAGTTAGCAAGCTACGACAATCATCCAGCTGATGAGGCAACAGAATTGTATGAGCGAGAAAAAGATTTGTCACTTAATGAGCATGCTGAAAGAGAATTAGCTGACATTCATCATGCGTTGGCGGCTATCGATGACGGAACCTATGGCATTTGTGAAACATGCGGAAAGCCGATTCCATATGAACGTCTGGAGGCATTGCCAACGACTACATTTTGCAAGGAGCATAGTGCAGATCAATCCGTTTCACACCAGCGTCCTCTTGAAGAAGGCGTGCTGATGCCCCCATTTGGAAAATTTGATTTTGATCATCGCGATGTTGTAGCGTATGATGCCGAAGATGCCTGGCAAGATGTAGCACAATACGGAACATCCGATACACCATCCGATCTTTGGCAGGATGTGGACCATTATAACGAAGCATACGCAGAAGCAACAGAAAACGTAGGATATGTCGAGGATTTCGAAAACTTTGCTGCTGTTGATTTATATGGTCAGCAGATGGCCGTTTACCCTACGCAGAAACATCAAAGCTTTGAACGTGTATTAGATGAAGAACAGATCATGTCAAATATCGGCGATTTACCAGCATATGAAAAGGAGCCTTATACGCTAGACGAAACTAAACCAAAAAGATCTTAAGATGAAAAAGGCCATGGATCTGCATCCTGTTATAAGCAGCACTGGCCTTTTTATTCGCACACTCAGCTCTCCATCATCCTAAAGCAAAACAGAAAAGCAGCATTTTCAAACATCCTAACCGATATAAAAAACACCTTAACATGTGGGATTTTGCAACGCCTCCCCCTAACGAAGGCAAGCCGCCCGCTCGCCTCCGACTAGCAACATTTCGTCAAGGATTGGTTCGATTTTTAAGTTATATTGATAGAAAAAACATTGGTTTGTTAGTGAAACTAAAAGGGATTTCCTTCCGTATAAAGAATAGATTCATCATAAAAAGTCATTTAGAGGTGAAAAAAATGAATGCACACGACATTGACTACACCCTGCATGGAGATGACATGCAGTTCGTAGAAATCGAATTAGATCCACAAGAAAGTGTTATTGCTGAGGCAGGCGGCATGATGATGATGGAAGATGGAATTGAAATGGAAACGATTTTTGGTGATGGAGCAAGCACCGGCAAAGGATTTCTTAGCAAGCTTGTTGGTGCCGGAAAACGTCTCTTGACCGGAGAAAGTTTGTTCATGACCGTCTTTACGAATAACGGAACAGATAAAAGACGCGTCGCCTTTGCCGCTCCTTATCCCGGAAAGATTATCCCTGTTGATTTAAGCGAGCTAGGCGGTAAAATCATTTGTCAAAAGGATTCGTTCCTTTGCGCTGCTAAAGGAGTCTCCGTCGGCATCGACTTTCAGCGAAAGCTCGGTACCGGCTTCTTTGGCGGTGAAGGGTTTATCATGCAAAAGCTGGAAGGAGATGGACTTGCCTTTTTGCATGCTGGGGGAACCATTTACAAGCGTGAGCTTCAGCCTGGGGAAAAACTGCGAATCGATACGGGTTGCTTAGTCGCTATGACAAAAGAAGTGAACTACGATATCGAGTATGTCGGCAAAATCAAAACAGCCTTTTTCGGCGGAGAGGGGTTATTTTTTGCTACGTTAAGCGGTCCGGGAAGCGTTTGGGTGCAATCGCTGCCGTTCAGCCGTCTCGCTGATCGCATTATCGCTTCCGCTCCAAGCTCAGGTGGCCGATCTGTAGGCGAGGGAAGCATTCTTGGAGGCATTGGAGATTTGCTCAATGGAGACGATTAATCTCTTATGTATAAAAGAGGGCACAGATGGTTCTGTGCCCTCCATACTTCATCCTGCGTCATTGGCTCTATTCCTTGTTTACCAAGCGTTTATTTTCAATCCCGACTGATGTAGTTGAACGGATGATGCGTCAAATGATTGTAGACATAATCAAGATGGACGTTGTCGACAACCTAGAGAACACAGATGGCACTGTGTTCTTCTTGTTCATTAGATAAGAGGATGAATGTCCCATATTTCATTTGCATATTCTTGAATGGTTCGGTCGCTTGAGAAATGGCCCGAATGAGCAATATTGATCGCGCTCATTTCCATCCATTTTTCCCTATCCTGGTACACTTCGGAGATTTTTTCTTGCGTTTCGGCATAATCAGCAAAATCGCGCAGCACAAAATATTCATCATTTTGCATTAAAAGCGAATCGTAAATCGGTTCAAAATGATCGTGCGCGTCTGGAAAAAATCCATTGACTAACTGATCAACGACTTGCTTGATTCTTCGATCATGGTGATAATACTCATGAGAACGATAACCACCATTCTGATAATAATTCAAAACTTCCTCAGCCGTTAATCCGAAGATGAAAATATTCTCCTTGCCTACTTCCTCAAAAATTTCAATATTGGCTCCATCCATCGTGCCAATGGTAATGGCACCGTTCATCATAAATTTCATATTCCCTGTTCCCGAAGCTTCCTTGCTAGCTGTGGAAATCTGCTCGCTAATATCGGCTGCCGGAAAAATATCCTCTGCTAAAGATACGCGATAGTTCTCTAAAAAAATCACTTTCAGCTGTTCATTTGTTTGGGGATCATGATTTACTTTTTCCGCAAGAGAATTAATCAGCTTAATAATTCGCTTCGCATAATAATAGCCTGGCGAAGCCTTTGCCCCGAAAATAAAGGTACGAGGATAAATCGAAAAGCTCGAATCCTCTTTCAATCGATTGTAAAGGTACATAATGTGCAAAACGTTCAAAAGCTGGCGTTTATAAGCATGAAGCCGTTTAACCTGCACATCAAAAATCGAAGACTCGTCAACGGCGATGCCAGTTTGCTCGTAAATGCGTTTAGCTAAAATCGCCTTTCGCTGCTGCTTTACTTTAGCCAATGCTCTTTGAAAAGAGCGGTCTGATGCATAGGACGTTAAATCGAGCAGCGTTTCCGGCCGCTGAATCCACCGTGCTCCAATCGCTTCCGTAATTAACGAAGCAAGCTGCGGATTTGCTTTTAGCAACCAGCGGCGATGCGTAATGCCATTGGTTTTATTATTAAATTTTTGCGGAAATACTTCATAAAATTGCTTCATTTCACGTTTTTTTAAGATTTCCGAATGAAGCTTTGCCACTCCGTTTACACGATAACTTCCGACCACTGCTAAGTGGGCCATTTTAACAAGTCCATGAGCAATAATCGCCATATCCTCAATTCGTTTCCATTCACCTGGATACTTATTCCATAAACCACGACAAAAGCGCTCATTAATTTCTTCGACAATCATGTAAATGCGTGGAAGCAATGGCTGAAAAATATGAATGGGCCATTTCTCTAACGCTTCTGATAATGTTGTGTGATTCGTATAAGACACTGTGTTCGTCGTAATCTCCCATGCATCTTCCCAGCTCATTCCTTCTTCGTCCAACAACACCCTCATTAACTCTGGAATCGCTAAAACTGGATGCGTATCATTCACATGAATGGCTACATGCTTATGCAAGTTAGATAAATTCCCGTACTGACGACGATGAGCGCGAACAATGCTTCCGACACTCGCCGCTACAAGAAAATATTGCTGTTTAAGACGTAAAATTTTCCCCTCATCGTGCGTATCATCTGGATATAGAAATTCTGAAATAGCTTCCGTTTCCCGCTTATACTGCATGATACTTTTATGTTTAGGAAAGGTTTTAGAAGGTTCGGCGCTCCAAAGGCGAAGAGTATTAACCGTTTTGGTTCCATAGCCAATCACAGGCATATCGTAGGGAACAGCTGTTACTTTTTCGCTATCTGTATGACGGAATACCAGCCTTCCTCCTTCATTTGATACCTCTACCTTTCCCCAGAAGTTCACTTCAATTGCTAAATCTTCCTTTCTCACCTCCCAAACATTCCCATGTCTCAACCATTGCTCTGGAAGCTCCACTTGATAGCCATCGACAATTTTTTGATCAAACAGCCCATGCTTATATCGTATTCCACAGCCATGTCCGGGCAAATTTAACGAAGCAAGAGAATCCAAAAAACAAGCGGCAAGGCGGCCAAGACCGCCATTCCCTAGTCCCGCATCCGCCTCGCTTTCCTCAATTTCTTCTAAATCAATGCCCAGCTCTTTTAATCCTTTTTCGACTACATCACGGATTCCAAGATTTAATAAGTTACTTCCCAAAAGACGGCCAAGCAGAAATTCAATGGATAGATAATACACCTGCTTGCTGCTTTTCGCGCGACTCCGCTCATTTGTCCGAATCCAATCCTGGCTTATATATTCGCGAACCATATTCCCTAACGTATGATATTGATCGCGCACGGTCGATTCCTCAAACCGCTTTCCATACATCATCTCAAGTCTTCTTAAAAAAACCATTTTAAACTCTTCTTTGTTAGAGAACATGACTTCCACTCCCAGCCATTAATTCGTCATAAAGCTGATTATACTTAAACGCCGACTGCGCCCAGCTGTAATCTCGGCTCATCGCTTCTTTCACAAGCTTTTCCCATATTTCTTTTTGCTTATAAAATTCAAGCGCTCGACGAATGGTATACAGCATATCATGCGCATTAAAATTTTTAAAACTAAATCCATTGCCTTCACCCGTAAACTCATTAAACGATTGGACAGTATCGTTTAATCCGCCTGTTTCTCGCACAATTGGAATCGCGCCATATCGCAATGCAATTAATTGCGCCAAGCCGCACGGCTCAAACTGGGATGGCATTAAAAATAAATCGGTGCCTGCATAGATTTGATGAGCCAGCTCTTCGTTAAATCCAATATATACTTTTACTTGATGAGGATATGTCATCGCCATTTCATGAAAGAAATGTTCGAACTCCCGATCTCCCGTTCCCAGAACAATAAACTGGACATTTTCCGCAATGATTTCATGAAATACACATTTCACTAAATCAAGTCCTTTTTGCTTCGTTAGACGGGTCACCATGGCGATAATCGGCGTATCTTCTTCGCTGCGCAAACCGAATTTTTGCCTGAGCGCTTGCTTATTAATTTCTTTGCGCGCAATCGTGAACTGATCATATGGAATCGCAATGTGCTGGTCTTTTTTTGGATTATATATTTCATCATCAATTCCGTTTAATATGCCGAAAAGATCGCGTCGGCGAGCTCTCAGAAGCCCATCGAGCTTTTCTCCGTAATATTCCGTTTGAATTTCTTCTTTGTAGGTGGGACTAACAGTCGTAATCATATTTGCAGACACAAGAGCTGCTTTCATAAAGCTGACGTTCCCATAAAACTCTAAATAATCAATCGTAAAATAGCGCTCACTGCTCAAATTAAGCAAATCCTCTAAAATGCCGCGAGGGAAAATCCCTTGAAACTGTAAATTATGAATCGTAAATACCGTGCGGATATGTCCATAAAACGAATTGTTTTTATACTCTTCCCGTAATAAAAATGGAATCATCCCTGTATGCCAATCATGGCAATGAATAATTTGCGGCTGGAAGGAAATAGCAGGAAGTGCATCTAAAACAGCTCGACAGAAATAGGAAAATCGTTCTCCGTCGTCATAATGGCCATATAAACTATCACGTTTAAAATAGTATTCGTTGTCGATAAAATAATAGACAACTCCTTCGTATTCCAGCATTTCAACTCCGCAATATTGACGGCGCCAGCCGACTCGAACAACCAGCTCCGCGACCTTTTTCATTTGCTTTTTAAATTCTTCCGAAATCATTCCATATTTAGGAAGCATCACACGGATATCTGTGCCTAATCGTTTGAGTTCTTTCGGCAACGCGCCAGCTACATCTGCCAAACCGCCCGACTTCACAAAGGGTACGCATTCTGACACAACAAACAAAATTTTCACTGATTCATCAACTCTCCTTGTACAGTTCCTTTACGAACAACAAATGGATGCTGCTCCGAACCTACGATCTTAACGCCATTTTCAACCTTCACATCTTTATCCACAATAACAGAATTCAGCTCGCATTGTTCACCAATATGGCTTTTCTGCATAATAATACTGTTTTTAACAACCGTCCCCTTTTCTATTTTTACTGCTCGAAAAATAATGCTGTTTTCAACATGTCCTTCGATCATGCATCCATTAGCCACTATTGAATTTTTGACAACAGCATTTTCTGTATATTTAGTAGGCGGCGCATCCTTCACTTTTGTATAAATAGGACGCGATTTAACAAATAGCTGATTCCAAATGGTTGGATTAAGCAGCTCTAAGCTATGACGAAAATAGCTTTCGATAGAGTCAATGACAGCCACATATCCATAATGCTCATAATCACATATTTTCAATTGATGAAGATGATCGTGGACAACATCGATGATGCTATTGTAGCCTGTATGAATTCGGTTCGCAATTAAATCCAGAAGGAGAGAGGTTTCTAGCACGAACATTCCAAGCGAACGGCCTTGATGACGTATTTCTGTAATATCGCACTGATTATCGATATGACGCTTTAACACAGCCTCATAGTCAATATTGCAAACGGTATAGCTATTGCAAATGAGCGCATACTTTTGTTTGCTGCGTAAAAAGTAGTCAATATGCTGTTCAAAATGTTGGAAAGCCCCTAAATGATGCGCCGGAATATTTAAATCTGAGGAAGGAAAGAAAAAGAGCCCATCTCGTTTTCGACTCAAATCCCAATTTTTCCCTGAACCTAAATGATCCATCAATGATCGATAGTGATACTTTGGGAAAATAGCGATGCTTTGCATACCTGAGTTCACCATGTTTGATAGGACAAAATCTATTAAGCGGTATCTTCCTGCAAATGGAATTGCTGCAATGGAACGATGCAGCGTCAGCTCATATAGCGACTCCATATACCTTGTGTCATCTATTACCCCTAACATCGTTTTATTCATCGCTGTTCATCCTTTCTCAACGATTTCTGAGCTCTGTGCCTGCAACCATTCTTGTGTAACAAGAAAAATCTCATCATCAAATGCAGACGGGCGAATGACCATTCCCGGCGGGATCTCAAGCTCTGACGGTACAATGGCTCTTTCAATATAGGCATTTTCACCAATCACTACATCCGGCATAATGACACAGTCTCTCACAATCGCTCCCTTTTGAACATAAACTCCCTGAAAAACAACGGAATGGTCAATGGTTCCCTCAATAATGCATCCTTCATTCACCAGCGAGTTAATCACTATTGCATCTGGAGAGATATACTGAGGAGGTTGATTTGGATTAACGGAATAGATCTTCCATGATTGATCAAACAAATTTAATTCACATTCTGGATCTAATAAATCCATATTTGCCTCCCACAGGCTTTTCACTGTTCCGACATCCTTCCAATATCCTTTAAATGGATAAGCCATAAGCCGTTTCTTTTCTTTCAATAATAGCGGAATCACATCTTTGCCAAAGTCATGACTTGAACTCGGATTTTCATTGTCGATTTGCAAGTATTCCTTTAAAACACTCCAATTAAAAATATAAATTCCCATAGAAGCGAGGTTGTTTTTTGGGGCAGACGGTTTTTCTTCAAACTCTACAATCCGCATTTCTTTGTCTGTGTTCATGATACCAAATCGGCTCGCTTCGGCCCAAGGCACTTCAATAACAGAAATCGTCACATCCGCATTTTTGGCGATATGATAATCCAGCATTTTGGCGTAATTCATCTTATAAATGTGGTCACCTGAAAGAATCAACACATATTCCGGATCATACTGCTCAATATAGTTCATGTTTTGATAAATGGCGTGCGCTGTTCCTTCATACCATTTTACCCCAGATGATTCAGAATACGGGGGTAAAACGGTCACTCCTCCATTTCTTCGATCTAAATCCCAAGCGCTGCCAATACCAATATATGAGTGTAGAAGAAGCGGCTGATATTGAGTCAATATTCCTACCGTATCAATACCGGAATTGGAGCAGTTGCTTAGCGTAAAATCAATGATTCGATATTTTCCTCCAAACGGAACGGCTGGTTTGGCTAGCTGTTTGGTCAATGAATTTAATCGACTACCTTGTCCGCCGGCCAACAACATGGCGACGCATCTTTTCTTCACCATCTACACTTCTCTCCCCTCGTTTTTTCATTGGGCGCAACACAGAAATTCCAAAAGGTGGGATAGTCATTTCGATGTGGTATGGTTTTCCATGAAACGGCTCTTCTAGAGCAGTCATCGGTTTTTTATTAATATAACCACATCCTCCATATAGGGAAGCGTCGCTGTTAAAAGCTTCCTTATACGTGGCAAGCAGCGGAACGCCTACCTTGTAATCATGGTATGCCGTTCCAGTAAAGTTACAAACGACAACTAATATATCATTCTCTTTATTGCTTTTTCGAACAAACGAAAAGATGCTCTGTTCAGCGTTATGCACATCAATCCATTCGAACCCTTCTGGCGAATGATCCAGCTCATAAAGAGGCTTATGACGTTTGTAAAACTTTATTAAGTCTTTCACATACACACTCATTTTTCTATGCATCTCAAAATCAAATAACATCCAATCAAGTTGATCCAAATCCTTCCATTCATCAAATTGACCGAATTCCCCTCCCATAAACAATAATTTTTTTCCTGGATGAGTAGCTAAATACCCATATAATAATCGCAGTTGCGCAAATTTCTGCTCATATTCGCCAGGCATTTTATTTAATAATGATTTTTTTCCGTGCACTACCTCATCATGTGAAAATGGCAAAATAAAATTTTCTGAGTATGCGTATAGCAAAGAAAAAGTAACTTTATGATGCAGATATTTACGATGTTCGGGAGCCGCCTCCATATAGGTCAGAATGTCGTTCATCCAGCCCATATTCCATTTATAATTAAACCCTAAGCCTCCTTCATAAGTCGGCGCAGTCACCTTCGGCCAATCTGTAGAATCTTCAGCAATCATTAACAATGAAGGATCATAGGAAAAGACAGCTTCATTTAGTTTCTGCAAAAATTCCACGGCGTAGGGGTTTTTATGAAGGACATGACTGTTGGGCCAATAAAGCATATTAGCTACTGCATCAACGCGAAAGCCGTCAATATGGAAATACTCCATCCAAAATAATGCATTCGAGATGAGAAAGCTTCGAACCTCAGGCTTCCCTAGATCAAAATTGGCTGTTCCCCACACCGGATTCTCACGATCCTGTATATTGACATATTCATATGTTGGGGCTCCATCAAACATGTATAGGCCATGTGCATCTTTACAAAAATGACCAGGGACCCAGTCTAAAATCACTCCTATTCCAGCTTGATGGCACTGATCAATAAAAAACATGAAATCATGTGGAGTTCCATAGCGGCTTGTAGCGGAATAATATCCTGTTCCTTGATATCCCCATGAGCGATCGAGCGGATGCTCAATTAAGGGAAGCAGTTCAATGTGAGTAAACCCATTTTGCACTACATAAGGGATTAGTTCTTCTGCTAGCTCTTGATAGGAGTAAAAGCTTCTATCTTCCTTCTTTTTCCATGAACCTAAATGAACTTCATAAATGAATAACGGTTGATCGTAAGCTGGTTTGCGGCGTTTCTTTCGCTGCCACGCTTTATCATTCCAATGATATCCATCTAATGAATATACAATAGAGGCCGTACGAGGACGAAGTTCGGAATAAAATGCATATGGATCCGCTTTAAGGAGTACTTGCTCATTTTCCGTAAAAATTTCATATTTATATAAGTGTCCCTCTAAATTTTCAGGGATAAATATGGTCCATACGCCTTGATCGTTTATTTTGGTAAGTGGGTGATCTTTCCCGTTCCAGTTGTTAAAGCTCCCTACAAGTCGCACAGCACGCGCATGAGGAGCCCATACACTAAATCTTGTTCCAACCACCCCTTCATTTCTTACGATATGAGCGCCAAACATTTTATAGCTTTTATATAAGCTTCCTTCATGAAACAAATGAACCTCAAAATCTGTGGGATTTGTTGCTATCAACGAGCATCTCATCCTTTCACTATAATTTTTTTATTTTGCCAATATTTCATTACGATCCTAATTGCTCCATGTTAAATGAAAGATGAAGCAGTTTGTTTTTTCTTCTGAACCAACATCTTCTTTTTTCCATTGTCCAACGCCATACACTGCTTCACTTATTGGCTTATCCATTAGTATTTATTTAATTAGATTCGACATTGATTTATAAATTCCTTGATAAAATGTGTTTATATTTTATGACAATTCTCACCAGGAAATTTCATACAAAAAGAGGATGAAGGGATTCTCTTTTTCCCCTGCTTTTGCTTGTTCAATCATTGGATGTCCAAACAATATTATTTTTCAGGCTAAACCATTAGATTCGCGAACAATTTGTTGCTTTGCCACGCGTTTATGTGATGAAAGATAGGCTACAAACCTCTGTGCACACATTCGTCATATTCTTTTCTAGAGTCGCTTTGCTCAATCTTCAAGCTATATTTATTATGATTGACTGATAAACATTCCCTTATCTCGCGCAATTTCCAGCTATATGCCCTTTCTCTTATAGGATGGACACAATAAGGCATTTGCCACTCTCGGAGAACAAGCGGCTATATTATGAACAAAAGATTAAGATAAGAAGCTTTCAAAAATGGTACAAAGCTATGATTTGCAAATTGCTTGTTTACGGCATATAATTTATAATAAATATCTAATGATAATTATTCTAAAAAAGAGGTGTATTATGAGTTACTCTGACTATCATCACCTGCCTCATGTCAAAGAACAAAACAAATCAAAACGAACATTATGGATTACCCTTTCCCTAACGCTGTTTTTTGCCCTTGTTGAAGTCATTGGCGGAGTTTTATCTAATTCGCTTGCACTTCTTTCTGATTCAGCTCATATGGCCTCAGATGTGCTGGCGCTCATTTTGAGTATGGTTGCTCTGTATCTCGCATCGCGGCAGCCCAATAAAACATTTACGTTTGGATATTTGCGATTTGAGATTATTGCTTCCTTTTTAAACGGATTGGCACTTGCAATGATCGCTATTGGCATCTTTATCGAAGGAATTCGACGGTTCATTCATCCTGAGCCTGTTCATTTTCAGCTGATGCTTACAATTGCTACAATTGGGCTGATCGTTAATCTTATCTTAACAATCGTCCTTAGCAGAAGCACAAAAGAAGAGGAAAATTTAAATGTGAAAAGCGCTTTATGGCATTTTATCGGCGATCTTTTGAGTTCAATCGGAGTTATCGCTTCAGCTATTATCATCTATTTCACGGAATTTGCCTTAATAGATCCATTGATTAGTATGATTATAGGAGGAATTATTTTTACAGGAGGAGCAAAAATCATCCGCGAATCGTACTTTATTCTTATGGATTCTGTTCCATCGCAGTTTGATCTTGAGCAAATACGCTCTGACATTAGCGGTATTAAAGGGGTAGAAGATGTACATGACATGCACATTTGGGCGATTTCTTCCGACCATTATTCCTTAACTGCTCACGTATTTATCAATGAACACATTCAGCCATTCTGTGTTATTTTAGCCATTAATGAAATGCTGGAAAGGAAATATAGAATTAAACATTCCACGATTCAAATTGAACATGCTTACTTTCATGATCATGGAGAGTACGGAGAAAAATTTCTTCGCCAAAAAAACAAAGCACCAAAAAAGCCGAGTAGCCCTAACGAATCATTTTGAGTTTAGGGAATATGAACATGAGTAGAAAAATTATGCCGACCTTTCTGTTTTTATGGTCGGCCTTTCTTTGTATTTATTATTTATTTACATTTGACATTTTGTCAAGTTAAAAATTCGGAATAATCAAAAACAGAAATGCACAATATTATATAGATCAAGTTTTTTTATAAATTTTTCTTTCTAAATAATTGGAGGAACGAATATTTTTGAGGCGTATGATGTAACTTATTATGTTAACATAATAGAGTTATACCGTTTTTCCACGGTCGGTGATCGAGCATCATCTCTTCTCCCGTGTGTTTTGAAGATGACACTCGTTTTATCTTTAAATGATTTTATATAAAGTAAAAAACACTATGCTTTAGCACAGTGCTTTTTACTTATGACCCGTACGGGATTCGAACCCGTGTTACCGCCGTGAAAGGGCGGTGTCTTAACCACTTGACCAACGGGCCTTGCATTCAGCAGTGGCGGAGAAGGCGGGATTTGAACCCGCGCGCCGCAAAAACGCGACCTAACGGTTTAGCAAACCGTCCCCTTCAGCCACTTGGGTACTTCTCCAATGGCTCCGCAAGTAGGATTCGAACCTACGACCTACCGGTTAACAGCCGGTTGCTCTACCGCTGAGCTATTGCGGAATAGTGGATAAACACAAAAACTAACGAATCATTATTCATATTTTTCTACTGCCTCTTCCTCTTCAAGACATTCGAAGAAGCACAGTGCGTCGAGGCAACTCGCTGTTTGCTCAGAGAGGAAATGCTCGTCGCTGAGCGATTGCGGAATAGTAGATGAAAACAAAAGCTAACTGACCAATGTTATAGAAGAAATTCACAGAACACCTATAGATGGGCAACACATGTCACCAAACTTTATGCAAAGAAACGCTTTACAAAAAGAAAGATGGGCCTAAGTGGACTTGAACCACCGACCTCACGCTTATCAGGCGTGCGCTCTAACCAGCTGAGCTATAGGCCCGTATACAAGCGGGTGATGGGAATCGAACCCACGACATCAGCTTGGAAGGCTGAGGTTTTACCACTAAACTACACCCGCATAATTATCAAATTTTTTATTACAAATTTCTAGTATCCCGATATACCATGCCTCTTCCTCTACCAGTTCATTCTAAGATGCTTTGTGCGTCGAGGCAACTCGTCGCCTATTCAATGATGTATCGCTCGTGGCTGAGGTTTTACCATTAAACTACATCCGCGCAATTATCAAATCTTTTATCACAAATGTCTTGGGATAATATGTATGGGGCGACTAGTGGGAATCGAACCCACGAATGCCAGAGCCACAATCTGGTGCGTTAACCACTTCGCCATAGCCGCCATTACTTTAATAAATCGATGCCGGCTGCAGGACTTGAACCCGCAACCTACTGATTACAAGTCAGTTGCTCTACCAATTGAGCTAAGCCGGCTTTATCTATAGAACTAACCATAAAAGCACATGTTCTGTGCCTCTTCCTCTTCAAGACATTTCAAGATGTCCAATGCGTCGAGGCAACTCGCAGTCATTTCACCGATGCTCCGCTCGTCTCTACCAATTGAGCTAAGCCGGCATTCATAAGATGCGTTGGATAAAATAAATGGTGGCTCGGGACGGAATCGAACCGCCGACACAAGGATTTTCAGTCCTTTGCTCTACCGACTGAGCTACCGAGCCATACATATTTTATGGCGGTCCCGACGGGACTCGAACCCGCGATCTCCTGCGTGACAGGCAGGCATGTTAACCACTACACTACGGGACCAACCGTTTTATTTGGTTGCGGGGGCAGGATTTGAACCTGCGACCTTCGGGTTATGAGCCCGACGAGCTACCAGGCTGCTCCACCCCGCGATGACAAAATTATATTTTTTTCAATCAATAGTATGTATGGTGGAGGATGACGGGATCGAACCGCCGACCCCTTGCTTGTAAGGCAAGTGCTCTCCCAGCTGAGCTAATCCTCCTAAAAGTGACCCGTACGGGATTCGAACCCGTGTTACCGCCGTGAAAGGGCGGTGTCTTAACCACTTGACCAACGGGCCATTACATGAAATAGTGGCGGAGAGCAAGGGATTCGAACCCTTGAGACGCTGTTAACGTCTACACGATTTCCAATCGTGCTCCTTCGACCACTCGGACAGCTCTCCAAAATGGCTCCGCAAGTAGGATTCGAACCTACGACCTACCGGTTAACAGCCGGTTGCTCTACCGCTGAGCTATTGCGGAATAGTGGATAAACACAAAAACTAACGAATCATTATTCGTATTTTTCTACTGCCTCTTCCTCTTCAAGACATTCGAAGAAGCACAATGCGTCGAGGCAACTCGCTGTTTGCTCAGAGAGGAAATGCTCGTCGCTGAGCGATTGCGGAATATGTTTAATATAAAGCCTAGCAACGTCCTACTCTTGCAGGGGCGTTAGCCCCAACTACCATCGGCGCTGGAGAGCTTAACTTCCGTGTTCGGGATGGGAACGGGTGTGACCTCTCCGCCATCATCACTAGGCTTATTATTTCAAACAGACAAGTATTATTATAATGAGCATTCCGCTCATGTCAAGAATTTTTGAAAACTTTTTTAGTTCTTTCAAAACCAGATAACAGATCATGGAAGAAAGGATAGGCGGTGCTTTTCTTGGTGTCTAGCTCCACTTTTCGTATTGTCTAATTCCAGCTCGCAGCGCCTCGTGGAAAATCATCTCCCTCCATCGACATGCAAGCATGTCTCGTCGGAAGAATATTTTCCTTCCGGCGCTAAGCGCTCGCTTCCACTTTTCGTATTGTCTAGTTCCGCAAGCTGCATCCTACGGTCGTTTCCGCTTCTTCTGTCCCAGTCTCCTGACTTGTCCGTCAGAAGCTTGAACGCCTTATGGATGCAAGCGAGCTTGCTCCCTTTTTCGTATTGGTTAAGTCCTCGATCGATTAGTATCCGTCAGCTGCACGTGTCGCCACGCTTCCACCTCGGACCTATCTACCTCGTCATCTTCGAGGGATCTTACTTGCTTATGCAATGGGAAATCT
>NZ_LPUG01000023.1:0-102355 GCF_001560855.1 Anoxybacillus sp. P3H1B | reverse complement strand
TGTCGGATACGCCCAATTCTCGGGCGACCTGCGCCACCGGCTTCCCCTGTTCCTGAATCATTTTTACGGTTTGGATTTTGAACTCTTTGTCATATTTCTGACTCATCTTCGGACACCTCGATTTTGCTAGGTTTATTGTCGCATTCTCGATTCTCGGTGTCCACTATTTAGTCTAGCATCATCTTAACATCCTTTTAACATAGAAAAGCAGAAAGACAGAAGTCTTCTTGCTTCTGTCGCTATATGAATCTCCCTCACCTACACTTTGCTTAGAGGTGAGAGACTTCTCAATGGATGATGTTAAAAAATCCCCTAATATATTTTGTAAGCAGAAGTGAATCTGTAAGACTTGTTTTCTTATGGATGGGGATGAATTCCTAAACTAAACCAAATGATGCCTATGCAAGAAACGATGAGAATAAGGTGAAGAACGCCGGCTAAATAAGAATAGAATCGATCATTTTTGACCCATCCAAACAAACATATAAGCATTCCAAACAATGAAATCCAAATATAACGAATACGAAAAACAGGGATATCCGCTATCGCTTGCACATTTAACAAAATCAGCAAAAATATAGCGACTAATGTATTGAGCAAATGGATGGATAGCATTTTCATTTTTAATCATCTCCCTTTATTACGGCCAATAGATCTGTCCTAAGCGAATCACATGAACTTCCTTCATCTTTTCCAAAGATAATACATCTTTAGCGGTTCCTGTTATAGCGATTCCATAAACCTTCAATTCTTTATTCTTTTTCACCCATTTCAGTCGCTCGGCCATCTTTAAGTTTTTATATTCCGTTAATTGTGTTGCCCATTTTTCGTTTTTGGTTAATAGCTCGAGCCCTTTGACTACTTCTTCGTAATCAGTAAACGAGCGATTGAATACAGAATCTACATGCACTTTTTTGTATGGAAAGCCAATGACAGGTGTTTGCATAAAATCTAAATCATCCTTCATTTGTTTCTCAACTCCTGTATCTAATGCAAGTCACGTGATATGGTATCCTTTGAATTTTTCATTGATTTCTTTTAAGGAATAGGACCGATTCAAAGAAATATAGAATGGAAGAGGGATTAACGGAGAACACACAGTCAAGAACAGAATGCACATATCTATCTGTCCGAATGGCAAAGACGACAACCAGACAAAGATAACGTGAATGTAAATCTAACCAAAAATGAAATGTGCGCAATCCCCTTTCATCGAACAAAGAAAAACAGAAAAGGATCACGTGTCAAGCATAAAGAAGCCATTAAGCTAAATCGTTTTCCTCCAAAAGCTATGGGTGATCGACGAATGTCGATCACCCATTTGGTCAACTGTCTACTTTGGTTTCATGTGTCTTTGAATCTCTGTAAAATTCTACAACCAAACATGCCCATCGCGGGCTTGTTTTTCAAGTTCGTGTCACTTCCTCCCCACACGCACGCTCTTGTTTTCGATTATGATTTCCGTAAAATCTTCTCCATCGCCTTCCCTCTTGCTAGCTCATCAATCAGCTTATCTAAATAGCGAATTTCTCGCATGATGGGTTCTTCGATATTTTCCACCCGGACACCGCAGACCACACCTTTGATGAGAGTTCGCGAAGGGTTCAAGTGCGGAGCTTCTGTAAAGAAAGTTTCAAAGTCTGTCTTTTTTTCTAAGTGTGTATTTAACTCTTCCTGGCTGTATCCAGTCAACCAACAAATGATTGTATCAACCTCCTTTTTCGTGCGCCCTTTTTTCTCTGCCTTTGTCACATAGTGAGGGTAGACACTGGCGACACTTGTTGTATAAATCCGATGCTTGTCCATAATATCTCCCCTTTCTATCGTTTTTTATTATATGAGAACCACCGTCTTTTTAACGTGGAGAAAGACCGTTAAATAACAACCGGACCATTTCAGAGGCAACTTCTTCCACCATTTGGCGCTTATTCATTACTTCTTGGCGATTGCGAACGGTCAACATGGCGACAAAAAGATGGGAAAGCAAGAAAGGATCATACGGCACAATCTCCTCCTTTTCCATTGCTTTTTGAAAGGCGTGCTCAAGCACTTCATGCAACTTCCGTTCAGCATTGCGAATTTCTGCAGTTTGTTCCTCTGATAACTCCGACGAGGCTTCACGCATCATCGTTTCAAAATCCACATACGTATTTTGCATATAGCGTATAGCGACCTCCCGCAGACGTTCCTGCAATGTCCCGGGACCGTTCATAATGGCAACGGTTTGATCGTGTGCAACCTTTAACACAAACAACAGACATTTGGTAAATAACATGGATTTGTTACTGAAATAGTAATAAACACTTGCTTTGGTTAAACCGCATGTTTTAGCTACGGTTTCAAGGGACACCTTTTCAAACCCGTATTCCATAAATAAAGCGGAAGCAGTCCGCAATATTTGTATCATCGTTTGTGAAGACTCGGTTGCTTTTGGACGGCCTGGTTTACGTTTTTCTCTGGATTGATTCACAGTTGCTCCCTCCCGCTCTAAAATAAAACTTGATTAATTAACCTTCTGGTATATATAATTATATCATCTCTACACAAAGGATACGTAAATAGCATCAAAATCGCGTAAAGAAAGGAAGGACAGTGATATGTTTCATTCGATCGGAGCGCTAGTTAGCGGACCGAAAACAAGTTGGGCAACGCTGATTGTCTGGGTAGCCATGGCCATCATTCTCTCGGTTTCCTTACCAGCCGCAGGTGATCAAAAACAAAACAACGCCGTCAATCTTCATAAAGACAGTCCCTCTTTACAGGCGGCTCGTGTCATGGAAAAGTATTTCCCTGGGGAGTCAGGGCTCCCTGCTTTAGTGGTTTGGCATCGGCCTGATGGTTTGAACGAACAGGATTTTCGTCTGATGGCAGAAATTTCTCAACAGCTCAAAGAAAAACCGCTGAAAGGCCAAAAAAGCCTGCTTTCCTTGCATCAGTTTCCTCCTCTTGCCTTGAAACAAATGGTTTCTGAGGATGACAGCACACTTGTTCAGCCGATCATATTTGATGAGAGCATGGAGCCGGAACAGCTTAAAAAGAGTTTACATGCTCTTCAGGACAGAATCAAGAAAGCTTCTGGTACCGATCCTTTTACCACAGCAATGGACGCGCCGGACAAGTTGAGTCTTCGCATTAGCGGTCCCGCAGGCATTGCGGTGGATGCTACCGATTTGTTTCTGAATGCTGATTTCGTTTTGTTGATCGCCACCGTCTTGTTGGTATTAGTCGTTTTGCTCTTGATCTACCGTTCTCCTCTCTTAGCGATCATCCCGTTAATTGGTGTTGGCTTCGCTTATGCTGTAACCAGTCCCCTATTGGGCTGGATGGCCAAGAAAGGATGGATTGTAGTCGACTCTCAAAGCCTTGCGATCATGACCGTCCTTCTTTTCGGCGCTGGTACAGACTATTGTCTATTTTTCATTACCCGCTTCCGGCAAGAGCTGATGCGTGACAGCAATCGTTTTCACGCACTGCGCCGCACCTTCCGAGAAGCTTCAGGTGCCATAGCCATGAGCGGCTTCACCGTGATGCTGGCTTTGCTAGCATTGCTCGTAGCCAAATATGGTGCGTACGAACGTTTCGCAGTGCCGTTTAGCTTATCTATTCTGATCATGATGCTTGCCAGTCTGACGTTGGTGCCGGCGTTGCTGGCCATCATCGGACGCGTCGCCTTCTTCCCATTTATTCCTCGGACACCAGAAGAAGAGCAACGGCGTGCCGTTGAGAAGGGCAAGGATTATAAACCTAAAAAAGCTAGACGTACCTTGAGTGCAGCTGTCGGTCAACTAGTCGTTACCAAACCGCGAAGAGTCGTCATTGCCTGCACCATAACGCTTGGACTTTTGGCCGCATTCGCCAGTCAAATAACCTTTACGTATGATTTGTTGTCATCGTTCCCGAAAGATATGCCTTCCCGCGAGGGGTTTGAACGCATAGCCGAGAGCTATTCCCCTGGGGAGCTTGCTCCGGTTTCCGTGATCGTCAAAAACGGTCCCGATCTAAGCAAACTCTGGCGGAACACCCTGCGGTGAATGAGGTTGCTGGGCGTCAAATCAGCACCATCGATCCCGCCTATTCTTTATACCGCCTAGTTCTTAACGTAAACCCTTATTCACAAGAAGCGATGAAGGTTATTCCGGAGCTGCGCAACATTGCCGCAGAGGCTCTGGAAACTAGCGGAGCCGTACAGAATGACACTTCTATTTGGCTTGCTGGACAAACAGCGGAGCAATATGATGTGAAATCATGGACCGATCGGGACAGCCACGTAATCATTCCCCTTGTGATCGGTCTGATCGCGGTCTTGCTTTTTGCATACTTACGCTCGCTCATAACGACGATTAATCTGATATTGACTGTTTTGCTTTCTTATGTTGCCGCCTTGGGAATGGGTTGGATCATCCTTCATTACGGATTTGGCGTAGAAGCGATTCAAGGAGCCATTCCTCTGTATGCTTTTGTCTTCTTGATTGCTCTTGGCGAAGATTATAATATTTTTATGATTTCGAGTATCTGGAAAAAAGCCAAGACCATGCCGTTAAAAGAAGCCATTAAAGAAGGGGTGACACAAACGAGCGGTGTCATTACATCAGCAGGTCTGATCCTAGCGGCCACCTTCGCTGTATTGATCACCATGCCTATACAAGTCCTTGTTCAATTTGGTTTAATCACGGCTCTTGGCGTACTTTTAGATACTTTTGTCGTTCGAGCATTGCTGGTGCCTTCCTTGACGGCGCTTATGGGAAAAATGGCATTTTGGCCGAGTCGTTCAAAACAGCAGGAATCTTCGTTGAAAACACGAGCCAAGTAAAATCAGCCATCCAAAGCATATCAAATTCTCTTGGTGTGATAATGGGGTTTTGTTTACCGACACCCCTGCATCATACCAAGGGAGCTTTTTTGATGAAGCTCCTGCACAGAAATGCTTCTATTATACCATTTGTCCCTCTCCTCAACCTATGCCTTATTAAAAAAACGATGCAAAACAAACAGAGGAAAGGGAAACCTTGGAAAAGTTTTTATTACAAGTCCCGTTTTGATCTTCATCGAACGAGAGGGCTTGTCTGTTGGGAAAGCAGCGAATAAAAAAGAGAACGCCGGAGCTAGCGACGTTCTTTAAGCAATTGACATTGTTCATTTCATCATTTGATTTTGTTTTCACTTAGGAATCGCGTGTCAACGTTCCATGCAAAAAAACATCAATCGCTTTGTGATATAATTTCAATGCCTCTTGAAACTGGATGCGCCGTGAGATTTCCCCCAATCCCATTATCATCGCTCCAAGAATAACCGCCAACATCTGCGCTTGATCCTGTTGTAGCTCTCCGTCGTCCATCGCTGTCTGTATCATCTCTTGAAAAAAAGCAATCTGATCGGAATAGAACTTCGTTACCCTTTCCTGCACTTCACTGTTGTTCCATTCACTATTGAGAAATTCATCCATCGCGTTTGTCAAGGGATGATTTACATCATTTGTAACAATATGCTCTGCCAATCCGAGAAGCTTTTCGGCAAATGTCGACCACTGCGACTCTTTTTGCTTCCACTTCTCCCGCCAATCACGATCCCATTCATCCAGCAAATATTGAAACAGCTGTTCCTTATTGCCGAAGTGATAATAAATATTGCCCTTGCTCTTTCCTGTTGCCGCGACGATATCTTCGATAGATGTCCCCTTGTATCCTTTTTGGGCAAACAATTGCATGGCTGCTTCGGCAATGCATTTTTTCGTCTGTTCGCTCTGCAGCTTCTTTTTATTCATTGTATGCCCTCCTGCCACCTTCATCATGATAGTTTTTTGTTTTGGTGTCCAAGAGATGGGTGTTGCTTTGGTGAACCGGCCGGTGCTCTTTCCTCTCCTTGCGAATCCAGTACAAATTCAACAGAAAACCAGCCAGCATAATCAGACTGCCGATTAGAAATGGCGAATTCATTTGAATATCGAACAAAGCTCCGGCCAGCAAAGGACCGGCAATATTTCCAAGACTCGTATACGATGCGTTCATTCCAGCCACAAATCCTTGATCATCGCCTGCGATTCTAGAGAAATACGTGCTGATGGCTGGCCGTACAAAATCAACTGCCAAAAAGACAAGAGTGACTGAAGTGACCATCATCCAATAGCGGAACGAAAAGAGGGTCACCACCATGAACACGACGATCAACAATAGACAATAGGCCGACAGCTTCTTCTCGCCGATCCAATTGATTAATCGTCCAAAGAGCGTCAACTGCGCGACGGCTCCAATGATGGAGCCGATCATGATCAACCAGGCAATTTCTCTCGGGGTATATCCATACTTGTGATCGACAAAGAGCCCAAGCACGGTTTCATATTGAGAGATTCCAAGCGAGATGATCAAAATGATCACCAATCCGGTAAAGTATGGCGTGCGGTAAGACCGAGCAAGTTGTGCCATCTGATTGGTTCGTTTCTTTTGAGACGCCAGCATGTCAAGGCGTTCACTCTTGTCGAGCGATTCAGGAAGAATGGTCGAAACAACGCCAGCAACAGCGGCGGCGCTGGCTGCTGCGAAGAAAGGTACTCGCAAACCGTATTCCGCCAAAAATCCGCCGATCGCCGGCCCGATGATAAAACCAGTCGAAATAGCCGCATTGACCCAGCCCATTCCTGTGCCCCGCTCTTCTTCTGAGGTAATGTCAACCACATACGCCATGACAGCTGGCATGATGAAGGCGACTGACACACCGCCCAACATTCTCGATAGAAACAGGAGAAGAGCGTCATTGGCCAGACCAAAAATGAATTCGGAAACGGCAAAAATCAACATACCAATCACAATCACCCATTTTCTCCCATATAAGTCTGACCAACTTCCTGCATAAGGCGCCACCAAAAATTGGGTTAAAGAAAACACGGCCACCAGAAAGCCGACAACCGTTCCAGAAATCCCAAGCACGTTCATGTATGTCGGCATAATCGGGATAACCAGGCCAACACCGACAAAAGCCAAAAAAATGTTCAACATAAGGATGAGTATGGCTCCTCTGTTCCTTGTTGCTAATTCCATCATCTTGTGTTCCCCCAAGTCAATTTTGTCACTGTGATCGGTATACATTATTATTATACTGAACGTTCATTCTATATTCTATCAAAATTACAAAAGCATGGCCATCATGAATATGAGGAAAAATGTTAAAGATGGCCGAGATTCCACAATAAAGAAAAAATAGTCCTACGTCATATCCGGTATGGAAACAGTATAAAGAACCAAGTTCAATCGTTTTTCTCCAAAAACTATGGGTGATAGACGAATGTCTATCACCCATTTGGTCAACCGTCTGCTTTTTTATAGGATTGGGTTCAAATCGATCAAACAGGGACCGACGCTCTTATGTTTTTTAAATGAATATCAAAGCGGTCAGCATTCATCACTTTGACCCAAGCTTTAATAAAATCACGGACAAATTTTTCTTGATTATCATCTTGGGCGTAAAATTCGGAGTAGGAACGGAGCACCGAGTTAGAGCCGAAAATGAGGTCCACCCGGGTAGCCGTCCACAGCACTTCATCTGTTTGCCGGTCGCGAATTTCATAAATACCGCCTTCCACCGGTACCCATTTATTGTTCATATCTACCAAGTTAACAAAGAAATCATTGGTCAGCACGCCAACGCGGTGCGTGAATACACCATGAGGCAGATCACGATAATTAGCCCCCAACACCCGCAGACCGCCGATTAACACCGTCATTTCAGGAGCGGTCAGATCCAGCAGCTGCGCCTTGTCTAGCAGCAACTCTTCAGGACCGACGCTGTATTCCTTCTTTTGATAGTTGCGGAAACCGTCTGCAACTGGTTCTAATACCGCAAAACTTTCCGCATCTGTCTGTTCTTGTGTCGCATCACCCCGTCCTGGAATAAAAGGCACCGTGACATCAAAGCCGGCATCGCGGGCTGCCTTTTCCACTGCCGCGCTGCCACCAAGAACGATCAAATCGGCAAGGCTTACCTTTTTAGGTAGCTCGCTTTGAATATCTTCATAAACAGCTAGCACTTTTGCTAATGGTTCCGGTTCGTTTACTTCCCAATCTTTTTGGGGAGCAAGGCGAATACGGGCACCGTTGGCTCCACCGCGCTTATCAGAGTTGCGGAACGTGCTGGCAGAAGCCCAAGCCGTTTTCACCAACTCGCTGACGGTTAGTCCCGAGTTCAAAATTTTCGCTTTGATTTCTTCAATTTCGGAATCGGTTAATTCATAGTCAACTTCAGGAATCGGATCTTGCCAAACGAAATCTTCTTTTGGCACTTCCGGACCGAGATATCTCGTTTTTGGTCCCATGTCTCTATGAAGCAGTTTAAACCAGGCGCGGGCAAAAGCATCCGCAAATTCATCTGGATTTTGATGGAACCGGCGGGCAATCTTTTCATATTCCGGATCAAAACGAAGCGCCAGATCTGTTGTAAACATGATCGTTGGAACTTTTTTCGAAGGATCTTCAGCATCTGGGGCTAAGTCTTTTTCATCCTGATTCACAGCTTGCCATTGCCATGCTCCGGCCGGGCTCTTTGTCAGCCACCATTCATATCCAAACAACAAATCAAAATAAGACATATCCCACTTGGTAGGAGTTGGGGTCCAAGAGCCTTCAAGCCCGCTCGTAATCGTATCACGGCCTTTTCCTTTTCCATAGGAGCTGACCCATCCTAATCCTTGTGCTTCAATCGGCGCCGCTTCAGGTTCAGGACCTACGTGCGAGGCATCACCGGCACCGTGCGCCTTGCCAAACGTATGCCCTCCAGCAATAAGCGCAACTGTTTCCTCATCGTTCATCCCCATGCGTTTGAATGTCTCCCGGATGTCACGGGCCGCCGCAATTGGATCTGGTTTCCCATCAGGACCTTCCGGATTGACATAAATGAGCCCCATCTGAACAGCCGCAAGCGGATTTTCTAGATCGCGCTCTCCTGTGTAACGTTTCTCATCAAGCCATTCCTTTTCAGCTCCCCAGTAAATGTCTTCTTCCGGATGCCAAACGTCGACACGGCCGGCGCCGAAACCGATCGTTTTCCCTCCCATGGATTCAATAGCCACATTGCCGGCTAATACGATCAGGTCAGCCCAGGAAATTTTGTTGCCATATTTCTTTTTGATCGGCCACAACAGCCGGCGCGCTTTATCTAAGTTGACATTATCCGGCCAACTGTTCAGAGGAGCAAAACGTTGCGAACCCGTAGCAGCGCCGCCTCGTCCATCACCGATGCGGTATGTTCCTGCAGAATGCCAAGCCATGCGAATAAACAGCGGGCCATAATGTCCATAATCAGCTGGCCACCAATCTTGGCTTGAGGTCATCAGCTTGCGCAAATCTTCTTTTAGAGCCTGATAATCCAATTTTTGAAATTCTTGAGCATAATGAAACTCTTCATCATGAGGATTGGTTTTTCGGTCATGTTGGTGGAGAATGCTTAAATTCAGCTGGTTAGGCCACCAGTCTTTATTTGTTGTTCTCTTAGAGGTATGACTTGTTACACTGCCATGAGAAAACGGGCATTGGGATGCGTTGTGATGATTTTTGTTTTCCATCACTCTTCTCCTTTCAATCGTAAATTCAATCATTATCTGTTTTCGTTGTTATCCTTTAACAACTTAATTGATAATGATTACTACATTAAAATTATATTAAATTAATACTTAGTAGTAAAGAAAAAAGATTCAGTATTTTTAGCGACTATGATTTCTATGAGTGATGCTGGCTTTCCCCTTAACGAATCTAACGTCACTGGGGAAATCGTATCGATGCGAACAACATAATGGACAAAGTATGATGCCCCGCAATTCTTTTTCTCTAGCTATTTATTTTAATGTGATTTATGATCTTTCCTCCATAGCCGCAACCGCAGTATGATAGGCCATGATCATTAAGATATTTTTGTAAAGGCGGGCCAAGTTTTTTGAGGTGCGTTTTATTCATCAAACGCTCCATTGTATAAATCATTTTATTGGTTAGGGAAGTCATTGGTGGATGATGCGGAATCGAAAACGATAGACCACTTCGAACAGATACAAGCAGCAATGAAGGAGAATAGAAAGACGCTCTTCTTCCGTTCATTATAATAAAATAAAAGTAAAAGCTTCTCTTTCCTCTTTTTGATTACGCAGGAGTGCTGAATCATGTTTGTTTTTTTGCATATTTTCTCATGTTGTCATTTAAAAGTTATTTCGAATGTCTCGCCATCAAGCTCTAACTCCACATGATGGTTCCCGGTTAGAAATTCATCGCATATTATGGATAATTTATTATTAGACCAACCATGAAGCTGGATATTATCCATTTTTATTGGACTATGTACTGGAATCTTATCTTCTAAATTCGATTTTATAATTTCAATATCATAATAATCAGCTATTACAAAATCTCCTAAAGGAGTTACAGTTAGACTTCGATATTGGGGATGAGACTCATATTCGACTAATTCTTCACTAAAACAATCAAGCTTAAATAAATAATCCGAAGTGAGAACAAGAACGATGTTATACTTATTTGATACTGCAACATCTCGCGGAAACCCTCGAAAGTTTCCACACCATTCTGTTAAAGCATCATTTGTGAACTTTATCCAACTCCAATTTTGAGAGTTCCATGGACTCGAAATATCATATATCTTCTCCTTGTATTGTCCTGAATAAGGTTGATTGATTAACTCTGCTTTGGTTATCATTTCGTTTGTCCCCTTTGAACGTCTCCCAATGGTTTATACTTTTCAATGCTCAATGCCAAAATGTGTTATCTTGAGGCTTAAATATTAGAATCACATGAATATGCACTTATAAATTATTAAATTCGGGATACTCTACATAAAATCCTCCTCAATTAGGAGGACTTCTTAGGTTTTTCTTTTTAGATGCGATCCATCGTTTAGTTTTTAGGATAAGTTAGAATGGAATCGGCCATTATTCATCTGCTGTAACCCTACATAAACATCATCCAAACACCTGTGCCGCGATTCCATATAACGTTCCGTTTCGTGGGGGTAATTGCTTTGAATTTATAATCATGACTGGAGGCTGGCTTACTTTATAAAAATCATGCTGTTCCAGAAATAACATAAATTCTTCATGTCCTGATGGAACATCAATTCTTACTCTTCCTTGATGATTGCGAGCTAATTTATCTACCAATAAACACGCTATATCAAAATTAGGAGCTACAATTGGACCTAAGATAAGATTGACAGGTCCCAGCATCGAAAGTCCATAGCCGATCACGGTTCCGTCCCTACCTTTTACAGTTAAACATTCTTTTGCTTGTTCAATCCTATTAATAAGGAATTTTTTTCTTTTCGCTCCAACCGCTCTTTCATCTAATGTTACTATTTGCGCTAAATCTTTTGGACTAAAAGTGTGTATTTCCATCTCCATTTTATCGTTTGATTGAATAGGGATATAACGATCACAAAGATATTTATGGACCCAATCCACTGCACTAAACCCCATTTTTTCATATAAAGGTTTTCCTTGTTCGGTCGCGATTAGCATAATAGTAGTATCCTTTGAAACCGTATCTATACACATTTGTGTAACAATTTTCCCAAGCCCCATTCCCCTGTATGCTTCATGAACGATTACCATGCCAATAGAAGCTAAAGAAGCGTCATAAGGGATAATAGCAGCGCTTGATACAACTTTCCCTTCTCTTTTATATCCGTAGATTTTTCCTGATTTCATTATTGTCCGAATTTCATGTTCATCATAATCCCATCCTACTGACGTGGAGAGCGCTATCAATGCCGGGATATCTTCATAACTTAATGTTACACAATCAATGGATTGATCTTTATGTGTTCTCATATAAATCCCCCCTTTGTTGTTTACGAATTAAAAAAGACATCACGCCGGCACTTTAAGCATTTCTCCTTAATATAAACGACTTTGAAACTTGAAAATCTCATCAACCGCTTGGCGATATCCGCTTACTTTTTGAAAGGATTCCCTAATCTTTGCAACTGCTTGGTGAAAAGCTGGTTCGTTTAACACGTGGTCTACGGCTTCACGCAGTTGATTTGCAGTCAAACTTTGCATTTTTAATTGAATACCGGCTCCGATATTGACAACTTGTTCGGCAATGATCGGCTGATCCGCGCTTTGTGGAATTACAATAAGCGGAACCCCATAATAAAGACCTTCATTAGTACTGTTCATTCCGCCGTGCGTAATAAATAATTGGCTGTATTTCAGCACCTCCATTTGTGGGACATAATTTTTTACAATGAAGTTTTTGGGAATCTCACCTAAATCCGAAATTTTCGTTTTTTTCCCAACAGACATGACAACAGTATAATCCGTATTCCCCAGTGCTTTAAAGCAAAGCTTATAGAAATCCATTGCTTGATTGAAGACCGTACCTAATGAAATGTAAATGGGGCTTTTCCCCTTAATTTCAGTAAGATCGAAGTTTTCGTGTGATAATCGCGAAGAGATAGATGGACCTACAAATTTGTAAGTTTGGTCGAATGCTTCTCCAGAAGGTTGAAACTCTCTAGTTGTATAAACGATGGTAAGCGGTGCAGGATTACAAAAAACTTCATAAGGAGAATGGATCTCCACATGATATTTTTTCTCTACCATTTCTGCAAGGTGTTGAAATTCATCGTATACAGCGTTCAGTAGTTTTGCCGGAATTTCTTTCGAAAGATGTTCCAGCATTTTATCAAAGGAAGCTTTTGTCTGCGCAAAAGAAGTACAAGAATTGATAGAGGGAATTTCAAGAATTTGGGCGAGTAACCGTCCACAACCAAACATGGAATCATGGATGATGTAATCAAAATGCTCTCCGTTGATCTGTTCAAGAACGCTAGGTATGACGATATCTGCCGTACGTAAAAGACCGTTGACTCTTTCAAGCAAATAATTTCTTCCTCCTGAAAGAAAGGCTTTAAGAAATTTTTGATCATCAAACGTTCGTACAGTAGCCCCCGTCTTTTCCACTCGCTCTCGAAAAGCTTCGATCGTAAAGTATACAACCTCTTCTCCGCGTGAAATAAGCTCTTGAACAACTCCGATCGTTGGATTGACATGCCCTTCCGATCCAGCATTAATAAATAAAACACGCGCCATTTCTGTCACTCCTCAGCTGAATGGTTCTCTAAATTATGTTAAAATAAGAGTTGTTTTTCATACAATATATGGAATTTGACTTTTGTATGTAACTTAAAATGATAGTTCGGAACCTCTGTATGTGTACATTGATACTTTGACAAACAAGTGTCGCTATGTATCCAGGTCTATCGTACTCACTATTTTATGTAAAACTTTTATCCATAAACGAGCCCGCTTACAAGTATATAATAGTACATATGTTCTTATTCTTCAATCATTTTGGCTAATGCCGACTGTCATCCATCCCCTTCTAATCATCGAGAGAATTTTCTTCCGCTTTTAGAGGCGGGAGGCTTTTGTCAGGAAATACGTAATAATGATATCAATAAGCTTTATAACACGTACGTCTATAAATCTTTCCTTCATGCTTTCTGCATTTTTCTGTAAAACAAATGAGAGATCTAAAACGTCTATCGATTATGATTGCCTTACTTTTCAAATTATTTTATCATATTAAGCATCTTAACTGATGTGTAAACATGGCTTTATTTACAATCTGGAATAATGGAAAGGAGAAAAAGATGGAACCATTTGTGCAGCAGCCAACAGGTGTATTTCCGTCCGTTTGTTCTCTGGATTGTCCCGATCAATGCGGGTTGCTCGTACATAAGCAAGATGGAAAAATCGTGAAAATCCAAGGAGATCCGGATCACCCTGTGACAAAAGGCAATATATGCAATAAAGTGCGGAATATGACCGAACGAATTTACGATCCCAAGCGCTTGAAATATCCATTGAAACGTACAGGGGCTAAAGGTGAAGGAAAATTTACGCGGATCAGCTGGGACGAAGCGATGGAGACCATTACGGCAAAATGGAAAGAGCTGATTGAAACAGAAGGACCTGAAAGCATTCTTCCGTATAGCTTTTATGGCAATATGGGGAGACTTAGCGCCGAAGGAATGGATCGGCGGTTTTTCCATCGGTTGGGCGCCTCCCTGTTGGATCGAACCATTTGTTCGTCAGCTGGATCAGAAGGACTTCAATATACAATGGGAGGCGGCTTTGGAACAGATCCGGAAGATACGATTCATGCAAAACTCCTGATCTTCTGGGGAATCAATGCGGTCAGCACGAACATGCATCAAGTGGTTTTGGCCCAAAAAGCCCGAAAAAACGGAGCAAAGATCATTGTTATTGATGTTCATAAAAATCAAACCGGCCAGTTCGCCGATTGGTTCATTCCGATCTTGCCGGGTACCGATGCGGCTCTCGCTTTAGGCGTGATGCACATTTTGTTTATGGAAAATATGGTAGACGATGACTTTCTGGCGAAATATACAGTCGGACATGAAGAATTGCGTGAGCATGTCGTCCAATACGACCCTGTCACGGTTTCCAAAGTGACAGGTGTTCCTGTTGCAGATATTTATCAGCTTGCTAGATGGTATGGGCAAACAACACCTTCTTTTATTCGAATTGGCAACGGACTTCAGCATCACGACAATGGAGGCATGTGTATCCGGACCATCGCTTGCCTTCCTGCCTTGACCGGACAATGGCTTGTCAAAGGCGGCGGAGCGATCAAATCCAATAGCGGCTATTTGGCGCTTAATCAAAAGAGCTTGCAGCGCCCGAATTTGCTGCAAAAGAAAGATACGCGAATCATTAACATGAATCTGCTCGGCCGGGCATTATTGGAACAAGATCCGCCGATCAAATCTTTATTCGTGTATGGTACAAACCCGGCAGTGGTCGCCCCGGATAGCAATAAGGTAAGGAGAGGATTGGCAAGAGAAGATCTTTTTATCGTCGTGCATGACTTATTTTTAACAGAAACAGCCAAATATGCAGATATTGTGCTTCCTGCCACCTCTTCATTCGAAAATACGGATCTTTATACCTCATACTGGCACCACTATATTCAAATCCAGCAGCCTGTGATTGAACGGTATGGAGAGGCCAAATCCAATGTCGAAGTATTTCAGTTGCTTGCGGAGAAAATGGGTTTTGAGGATTCGTGTTTATATGAGACAGAAGCGGAAATGATTTCGCAAGCCTTGGATAACCCAAATCATCCTTTTTTGCAAGGAATCGATTATGAAGCATTGGTGGAAAAGCAGTATATAAAAGCAAATGTCAAACCGTTGCTGCCGGGAAAGCTGCCGACTCCAAGCGGAAAAATTGAACTTTATTCTAGAAAAATGGAACAAGATGGCTATCCACCGTTGCCAACCTATACACCGATTGCTGATGATGGAGACTTTCCATTTTTATTTGTGCCTGGTCCCAATCATAATTTCTTAAACACCACTTTTTCGAATCACGAAAAACACATTTCTTTCGAAAAAGAACCGCGTTTATATATGAATATCCAAGATGCTTTAGCGAAAGGGATTCAGGATGGAGATCAAATCCGAGTGTGGAATGAGCGCGGAGAATGTATATTGAAAGTTTCTGTTGGAGAACATGTGCTTCCTGGTGTCGTTGTCACGCAAGGGCTTTGGGCAGATTCTCCAGGCGCGAAACGTTTAGTAAACTCCCTTACTCCAGATCGGATCGCCGATATGGGTGGTGGCGCCACTTTTTTTTCAGGACGTGTCGATGTGGAGAAATGTTAGGATGAAAAGGAGATTATTGGCGTGAATAGGTGCACCACGGCTCCCCTCTTTTCACACCAAACACAAAGGTTGAAATCGCGGATGCATCTTTTTCCTTGTTTTTGATGTGATGTAAGGCAAGTCAATGACTTGCCTTTGTTCGTTGAAACAATAGGATGCTGCCTTTGCATGGGTGATCCGTTCCAATTTCTACTTATCCTTAATTGGTACGATATAGTAGCCGTTAATGGGGCGAGTCATCTTGAACACATGTGCGTTATCGTGTTCTTAACCGCTGGCGGGACATCGCTTATTTCAAAATCTTAAATCCATATTTTTTAAAGATTTGGCGAGCCTCTTTTGTCTGTATGTATTGGTAGAAAGTTGTCGCTTCTGTTTTATGCTTCGCATTCTTTATGATCCCGACCGGATAAATAATCGGATCATGCGTATTAGCAGCTGCCGTGTCAACCATTTTGACTTTATCAGAGATTTGGGCATCCGTTTTGAATACAATCCCCGCATCCACCGTATTTGTTTCTACATACAATAATACTTGACGCACATCCTTCGTATACACGATTTTCCCTTCTAATTTTGTCCAAAGATTTAACTTGGACAATGTTTGCTTTCCGTATTGGCCTGCTGGAGTTGTTTCAGGATTCCCGATAGCCAATTGCTTGATGTTGCTGTCTCCTAAAGACGGAAAATCTTTTATAGTACCTGCTTTGTCTTTCGGAACGATTAAAACAAGTTCATTTCCTAACAAATTTTTACTTTCTTTCTTGTTAATCAATCCCTTGTCTACGAGCGGGCGAAACTTATCTTCAGCAGCAGAGAAAAATAAATCAACTGGTGCTCCTTGTTCGATTTGCTGCTGTAGTGCGCCAGAACTTCCAAAGTTAAAGGATAATTTGATATTTTTGTGTTCTTTCTCATACTGTTTCTGGATTTCCGTCAGCGCGTCTTGTAAACTGGATGCTGCTGAGATGGTTAGCTTTACAGTCTGCTTCGCTTCCTGTTTTTCCTCTTGATTCGTACAACCAAAAAGAAAGAGGAAAGAAGCACACAAAAACATACTCATGATCACGCGAATCGAATGCTTCATGATTCTGCCCCTTCCTTTCTTCATTTGTCATCAATAAAACTAATTATAATTATTTAAAATCAGTTTGTACATTATATAATTAAATTATATAAGATATAACTAAATATAAAAATATGAAATCATACGGAAAACAAAAGCCAGAGTTTTCGAGAAAGAACTCTGGCCATCATTTATTCCAGCTTTAAATTGGCTGGATATCACTCGATTCATGTTTCATAAACCACCTGTCCTGTTTGTGATAAATCGTAGCCGCCTAATGCTTCCAAATCATTTCGAAAGCTGTCAGAGCTTAAAATTTGCAGCACTTGACTTATTAATTCTCGATTCTCCTCATTCTTTAAAATCACCAAATCATACTTTTCGTTGACAAGCGGAATGAAATCAACCTCTTTCACTAGATTAGCGCCCCTTTCAATTCCTACGCCGACATCCGCTCTCCCTTTGGCGACAGCACTTGCGACACTGACATGATTGGTTACCTCGTCATCGTAACCATTGATTCCAGATACAGGGATGCGATATTTTTTCAAACTTTCATCCAGTAAAACTCGAGCGCCAGCTCCTTTTTCACGGTTCACCATTTTTATATCTTTTTTTCTTAAATCTTCCCAATGCTTTATATTCAATGGATTGCCTTTTTTGACATAAAAGCCTGCCCTCCTAGCCAGCAGTCGAATGACGATATACTGAAAATTCACGAGTATCTTATTGATATAGGGAACATTATATTCACCAGAAACGCCTTCTATTAAATGTGTACTTACAATGTCTGAATAGCCCTGATACATGGAAATAAGACTTTCCAAGCTCCCGGTATAAGAACGCAGCGGACGAAACTTTTTCGAGGATTTTTCTAAGTAGTTAGCCAAAATATCTAAACTGATATCTTGACCACTTATGACTAATCGCCTTACTTGCAAATACTCTTGTGTGTCGCTTGTTGTTTCTTTATGATGGAATGGCTGTAGCTTTCCTTTTGACCGTTTGATATACTCTTCTAAATCAGAAGGATCGATTCTCATTTGCCGTCCGACACGATAAGCAGGCAATCGCCCTTTTTTCACCAAATCGTATACAGTTAATTTGGAAACTTTTAATATGTTAGCAACTTCCTCGGTTGTATAAGAATGATTTTTTTCCATAACCACTTAACTCCTCCATTGAAAAGTTTGATTATAAGTAATTAAATTTAATTTTATATAATATATTGATAACCTCCATACCATCATTTATAGTTGATGATATAGATCATCTGTCATGTATCTCTTTTTCGATGAAGCGACCGTTTGATTTCGACCTGTCTTGGCGGCCGAACAATGAACGCTGGCGGTCTTGTCCAAGGAAAGAGCAGAAACAAACTTGTGTTTTATTATATCATTCCTTCTACGCCGAAGCTGATGATAATATTTAAAAGGTGACTGGAAACCATGAATTACTCTCCGCTTATACTCTCGTTGAAAACAGCTACCATTGCAACGCTGATCGTCTTTATTACCGGGGTTGTGTTGGCGCGATTGATCAGCCGTAGTTCCTTTAAAGGAAAAAGTATGATAGAAGCGGTCATTTTATTGCCGCTTGTGCTTCCCCCTACCGTTGTGGGGTTTGGTTTATTATATGTATTCGGTAAAAACGGGTTTATAGGCCGATTACTGCTTGATTGGTTTGATTTTCAGATTGTTTTCACGTGGTATGGTGTAGTGATTGCAGCTGTAGTTGTATCCTTCCCTTTAATGTATCAAAGTGCCGCTGCAGCGTTCCAGCAGTATGACCAAAATATTGAAAATGCGGCTTATACGATGGGAGCCTCTAAATGGAGGGTATTTTGGACGATCTCCTTTCCGCTTGCATGGCCGGGTTTGTTATCTGGCTTCGTTTTATCCTTTGCCCGAGCGTTAGGAGAATTCGGCGCTACCCTCATGATCGCAGGCTATATTCCGAACGTTACCGACACCATTCCTCTCGCCATCTATTTTGCCGTGGAGTCAGGAAATATGGAGGCAGCAAAATTTTGGGTGATAATGATCGTTTGCCTTGGCTTTAGTGCTATTTTATGGCTTAATTGGTGGAGCAAAAAGAACATGATGAAACATATACACAAATAAAATCAGCACGTGAATCCGAAACCTTATTGGTATTGCGCAAAGGAGTTTTTCTTATGCTTGTCGTCGATATTCAAAAACAACTCTCCCATTTTGAATTAAATGTCAACTTTTCGGTAGCGAATGAGATTGTTGTCCTTTTTGGCCCTTCTGGATCTGGGAAAACGACCATCTTAAATTGTATTGCTGGAATCAGTAAGCCCACTTCCGGAATCATCCAGCTCCATGACACGATTTTATTTCAACATAAGAAGGTGTTTGTTCCGATCCAAAAAAGAAATATTGGCTATGTATTTCAGGATTACGCGCTTTTTCCGCATATGACGGTTTGGAAAAATATTGCTTATGGTATGAAAAACGAAAGCTTTGCAAAAGAATTAATGAAAGAGCTGCGAATTGATCATCTTAGAGACAGCTATCCATCTGAGATTTCAGGTGGTGAAAAACAACGGGTCGCTATTGCTCGAGCCATCGCCACCGAGCCGGATGCTTTGCTTTTAGACGAACCTTTTTCTGCTTTAGATGAACAAACAAGGTTAAAAGGCCATGAGGAATTATTACGTATCCATAAACATTGGAGGATTCCCATTATACTCGTAACACACCATAATGAGGAAGCAAAAAAATTAGGGGATCGAATCTTATATTTACATGAAGGAAAAATTCATAACGATAAAATGAAAGCGGACCTTTCCCTGACTTATTCATCCTCAACAAACTGAAAATGCTTTCTCATATTCTAAAAGATCCATCTCTTAAATCATGAGAAAGCCTCCCCTCTTATCATCAGGAATCATCCTTCGTCTAGAGACGGGAGGTTTCTCGATGAAAAACGTTAGTGAGCGCGGCCAACTTTGATGAAAGCGTGTTTGAACCCCTTTTTCTCTAGACATTCACCGTTCAAATATAAAAGACATTTAACATTCGGGAATGTAATTCAATCTAATTATATCTTATTTCTCATCCGAATCCAGTAAAGGAGTGCGTGCTTCTAAATGATTGTTTATTTTCACTTCCGAGAAGATGATATGGGTAAGAGTGGTGGCAAAGGCAGAAACGTCATTAATAAATTCTTCGATTTCCTCTAATCGACTTACCGTCAACATCACCATATAGCATGCTCGTCCGGCAATACGATAACAAGATAATGCGGTTGGGTACTGTTCAATAAACTCTTTGAATCGCTTATATTCCCCGTTTTTGATCGTCACTTCCATCATACAGTCGATCGTAAATCCCAGTTTTTTGCGATTGATTTGAATGGTGTATCCCTCAATCACTCCATGTTCCTCTAATCTTTTCACTCTTTCGGTAACCGAAGGAGGCGATAAGCGGACTTTCCTTCCTAACTCTCTCATGGACAAACGGGAGTTTTTCTTTAACTCTGCAAGGATGTGTAAGTCAATCTTATCTATTTTCATTTGTAAACCCTTCCTTTATTTTTTGTTTCATACGAATGATATTTCTAATAAATTTATTTTATATTAAATACCAATTACACTTCAAACCTTTTAAAATAAAGAAAAAAGAAAGGATGGAATCAATGGCTAGAATTTCATTTTCCTTATATGGAGAAACCCCATTTCAACAATTGCTCGGTCACAATCCAACCATTATAGAAGCATGGCGGCGGCTAGGCGAAGAACTTGAAAAAGATGGTCTTCTTTCGTCCCAATTGAAAGAACAAGTGCGGCGCATGCTTGCTCAAAACAATGGTTGTGAATACTGCAAAGCAAAAGGAAAGCCGGAACCGCATTTGTTTGATGAAAAAACATCACTAGCCGTCGGGTTTGCGGAAGTGTTTGTCCAACAACAAGGGCAAATCGGGGATTCGCTCTTTTCCGTCTTAAAAAAAGATTTTAGCGATGCAGAAATTAGCGAACTATGCGCATTTATTTGTTTTACAACCGCCTCGCAATATTTTGGTGCCATGATGAACTTACAGCCAAATGAAAAAATGAAGGAAGATAAAAATGAAGCAAAGCAACAAATTAACCCTCATGATTATTGATGTACAACAAGGCTTTGAGAATAAAAAATGGGGAGAACGTAATAATCCAGATGCCGTGAAAAACCTCTACCGTCTACTCCAAATATGGAGAGAACGAAAATGGCCTATTATACACGTCTAGCATCTATCTACTCATTCCTGATTCTCCCCTATGGGCCAACGGCAATGGGGTCTTATTTAAGGAGATTGTCAAGCCGAGAGACGAAGAGTGATCATTCAAAAAAACGGGAACAGCGCCTTTATAGGGACAAAGCCGGAACAGTACTTAAAAGATCACGATATCAATCATGTGGTGATTACCGGTTTAACGACCCCTCATTGTGTCTCCACTACTGCCAGAATGAGCAACAACTTAGGGTTTCATACCTACCTGGTTTCAGACGCGATAGAGTGCCAAGCACGCCCATTTACAAAAAGGAGCTTGGAATCACCAAGCTCCTTTCCTCATGCAAATTCGCAGATCCTTTATAACGATAACGCGCTCTTCCACCTATTCGTCGATGAGTGATCAATTAGTTGATTCCCTTATCCAACTTCCGTTTTTTCTCTAAAAGCAACTGAAATTCCTTCTCGAGTTCTTCACTTGGCTCCATACTTAGTCGGCTGAGCACCTCTGACATTTTCGTTTCAAGTAAGAGCCGTTGATCTGCTTGCGTATCCGCATGGCGATCTTTTTGACGGACATGTTGTTCATATTGTTGATAGGTGCCATCAAACCATTGAATGACTTTGTCCTGGATGACCAGCATTTTTGTCGCGACATTTTCAATGAATCGGCGGTCGTGCGAGGCGAAGATGACGGTTCCTTTATATTCTTGTAACAGCGATTCCAATGCACGAGCTGCTTCAATATCGAGAAAATTCGTCGGTTCATCTAAAATGAGTGTATTCACATCACTGACAAATAATTTGGCCAGCGCTACTTTTACCCGTTCGCCGCCACTTAAAACTTCTACTGGCTTATACACATCATCTCTGAAAAAATGCAATCTTGCAAGAATGGTACGAATCAGCGTTTCCTCTTGTTTGGAAGTGGATTGTACATTCTCTAAAATCGACTTCTCAACCTCTAAAATATCTAAGTTTTGACTAAAATATCCGATTTTCACGATTGGCGAAATGACAATCCCGTCATCCCGATGAATCATTTTTTTTAGAAGTGTCGTTTTTCCGCTCCCATTCGGACCGATCACTGCCAGTTTATCTCCGCCGCGTACATGAAAACTAGTTTTTTCCCATAAAACACGTTGGCCAATGACACCCGTAACCTCCTCAACGCGAATGATGATGCGATCTTGAAAAGTGTCTTCATGAGGCAAACTCATGTTGATGGGAGCCGTTTCCTTTATTTTTTCCACTTTTTCCAGTTTTTCTAATCGGGTCTCCATCGCTTTGGCTGTTTTTTGCAGCTTCTTTTGTTTTTTGGCAAAGTATGGTTTGGCACCCATGATGTTTGCTTCTGACCGGCTCACCTTTTTGGGAGCTTTTGTTGCTCTTTCTGCTTTTTGTTTTTTTAATTCCAATGCTCTCTCTAACGCTTGTTTCTTTTTTTCATACTGTTCATAAGCGGATTGCTGTCTGCGGCGTTCCAACTCTTTTTGTTCTAAGTAATCGCTGTAATTGCCTTTATACTCTTTGATCTTTCCTTCGTCCATTTCCCAAATGGTTGTGCAAAGGGCATCAAGAAATGCCCGATCATGGGATACAATGACAAAAGCTCCCTTCCATTGGCTTAGTTTCTTTTCCAGCCATTCAATATGCTCTCGATCCAGATGGGTTGTTGGTTCATCCGCCAATAAGAGCTTCGGCGCTTTTGAAAAGAGGGCATTCATGTATGACTGTGTGACTTCTCCCCCGCTTTTGATCGCATCGATTCTTTTGAGCTGCGGCAAAAGCCCGCATTGAGCGCGACATAACACGCTCCCTTGTTCTGGAGAAATCTTTTTCGCTAATATGTTCAACAATGTCGTTTTTCCGCTGCCATTCTTGCCAACTAAGCCAATTCGGTCATTTTCATAAATGGCTAATCGTTCGATCTCAAACAATAATCGGTCTTTTACATAGTGCTTCACATTCAATGCTTCTAAAAGAATCATATCATCATCCCCATTTTTCTGTGTTTTGTGGGGACAAAAAGGCCCCCTATCCGTTTCCAGAATAGGAGGCATAGACATCGTCAGACACCAAAAAGAGGCACACTCTATATGGGTGCAACAAACGATAGAAATGCAATCCTATTCTGAAAACTTTAACTGAAGGCAACACAAAGAAAACAGAAATCGTCTTCCGCTAAAGAATGCCTTCAATTAACGTCTTTTCAAAATAGGATTAGCACTTCATGTTCGTCGATTCACCCTTCCGTTCGTATTGATTCACCTTGATTTTAAACAATATCTTAATCATTGTCAAATGTTGTATATCCAAACGGGCTCTCTTATACATAAACGAAGAGTGATGTTCTTCCATCATCAGGAGGATCGATTCCAGCATACACCCCGCAAATTCACCAATCAGATCGAACTAATTTGTCCGTTTCCGGATTTGAAACGGTACTGGCTGGATGTTTGCTGAGCTTATCTGGGATTCTTAAGCTAGTTAAATTGTTAAGACGCAATAAGCCTATGAGAGACACCATTGATCGCCTGATTGTCATGTCAATAGATTCATGTTGAAATGACGGGAATATGTTATAATAATCAAGATACTGAAAACGAAGAAAGGAGCATATTCATGGCGGAAATTACAAATGAAATGATTTTGCAAGCGATTAAAGAGCTGGCGGAGCAGCTAAAAAATCATGAGGAAGAAACCAATCAACGGTTTGAACAAATGGATCAACGGTTTGAACAAATGGATCAACGCTTTGAACAAACAAATCATCAGCTAACGGAAATCAATGAGCGGCTCAGCCAAGTTGAGCAAAAGATTGTCCAGATGGATAAACAGCTGACTGATGTAGCGAACGGGCAAAAAATTCTCGTGGAAGAGTTGTTTGAAAACAAAAAAGAAATAAAGCGAGTCAAAAATGTCCTCAACATATACTAATTTCATTCCGCCTATTGAACGGTTCTCTGTGCGGACTCTTGCAAACGAATGGTACCGTGAAACACAAACGGAGCATAAAATCAGCTTCTACTTTGCATTAGCCACTGCTTTCTTCTCAATAGCGTCCGACTACTGGAATCTTTTCCCGCTTCAACCGCCAAAGCGCTTTTCCACATTTCATATCCGTTATTTTGTATCAAGGAACATGAGAATGTGTCAAGCGAAAAAGGCTAAACATTCACTCTCAAATGATCACACATCACCAGTTTGCCTCTATCATTCGACTTCAAACAGGGTTCAAAGTTGCATTACATGATGAAAAGCCGATCAACTGTGCAGCTGCACGTTTTCGGCTTTTCATCGATAGATGGAAACAATGGAGAAAGAGTCTCCCTGTTTTTGCAAACCTTATTCTTGTGATAGTCTCATCGCAGCCATGATGGAAAACTTCCCGTTCCATCGCTTTGGGTACGTGAGTTACGCTTCGAAGAACGTTTGAAACAGCAAGTATCCGTTTAAGCCGATAATGATGATCGCTACGGCCCAAGCAAGAGCCTTGAGCCATAATGGATTTGCAAATTCCCCCATTTTCTTTTTATCGCTTGTAAATTGGACAAGAGGGACAACGGCAAAAGAAAGCTGCAAAGAGAGAATCACTTGACTGAAAATAAGCAATTGAGCCGTTCCGCTTTCACCATAAAGAGCTGTAACGATCACAGCTGGGATAATCGCGATCAATCGGGTAATAAGTCTTCTTAACCAACCAGGAAGACGAATGTTGAGAAAGCCTTCCATCACAATTTGTCCCGCTAACGTTCCTGTTAATGTCGAGTTTTGTCCAGAAGCTAACAAAGCAACTCCAAACAAAATGCTTCCCATCGTCGTTCCGAGCAGCGGCGCAAGCAAATGATAAGCATCACTGATTTCCGCCACCTCTTTCATCCCTGCTTGATGAAAGGTAGCAGCTGAAACAATGAGAATGGCGGCATTAATAAATAAGGCAAAAAACAAGGCAATGGTCGAATCCCATGTAGCATATTGAATGGCTTGCCGTTTTCCTGCATGTGTTTGCTCATATTGGCGCGTTTGTACAATGGAAGAATGTAAATATAGATTATGCGGCATGACGGTCGCGCCTAAAATACCAATTGCGATATAAAGCATCGATGGATTGTGGACGATTTCGGCACTTGGAACAAATCCCTTCAATATACCGCCGACATCCGGCTTGGAAAGAAAGATTTCTGTTGCAAAGCAAGCGCCAATCGTTCCAATTAAAACGATCACCAATGTTTCGATATAACGAAACCCTTTATTTTGCAATAGCAGTACGACCAGTACATCCACGGCGGTGATCAGGACTCCATATATTAACGGAAGACCAAACAATAAATTCAGCGCGATGGCCGAACCGATGACCTCTGCTAGATCGCATGCCGCAATAGCCAACTCGCATAATATCCACAATACGATCGCAGCAGGTTTGCTATAATGATCGCGGCAGGCTTGTGCTAAATCTCTTCCTGTTACAATTCCAAGCTTCCCGGCTAAGGCTTGAAGCAAGATTGCCATTAAATTAGAAAGTAAAATGACGGAAAGAAGCGTGTATCCAAACTGCGAGCCCCCGGCAATATCGGTCGCCCAGTTTCCAGGATCCATATATCCCACGGCCACTAAATACCCTGGCCCGGCAAACGCAAGAAACTTTTTGAACCAAGATCCCGTTTTGGGAATGCGCAAACTTCGATAGACTTCAGGCAACGTTGGTTGTGTTCGTTGCTTTCTCCATCCAGTTTCAACTGCAGTCGGCAGTTTTTTATGATTTTTATTCATAATGGCCACCTCATGATTGGTGTTCACTAAATATTTTGTACAGAGCAAACTTTTATTGCAAAAAAATTTGCTGATAAAACAGACCGACTTTAACGGCCTTCGTCAGAGTGAAAAAAGATTCGTTCGATCTTCTAATATATGTAAAGAGAAAAGAAACGTTAACTAGATAAATTGTACATCGGAAATTTTTTAAGTCAAGAAAATAACGTTGAACAACGTTCCTTGTCCTAAACGATGTTTTACAAGAAGATTTTCATCATTTCATGCTTTCCATATACAAAACATCTGTATTTGTTGATAATATAAGCAGCTGTTATTCTAAAAAAAGCAGAATTTGCTCCTAACATCATTCGATTGGGGACAGGAGAGCTTTCTCCTGATCTATTTCCGCGTGAGATGATGAAACAAATCATGAATCGGGTATCGGACCGCATAGATTCGCTTGGTTACGAAGAACCGAAAGGATTGCTTTTTCTGAGAGAACAACTTAGTACATATTTAAAAACGATCGGAATCGAGGCTTCTCCATCCTCTATCTTGATTGTGTCAGGGGCCCTACAAGCATTGCAATTGATTTCAATAGGTTTATTACATCGGGGTTCTACCATCTTTCTTGAGAAGCCATCGTATTTGTATTCTCTGCATGTGTTTCAATCCGCCGGCATGCGGTTATTTGGGCTTCCTTTAGATGGAAATGGTGTTCAAGCAAAAATGATTGCGCAACAAAAGAAGAGACAGAATGCTTCACTACTTTATACGATTCCATCTTTCCATAATCCAACAGGTATATTGATGTCTAAAGAGAGACGAAGAGAACTCATGGACGTATGTGAACAAGAGCAGCTGCCAATTATTGAAGATGACGTATACCGAGAACTCTGGATAGATTCACCGCCGCCTCTCCCCTTAAAAGCTATTGATAAGAACGGACTTGTTCTATACTTAGGCAGCATATCGAAAACATTGAGTCCTGGTTTGCGCATCGGCTGGATGGTCGGACCAAAGCCTGTCATTGAACGACTAGCAGATATTAAAATGCAAACGGATTATGGATCGAGTTCCTTATCTCAATGGGTTGCGGCGGAATGGCTATCAAGTGGATTGTATCACCAACATTTAGAAAAAGTCAGAACAGAATTGAAGGTGCGCAGAGATGTCATGATTAATTCGTTACAAAAGCACTTTTTCGACATTGCCACATGGTCTGTTCCTAAGGGCGGTTTTTATCTATGGCTGCGCTTATTACCTCCGATTTCTAGCAGAAAGCTTTTTGAAAAAGCGTTAGAGCACGGAATTTTGTTAAATCCGGGAAATGTCTACGATCATCATGCAACCCAGTATCTTCGGCTTTCTTATTCCTATGCATCCTTGGATGAACTTGAAAACGGCATCTTTCGTTTGTCAGAAGTGATTCGTCAACTAACCTTATAACTCTTTTCTATCATCTATTTTACCTCTTTCCTTCGTCCACCGATGCGATACAATGAAAAATCCTCCTTTGACATACAAGGAGGATTTTCTTTTTATTTACAAAAAATTAGAAAAATGTCAGTCCGACTATAAAAATAATTCCCGATACTAATAACGTTGTTACGCAATATCCCATAATGTCTCGGACTCCTAACCCCGCAATCGCAAGAGCTGGCAGCGCCCAAAACGGCTGTGCCATATTCATCCATGCCTCGCCATACGCAATAGCCATTGCGGCAATACCCGGATCGACTCCTAACGAAGCAGCTGCCGGCATAATGAAAGGTCCTTGAACGACCCAATGCCCTCCTCCAGATGGAACAAAGAAATTAATGAAGCCAGAGCTTAAAAAAGCGAGAATCGGAAAAGTATGTTCATTAGAAATGGAGATAAAGGCATTCGTAATCATGCCGCCTAATCCCGATTCCTCCATCATCCCTTGGATTCCGGCATAAAAAGGAAATTGAATTAAAATGCCAGCTGTGCCGCGGGCAGCATTCGTGATTGCTTGCATATACGATAAAGGCGTGCCGTGTAATAATAAACCCGTAAAAAAGAAGATCAAGTTAACGGTATTGACATCCATTTTAAATCCATTTGTGACAAAGTAATAAATTAAATATGCGTACCCAAGCGCAACGATGAGATAGGTTAAGATTCTGCTGTTTTCCATCCGCACCGCAAAGCTCTTTTCGCTTGTCGCTGCCAATGGTATATTGTTTTGGTCTTCAGCAAGCAGTTTTGGGTCAATCGCTACCACTTCGTGCGATTTCGGCATCATGAATCTTGTCATAATCGGTAAAACAATAAGAAGCGAGACAGTAATAAACAAATTAAAACCGGTAAAAATGGTTTCCGTTAATGGAATGATCCCGGATATTTTCTCCATCGGATTACCGGGTGTGGCTGCTAATAAAGGAACCGACCCAGAAAGTCCGCCATGCCACGTTAAAAACCCTATGTAAGCGCTTGCAATTAACAGACGATAATCAGAACCTGGCACTCGTTTCGCCACTTCTTTGGCAAACAAAGCACCGACAATTAAGCCAAATCCCCAATTAATTAAAGATGCGATCGCCGCTCCTAATGTTACGAGGATGACTCCCTGAGCAGGCGTTTTAGCAACACCGGCAAGGTTTTGCAGTCCTTTTTTAACAAGCGGTGAACTTGCTAAAGCGTGCCCTGTTACTAAAATCAAGCTCATTTGCATAGCAAATGCCAGCAAGTCCCAAAAACCATCTCCCCAGAAGTGAACCATATCGAGTGGGCTATGGGGAGTGAAGATGATCCCGGATATAAACAAAATAGCGGTTAGAATCAACGCGAAGACAAAAGGATCTGGCAAAAACCTTTGAACGAGTACAGTAAAAAAATTGGACAGTACTTTCATAGCATTCTCCCCTTTATAAAATAAATATTCATACCATTATAAATAAATAAAATATTATTAAATTAACAGTGTATTTATTCCTAATTTTTCAATTTCTCAAATATTTGGAGAGAATGAACTGAAACTACTTCACTGTTTATTTATTATTATAAATTATTATAACTAGATATAGGGCCTGTTCATTAGAGTATCTTATCCGACTTCATGCTGATGACGTAACGTAATGAAGGCAGACCATCACCTCCTTTTTGTCTTAAACATTAGCACCTTTTTAAAAATATTCGCAGCCAATTGTCCATATCCTTACACTTGGTCATTCAATAACACCCATCTGATGTGGTCTTCCCATTTTCCGTTCACTTTGAGCATTTTTTTGGCGATCCCTTCACATTCGAATCCAAGTTTTTTGACTACTCGAATGGAGGCTTTATTTTTGGGCATAATGGGAGCTTCAATTCGATGAAGCCGATATTCATTGAAGATGATGTCGATTCCTTTTTTCAGTGCTTCCGTGATGTATCCTTTCTTTATTTCCTCTTGATCCAGCTTATATCCTAAAATACACGATTGAAAAATGCCGCGGATTATATGGCTAAAACTGATGCAGCCAATGGTTGGTGCCTCATCTCCAGCATCCTTGCGAAACAGCCAAAGCTTAAGCAAATTTCCTGCTTTAGCTAGTTCTAAATCTTGACGCAATCGATTGGCTTGATATTCCAATGTAAAAAAATGTTCTTGTCTGTCCGCCTCCCACTTCTGCAGAAAATCTCGGTTTTTTTCATAATACCTCAGCACGGTTTCAGCAAATGTGTCATCTAGTTCTCTTAACCGCAAGCGATCGGTTTCGTAGACTCTCATGATGCGATCCTCCTTATCTTTATCCTTTCCTGAAAAAAGAATGCCACGAAACGGTTGGCCGTCCCCATTCTTACATTCTCCTTGTTCGTTTGAAATCCTGTTCGATATAAAAAACACGCATATAATGCGTGTTTCAAGTTCTTGATAAACGATTTTATTCTGCGTCACTGTCGTCCTCTCATCATGAGATTCGAACGGCTACGCTCCTTGTTTGCCAAGCGTTTTCAAGCCAGTTTGCTGTGAAAACACCACCATAAATGAGCTTATTCTTTCGGCCATTTCTTCATTACCGTTTGGACGATTTGTTCCGCTGTTAGCCCGTAAACCTCTTTTAATTCATCCATTTTTCCAACTTGACCGAATTGTTCACGAACCCCCACACGGTATACTGGAACCGGATATGTTTCCATCAGCGTTTCAGCAACGGCACTCCCTAATCCGCCAATGACATTATGATTTTCGGCTGTGACAATCAATCCTGTTTTTTGAGCCGCATGTATGAGCAAATCTTGGTCAATCGGCTTGATGGAATACATATCAATGACCATCGCTTCGATTCCTCGGTTGGCTAACTGTTCCGCTGCTTTCAATGCTTCTTCCACCATAATTCCGGATGCGATGATAGCGACGTCACGACCTTGGCGCAAGCATTTGCCTTTTCCTTTTGGAAAGGATTCACCATTTGTATAAAGACGCGTCGCTTTTTTACGGATGGTGCGAATATAATGAATCCCGTATTCTTGATAGATTTGTTTAAGCAGTGCGCGAAACATGGTGTTGTCGCTGACTTCATAAACGGTCGCATGCGGAATCAATCTTACAAGACCAAGGTCCTCAAAAGCCATATGAGTTCCACCGTTGTGCTCTGCCGTCACTCCCGCGTCAGATCCAATAATTTTTACATTTAATTGGGCGTATGCGCATGATACAAATAATTGATCAAAGGCTCGTCTTGTCGCGAATTGAGCAAATGTATGAACAAACGGAATTTTTCCAGTTAGAGAGAAGCCGGCCGCCACTCCCATCATATGAGCTTCCATAATGCCGCAATTGATTAGTTGCTTTGGAATAAACGACTGGATTTTATTGGTGGAGATCGAACTCATTAAATCTGCTTCTAAGGCGACCACGCGCGGATCCTTTTGCGCCAGCTCTAAAAGCGTTTCCGCATAGATTTGGCGCATTTCCTTTTCTTCTAATTCCAACGGCCAGTACTTTAGGCTCATCTGATCACATCCTCTGTGGAACATTTTTGTTCGAGTTCATACATCGCTTCCTCGATCGCTTGACGGTCTTCGTCTGATGGCCTTATATGGTGATTGTCCTCCTTTTGTTCTAAATACGGCACGCCTTGGCCCTTAATCGTATCGAGAATGATCGCCACGGGCTTTTCTGTTTGCTGTTTTCCCGCTTGAATGGCTGCTTCAATCTCTTCCAAGCTCGCGCCGTTCACTCGGCGCACCCAAAAGCCGAAAGAGCGGAACTTCTCTACAAAGTCGATAGGATCGCATATCTCTTTGGTCCAGCCGTCCAGTTGCTTTTTATTGTCATCGACAAAGACAAATAGGCGATGGAGCTTGTGATGAGCCGCAAACTGGATCGCTTCCCAGCACTGGCCTTCGTTTAATTCTCCATCTCCCACAATCGTATACGTATAAGACGGCAAGTCAGATAATTTTTGTGATAAGGCAACACCGACAGCGACCGAAAGTCCTTGTCCTAACGAACCTGTTGTCATTTCTACCCCCGGTGTTAAGTTGCGGTCGGGATGAGAAGGGATACGGGTCCCAGTTTGATTCAATGTATAGAGCAGATCATATGAAAAAAAACCTTTGACAGCTAATGTCGCATAAAGGGCTGGTCCGCCATGCCCTTTTGATAAAATAAAACGATCACGCCGTTCATCGTGCATTTGTTGTGGAGAAATGTTCATGATTTTGCCGTATAGCACAGCTAGGACTTCAACAATTGAAAGGCTTCCTCCATAATGGCCGAACCCTAAAGCATATAGCTGCTTTAATGTCCATAATCTGATTTGATCGCGAAATCGTTCCAGCTCGCTCATCTTTGATTCCTCCTTCATCATGACTGATGCAAAAAAGCTATTAAAATAAAACCGGGAGCAGACCATTCTAAGAAGAGAACCACCAACATTAAACGTTGGTGGTATGATCAGGAGAAGCATTTTTCTTGTTGCGAATAAAAGAAAGGACGACGGCAATGACGACAGCGGCGATGATCGTCACAGTAATTCCTGCTGAACCTAAATCATTCGCTATATAACCTAACACAATGCCAGAAGCCCCAAAATCGGCATCAGAGAAGGTGGTATTGGCAAACCCTAAATCTCCTAGCACCGGCATCAAGAACACCGGCAAGAAAGTAATCAGCAGCCCATTGGCGAAAGATCCAATGGTTGCGCCCCGTATTCCACCAGTAGCATTCCCGAATACGCCAGCTGTCGCACCTGTGAAGAAATGCGGAACAACCCCTGGCAAAATAATGATTGAACCGGCGATTCCAAGAATCATCATGCCGACGATCCCACCTAAGAAGCTGCAAAAAAATCCGATTAATACCGCATTTGGTGCATATGGAAACACAATGGGGCAATCAAGAGCTGGTTTGGCGTTTGGAACAAGCTTGGTCGAAATTCCTTTAAACGCAGGAACAATTTCTGCTAGGACAAGCCGAACTCCAGATAAAATAATGAACACTCCCGCGGCAAACGTAATCGCTTGAATGATGGAAAAGACAATGAAGTTTTTCCCGCCGCTTAAATTTTTTTCGATGTAGTCCGGTCCAGCAATGATGGCTACAATGATATAAAGGATGGTCATTGTTAATGCAATACTGATAGAGCTGTCTCTTAAAAAACCGAGCCCTTTTGGAAAGTTTATTTTTTCTGTTGAACGCGAATTTTTGCCGACAAGACTGCCGATCGCCCCAGATAAGGCATACCCGAGCGTGCTAAAATGGCCAAATCCGACTTGATCATTTCCTGTGATTTTTCTCATAAACGGTTGCGCCAACGCTGGGAAAATCGCCATGATCAGACCAAGCGCTAAAGAACCGACGAAGGCGAGCTGAAATCCTTTTAATCCCGCAGCAACTAAAATCACGGCAATCATGCACGCCATATACAAGGTATGGTGTCCCGTTAGGAAAATATATTTTAATTTTGTAAAGCGAGCGACTAAAATATTAGCAATCATTCCAAAAAACATAATAAGAGCGGTTGATGATCCGTATTCGGATAATGCCATCGCCACAATCGCTTCATTATTTGGCACCACTCCATTGACGTGGAAAGCTTCTTGAAACATTTTGCCGAAAGGATCAAGCGAGCTCACTAAGATGCTAGCCCCGGCAGAGATAACAATGAAGCCTAAAAACGATTTGGTGGTTCCTTTAATGATATCGCTGGCAGGCTTTTTTTGAATGACGAGTCCAACTAGCGCAATGATGGAAACTAATACAGCCGGCTCGCTTAAAATATCCATCACAAACTTTAATAACGCATTTCCCACATGAACCCCCTCCTTATAATTATAATTTTCCTAATTCCTCCAGCTTCTGTTTTAGCTTATTTTTCATTTCTTCCTGATCGATAATGCTATCTAATATAATGCGATCTCCCAAATGGCTGGCGCCTTCTGCAATATCCTTAGCCATCACGAACAAATCAGCCATATCGCTTGTAGCGGAGCTGAGATCGCAATGTTCGACTTCGATGTGATCAACCCCTAGCTCCCTTAATACTTGTTGAATATTCATTTCCAGCATAAAACTGCTTCCAAGACCGGATCCACAAATGGCTAAAATTTTCAACCTAAATCCCTCCTAAAAAATTATTGGAATCAAATAGTTTTTTACAAAATAATCTTATGACCTCTGGAACATTGATGGTCAGAGATGACTTTCGCTTCTCTTCATCCTATATTCAGTTTTGGCTCAGCCATCCGACCAGCCGAAAAACAGCATCAACTCCATGTCTATGAAAATATTTGTATATGAAGTTTGGCCCTTCGCCTCCTTTCTCTATTTCATGAAGTTTCATTCATGCATTAAGTGAGTGAATATTGATGAATAAGCTGTAAAAGCTCCGCTTTATCTTTCGCTTGAAAAAGTGCTTGAAGGCTTTCTTTATTTCCTAATAGCTTTGTTAACTGAGCGAGAGCTTTGAGATGTGTTGTATTATCGATGGCTGCAAGACAAATCAACACTTTGACTGCATTCTTTTCTTCATTTAATAGATAAGTAGGCTCATCAAGCTTTAAAATGCTCATTCCTAATTTTTGTACCCCGCATTCCGGTCTAGCATGAGGAATCGCTAGCTCTGGATGGACAATGAAATATGGTCCTAACTTCTCGACGTTTCCAATCATTTCATCAATGTAGGACGGCTGAATATATCCGTTTTGCAACAGTGGTTCTGCCGCTTTAGCAATGGCTTTCTTCCAATCGGAGATGCCTGTTTCGAATTGAATCATTTCTTCTGTAATCAGCTCATTCAACAACGGTTGTCTCCTCCTCAGGTTGGTTTTGTTCGGCTGTCCATATAACACGGCCGTAATGTCTTCTTTCAATTTTTCTGCATGCTGCACCACGCAATATTTTTCGATAATTTTTATAATTTGCTCCGGTGTCGGATATGGAGTTGAATGGGTAAATAGTTGCTGCATTACCGTATGATGAAGAAGCTTTTTTTCCGCTTCGTTCATAATCGGTTTAACGATAAAGAGTGTCTTACTTGTTTGCAGCGGAACCGTAGAAAACACGATATCGTAGTCTCGCTCATCCAGATTGGAAAACGCATCCTTTGACATAGGCGAAAGCCAGTGGAAGTTTGGAAATAATGAGTGCAAATAAGTTTCAACCATTAAACTTGAACTAATACCGTTAGAACAAACAATGACCGCTCGTATCGGTTTTTTGTTTTTGGCTTCAAGTGCATTTTGTTCAAGCAAAGCACCAAAGTGAATCGTCAAAAATCCAATCTCATCTTCGGGAATATCGATATTAAGCATTTCTTGAATGGGCTTCATCACTTCTGATACAAAGCTGAACAAGCTTGCATGCTCTTCTTTAATTTCCTCTAATAGCGGATTGGTAATTGGAATTTTATACAGCATGCGATAATAGGCTGGTTTAAAATGATGATAAAGCGCTTCAATCGCTTTTGGTTTATTTTTTATTTGAAAGCACGCATATTTTTCAAAATCATTGATAATTTTTTCCGTCATAGAAGTTAGCAGCTCGGTCGATGTTGGCGATAATTGTCCTTGGGTAATTCCTAATAACAGAATGGTTAAATAAGCGAGTTCTTCAGCTTGTGTGCTTTCATTTAGAGCTTGTTGGATTGTCAGAGCGACTGGATACATATCATGCTTTTGTAAAAATTGGTTCGTATCAGAGTGAATTTGAACCCATTTTTGTTGATGCTGGCGAATGTGAATCATTTGCAGCAGATAAATAAAGTCAAACATTCTTTCTTCAATAAAGGTTAAGTGAAAAGCTTTTTCCACGTTCTTTAAGTGTTTTTCGTAAGCTGCAAATTGATCTTGATGCCCCTGCTTCCTAAAAAGATATTCAAAGATTTCGTGCTTAGAAGGATGAGACGAAAACATAGAAATGCATTTTAGCATTAAATTTCGTTTGTCTTCTTCCAATCCTCTTAAATGAAAACCTTGTTCTCTCGTATAGCGGATCTTGACCCTGAATTTTTTGCTGAACTCATTGGCGCGTTTAACATCAGTAGTAACCGTATTTTTGCTGACGTTTAATAAAAACTGGTAGTGCGCATTTGAAATCAGCTCTGTTCGAATAAAGGTATAAAGCAATAAAATCAAAACCCGCTCACGTTCATCAAAATGAACCTGTTTCCTATGGATGGGGTTTGTTTTCATCTGTTGGCTCTTCCAATACTCAATCAGCTGACTTGGGATGATCAGCTCTGTTTGCTTTGTATCGATTTCCGGCAAATCGTTTTGCTTCAGCCAATCATTAATTTTTGCCAAATGGTAAAAAAAGCGCCTTGCGCTCAAGCTATGGGTTTCAATAAAAATCGGATAAGATTTCGGCCTTGTCGACATCAGCAGCTGAAATAATTCCGAATTTTTTTTATCAAGCATGAGGCAGCTCCTCCCTTTAGTTATAGTATAAGTGAAAGCGGATACAATGTGGCGGATGGTTTGGCACAATGAATGTTTCTGAGACAATGAATCATTGTGATCAATCTATTATACGATTAACCCATGGTGCTTGTTGAGCAAGAGATACAACGCCTCGCTCCCTCCACATTTGTCTAGGTGTAGCCGGCAACAGCTGGCCTTCCAACCGTGAGTTTTGACAAGTGCCGTCATTCATCATACGTATACAACACGAGGATTATAAGTGAATCGATCAATTGTTCATTTGCCATTTCTGTCATAAAAATAGCTGGCTATGAACAGCCAGCTATTTTTTATTTTTCGATATTCATTTACAATATTTCACATGGTTCGTTAAGACAGGAGCTCCTAATTGCCTCGTTTTTGAATTGGATGGGCGCACTTGTATTTGCACTCCTGTCATTTGAGCGGTAATATCCTCTATTTTTCCCGCCCATATCGAACCATGCTTTTCTTGGATGGGCTGGAGCTTGAATCGCCAGCTAATTTCTCCTGGAATAAAAGCAAACCCTTCATACGTATCGTAATTTCCTAAAGTGCTAGGGGCGGGCAAATGGAGAGCGTGGATACTGATGCTTGTTCGCGGAAAACTTGGCGTCAGCTTCACCTTGTAAATCAGAGCGGCTCCGTTTGCATTTTTACTTCGCTGATCTACAGATGGCAAAATCATGCTGCATGGCAAAGATCGTTCAGATTCTGCATAAGTGTGGTGAGAGCTTACAGTCATCATCCCGATTAACCCTAATCCCAAAATGACCCGTTGCATATGTACCTCCATTCCGTTCATTTTGGGTTAGTGTTTCTCTTTTTTTACGCCCTTATACCATCCATCCGCTATTTTTTCCTTTGCTTCTCCAGCAGTTCAATGATCCGATCGAGCTTTTCTTCTATTTGAGTTAATTGGCTTTCAGAGCCTCTGCTTCTCCCTAATAATGATCGGGTCGCCCAAAAGATCGCACTTATGAAAGCCGCAAATAACGCGAGCATCAACAGCAAAAAGATGAGGTCTCCCCACTGCATGTCAACTCTCCTTTTTTCCTTATTGTACCATAAGGAGTGACGCGGTAGCAGAAGAAATCTTATACGTATTTTTAAAGATAGCTTGATCTAAGCGCGCAGTTGTTGATAGGATCGTTCTTGTTTGATCCAATCGCTTGTTGTCTCCAACAGCATTTCTCGATGCGCAATCGACGAAAAGGTATGGTTGGCGCCTGAAATGATCTTTTTAGTGTACTTTCCTTTTCGGCGAATCGCAAAGGCGCGGTCATAGGAATAGCAAGTTTCTACAGGAATATCTTCATCATTCGTTCCGTGCACAACTAAGACGTTCCCTTGAAAATTCTCAGCCTCTGACAATGGATCGTGTTCTGCTAAAGAAGCAAAAAAATCTGGATTCAATCGATAACCACAATAGTCGATTGTTCTCGTAACATGAGTCGATCCAATCTGTCGCTGAACAATTTGTGTAATATCATGATAAGGGCGAGCAGATGGAGCCCAAAGCACAAGAGACTGTACTCTTGGATCTACAGCAGCTGTAAGCAGCGCCACAGCGCCGCCTAGACTATGGCCAATCAATGTAATCGTATGGTTTTGAAATGATTTCATGCTTGTGACGTAGTCAATGACGGTTCTTGTCTGATGGATCAGATCATCTAACCGATTATCTCCATATTCTCCGCTGCTTTCTCCGCACCCAACATAATCAAAGCGGATCACCGCCATTCCTTGGGACGAGAGATGATCAGCTGTTTGGACGAACAATCGATCGACGCCGATACGTGTACTAATAAATCCATGACAAATAATCACAACCGGTGCTTTTGCCATTGAAAAGGATGGATCAGGATAATGAATGGAGGCCATTAAACGTTCTTTTCCCCAAGTAATCGGTATGCAATTTAGCAATGTTCATTCTCCTCTCTGCGGATTGTCGATGCTTCAGGTGTTTAGAATGCGATACAAAAAATAGATCATTGAGAGTTTTTAGCGACCTAGATATGCGCGTTCCTTCCATTTCCTTGTTGGTGCTTGTCGCTTGAGAAAGCGAACAAACTTGGTTGAGTGGAACTCTTTCATTCTCTTTTTTAGAAATCAGGAGAACAATCGATTCTTCTCTCCTTCTTTATTTTTATGATGGATACTTTACCGATTTTGGATGAAGCAAAGGGACGACATGATCGTAAAATTCCGGAAGCTCAACTAAAGGGAAACGAAAGGTTAATAGCACTTTATCAATTCCAATGTCTTGAAGAGCATTGATTTTTTCAGCCACTTCTTTATAGCTGCCAATAAGGCCGGTTCGAAATCCTTCGTTATTAGCCACAAAATCGGGTAGAACAGACGCGTTCTTCCACATTCCTTTTGTTTCTGTTCGTTTTTGCAACTTCTCAATAGCAGCCTCATCTGCGTTATCAATAATGAATTGATACTCTGACAGCGCCTCATCTGTTGTTGCTCTGGCAATAACAAACGCATTGACAGCAAATTTGATCCAGCGTCCGTATCGGCTGGCAATCGCACGAACGGATTGGATTTGTTTTTTTAGCTCTTCGATTGGAGCGCCGTTCATAAAGTAATAATCTGAGAGACGCCCGGCCATTTCTTGTGCCTCTTTAGAATTCCCTCCTTGATAAATCGCGGGATAAGGCTTTTGAGTTGGTTTTGGAAGCAATGTCGCATTTTTAATTTTGTAATAGGTTCCATCAAATGAGAAATGGTCTTGTGTCCATAACCCCTTCAACACTTCGAGATACTCTATAGAGCGTTTGTACCGTTCCTCGTGCGCAATCCATTCAAGTCCAAACGCTTCCTGCTCTTGTTTAAACCATCCACTCACAAGGTTAATATGAAATCTTCCATTAGAAATCCTATCGATAGTAGCACCGATTTTGGCTAATGTAGCGGGGTGAATAAAAGCCGGTAGTACCGCTGCAATCAAATGAATTCTTTTTGTTTCTGCTGCTAGAGCTGCGATTATTGCCAATGGGTCAAGCTGTCCATGCTTTTCTGGCGAATGCCCCCCGATGCTCCCAATGTAGCGGACCGGAAACAGAACAGAGGCTACATTGAGCTGTTCCGCCGTCTTTACAAGCTTCCGATTATAGTCGAAGCTCCATTCTTGATTTTCTTCTACTCTTGCACGCAAAAAACCGCCCGAAAGATTAGAACCCCAAATCGAAAATTGCAAAGATCCCACTCTCCTTTCGTTGCCACAAATCCATTAACTTAACACCGTTTCTTTAAATAATGGAAGCAAAGAGCGTCCTAAGCGTTCCGCCTCTTCTAAATGAGGAAATCCAGATAAAATAAAATGTGTGACGCCTGCACGAATATATTCCTGCAGCCCTTCTCTTACCTGTTCAGGAGTACCGACCAGTGCCGTCCCTGCTCCTTTTCGGACTTTTCCGATACCGGTCCAGCCGTATTTATCAAACCGATCATTGCGTTTAGATAATTCATTCATTCTTTTTTGAGCAACAGAATCCGTTGTTTCATAATAATGATCTATATTGTGCTGAACGGTCGAATCCACCTTGCTGATAATTTTATAGGCTGCGTCCCACGCTTCCTGTTCGTGATCACGAATCACAATATGGAGGCGAATTCCATATTCTAATGTTCGTCCATATTTTTGCGCCCGCTGTTTTACATCTTCTATTTGCTGTTTAGCGTGTGCTACAGGCTCCCCCCATTGAAGATAAACATCCGCCGATTGGGCAGCCACTTCTTTAGCAATCTCAGATGATCCACCAAAATAAATAGGAATATTTGGATTTTTAGAGATAGACGGGCGTAATGTTCCATCTTTAATGGTAAAGTAATGGCCTTGATGGTTGAATGAAGGCTGAGTCCAAGCGTTTTTGACGACATGGAGAAACTCGCTTGTCCGATGATAACGCTGATCATGTTCAAGGAAGTCCCCGTCTTGGCCCAGTTCTTTCGCTGATCCTCCCGTTACGACATTAACAAGAACTCTTCCATTCGCAAAATGATGAAGAGTTGCCGCCATCTTCGCTGCCACTGTAGGAGCAATAAAACCGGGACGAAAGGCGATCAATGGTTTGATTTTTTTTGTATGATGGATAATAGCAGATCCCACCATCCACGAGTCTAAATAAGGGATGCCGGTCGGAATTAGAATTCCTTCAAACCCAGCTGCTTCCGCTGTCTGGGCGATTTGTACGATATAATCCAGCGTCGGAGGACGCTCTGGAGTTTTTAATCCTAAATATTCACCATCACCATTTGTGGGTACGTACCAATAAAAATGGACGGACATGAAAAGAACCTCCTCATTTTAAAACTTCATAGGCAAAATCAATCAGCCGCTGCTTGTGCTGATAAGAATGGTACTGGGCTGCATATGTTCTGACAGGATCGCCAGAATAAAAACGCTCATACAATTCATGTCGTGCACCGAGCGGACTGCCAATGAGATCCCAAGCGAGTTTGATAAGTTTTGTTCTTTCTTTAGCAGATGAGTATGTCCCTTTATAATATTCATGTAGAAACGAACGGATAGGACTATCAAATTCCTCGATGCTGGAAGGCACCTGCAAAAGTCCACCGGCTCCAATTTGCTGTAAAATTTCCAATGCTCTTGGATAAAACCGCGTTCCGAGATTACGAGCAGTTGTTAAGAAGTTGGGGGCGGGAAGCAAGACACCATTATACAACTGCGCGTGATGTTCAGAAGCAATGAGCAGCGCCTTTATTGTTTCAAGTTGAATGATGAGCTCTGCTAACTTCTCTTTTACGTGTAAAAAGGCTGTGGCTCCCGCTGTTTCTGCTAGTTCATTTCCGATCGCTACTACACTTTCTAATTTACTAACAAGACGAACAACGGTTTGATGCTGACTTAGTAAAGAAGCAGCGCGATCAATGCGAAGCTTCCAAGAAAATTCAGGATCTTCATAGACAAGCACTCGCTCCCATGGGAGAAATACTTCATCAAAAATCAGCACCGCATCCATCTCGTCAAACCGAGAGCTTAACGGATAATCAACAGGATGGTCATAAGCGAAAGATTCACGGCAAACGATATGAAGACCTTTCGCATGGACTGGCACTACAAAAACATTCGCAAATTCTCGTTCACTTTCGCTCCTTTTATGGAAGGAGAAAAGCAACAGTTCATCCACATAAGGAGCCGCTGTCGCAATCATTTTAGCACCGCTTAAAAAGACTCCTTCCCGATTTCGGCGGGTAATACGTAACAGTCCCTCCTTGCCTTTTTTAGTTATATTTGAACGATTCCTTTGCGGATCATGGCCGGCTGCTGTAGATAGCAAATCCAAATCACGAGATTGTTGATAGTAATGAGCGATTTTTTCGGAAAAACCAGGGTGTGATGATTCATACTCTGCGCGGTTGGCATACCAGCCCGTAATTAGGGAACGGGAATATTCTGATAGACGGCTCATCACGCCAAACGTTTGATCCGCCCAGTATTGATAGGCAATTCTCTTTTTCTGTAAATCTTCGTGCGTTCTTGGAATAAGGAAAGAAAGATGCGCGTCTGTTCCTTCTTCTGTCCGATACATTAACAGAGATTTTGTTTCTTCATTTTTCTGCAAGTTCAGCAGTGATTGAATGGTACAAATCGTTCCCCTAAACGCAGGATGGTGCTCGATATTGTTCACTTTCTTTCCGTTGATCCAGACATTTCTGTCATCATGAAGGCGTTGAATATACGGAATGGCTTGGCTCATGTTTTTCCTTCCTCTCGCTAATGTTCTCTAAAAAATGATGAAGTTTCTTTTTAAGAGGCTGCTTATCGTACAAGTCATACTGCTGTGCAAACGTACGTACAGGATCTCCTGTATAAAACCTTTCATACAGATCATGCCTTGATCCTAATGTACTTCCAACCAGCTCCCATCCGATTTGAAATAAAGCTGTTTTGGTTGTAGCATCGACATTGGCTCCTTTGTAATATTTTTTTAATAGCGGCGAGATTGTCTCACTTTTTTCAATCGGAGTAGAAGGAAGCTGAATAAAACCGCCGGCTCCAATTTGTTTTAAAATTTCAATCGCGCGAGGATAGTAGCGAGTTCCTAAATTCCGGGCCGTTTGCAAAGGCACACGAGCTGGAAGATAGACGGAATCGCGATGGAAAGCGCCTTGAATTTCTGAAGCGATAAGTAAAGCTTCGATGCTGTCAAGTTGTGTGTAAAGCTCTCCTAGCTTTTCTTGAACATGAAGATAGTGATCTGCTCCGATCGATTGGGCGATGGCCGTAGCGACTCCCGCTACAAACTGCAACTTTGTCAGCAATCGAACAACGGTCTGATGATGTGCCAGCACATTCAGTTGCTGATGCAACTGAGCTTGAAAAACACCTTCGGCTGATTCCTTGATGAATACCCGCTCCCACGGAATCAAAACATCATCAAAAATCAGCACCGCATCCATTTCATCAAATTGGGCGCTTAATGGATGCTTTTCTTGGTCTTGAGAAGCAAACGATTCGCGACAGACGATGTGCAATCCCTTTGAATTTAGGGGAACAATAAACATATAGGCACTGTCTGCTTGGCTTTCAGAGAGCTTTTGATGCGGCATAATAATAACGTCGTGAGCATATGGAGCAGCTGTCGCAATCATTTTGGCACCGCGGACAACAACGCCTTCTTCAGTTTTACGAACGACTCTTAATAAGGCGTCAGGATCTGTTTGCTCGGCCGACAGTTTGGATCGATCAATCTGTGGATCTAAGACAGCCGTGGTGATGATCCGGCGTTCGTCTCTGGCCTGTTCATAGTACTGTTCAGTTTTTTCAGAAAAGCTAGGGTCATATTTGGTAAATTGATCTCGATCAATAAAATACCCCGTAATTAAAGAACTGGCATAATCCGATAGTCTACTCATTACGCCAAACGTTTTTCTTGACCATAAGGTAAATGCCTCTCTTCGTGAAATGATATCCTTAAGATCCGCGGGAACTAAAAAGGATTGATGGACATACTGGCCTGTTTTTGGACTGACAAACCCTACTATTTTCTGTTCTTTCGGAGAGTCCAGCATCTCCCACAAGCGGTTGATCGTCGCCAATGTTCCTGAAAAATCTGGATGTTCCGCGAGATTGTTGATCTTTTCTCCATCCATCCACACACTTCTTCCATCTTTTAGACTCTCAATGAATCCATTTCGCTTCTTATCAGTCATAAGCTTTTCCACTCCTTAAAAATGACTAAGCTAAGATCAGAGGCAGTATGTCTGTATTATCGCCTACTTGAAATTGATTACTCTCAATATTAATCATACAAAACCTATATGTCAACTATGAATTGAATTGTATTTGTGATAAATTTGGAAAAACTTCATCTTGATTGCCAGTCACCTTTATGATATATTCCATTTAATCACATAGGATAACTACGAATTAAATAGACGAAGGGAGATGAATAGTTAGATGAAAAAAGGGCTATGGATGATCAGTATGCTTTTATTGGTGTTCACAGTTTCAGGATGCGGGACTAATCAAACAAGTACAAGCAGCGCTCATGAGGAAAAAAGTAAAACATTGGTCTTCGGGTTTACGCCAGGTCCGTATATTGATCAAGTGAAAAAAGGAATAGAGCCTCCCTCTATAAAATATCAATTTTCTCGTTTTTTCTTTGAATTTCTTCGATTTTCATGAACATAGACGTTTCGTAGACATCAGAAATAAGGATAGATATTGAATATCTATAAATTTTTGGATAGATAGAATGTAGGGGGACAAGCTCCATCATCCAATTTTTTAAAAATGGAGGACATTTCCTTATGATCGCACCAATGGATCTCCACTTGTCTCATGGCGGTGTACCCTCCCATGTCTCACGGAGTCCTTCGCTCCTACATTCCTTCGTTCAACCTATCCATGAGGTGGAGGTCGGAATATGCTCACTTGCTGGGTCTATGCCCGAATGGGGATTTACGACCGACTTCTCCGTGCTTCTAATGTCTATCTTCGATACATTGTTTGAGATTAGGCAATTTCCTGTAATGTCTTTAAGTGTGGAATATCTTGTATCATTTTCTCTTCACTGAACGAAATTTGACGTCGACCAATGACGAATAAGATTCGAATGAGTTTACTACATAAAGCGACAAGAGACTGCTTACCGGTTAATGGATTATGAGTCCGTGTACGATAGTATTCATGTAAGGCTTTAAACCCTTTGTTTTTCGTTGATAAAGGCATCACCACTCGGAATAAGAGGGCGCGCAGTCGTTTTCGTCCTCGCTTACTAATCGTTGTTTTTCCTCGATGTTTCCCTGATTCATTCTTTTTTAAGTTCAGCCCCGCCAATTTAATGATTTGGCGTGGATGCTGATATTGGTGGAGGTTGCCCACTTCAGCGAAAAAACCAACCACGGTCATTTCTCCGATGCCTTTGATCTCACACATCTCTTTGGCCCCCGGAATCGTTTGAACCATTTCACTTAACTGCTTTTCCAATTCGTCTAGACGATGGGTTAAATACTCGTATTTCTCGAGTAAATAACGTAACTCTTCTTTGGCCATTTGAGTGCCCGGTTGAAGTCCAATGGAGACTTTGGCAGCCTCTTTGAACTGTTCCATTCGCTTCATTCCAACAGCTCGTTTCGCCACTTTCTTGACTTCTACAAGAAGCCGTTCGGATGGAATCTTTGCGATTTCGTTTGGCAGATATCCCAATTTCAAAAGCTGTAGCGCTGCTTTTCCTGTCCAATCTTTAAACACCGTAAGAAACTCAGGAAAATATCGATCCAGCCAATTGTGTACTTGAGCTTGAACCGCATATAGATCCTGTGTCATCATATCGTGAAGTTTCACGCCTTCACGTAATTCTGCGTAGATTCCCTCTGGAAGAATCGGGATGGAATATCGGCCATCCTTGACGAGTTGGGCAATGACCTTCGCATCTTTCACGTCGTTTTTCGTAGGAGAGTTGTCATCCAGCTCTTTACTTCGTTTCACATGCATCGGATTGACTGTCACACATAGGATGTCATGTGAAGTTAAAAAATAAGCGAGATTCAACCAGTAGTGTCCGGTTGGCTCCATTCCTACGATGACATCTCTTTTTTCATGTTGGTTCATCAAGGTGTGTACCCAATTTAAAAACGTTTGAAACCCTATTCTTGAGTTTTCAAATACAACGGCCTTTGATAAGTCCATTCCCCGATAATCTTGAGCTCTTGCCACATGTTTGTGTTTCGCAACATCGACGCCAATGATTAACGTTTGTTCAGTGATTTGTCTAATTTTCGAATTTCGGTTATAATTCATATCGAGTCCTCCTTGGTTTATTAGTTAGGGGTCATGGCCATGACACCCTGTATCATACCAAGGGGACTTTTTTGTTTCAAACCTCATTTTTCCTCATTACAGGAACGCTCACTTAAAGAAAAAAGGCTATACGATTCGCTACGTGGAATTTAACGATATTATCCAGCCCAACTCCGCTTTGGCCGAGGGCTCCATCGACGTGAATATATTCCAGCATACCGCTTATTTAGAGAATTTCAAAAAAGAGAATAAACTAGATCTGACTGAAGTTATTAAAGTACCTACCGCTCCAATGGGAGTATATTCTGATAAGCATGATTCGCTGGATGACTTAAAGACTGGAGACAAAATTGCGATTCCAAATGATCCCCCTAATATAGCTAGGGCGTTAAGAATTTTGGAGCAGCTCGGTTGGGTCCAGTTAAAACCAGATTACAAGCCTATATCTGTTTCGGAAAGAGATATCATCTCGCGGAAAGTGAATTTTACCTTTGTCGAAGTGGAGCAGGCCCAGCTTCCTAGGACGATTCCCGATGTCGATTATGCGTTGGTGAACGGGAACTTCATTTTGTCGTCAGGCCGTAAGCTATCTTCTTCTTTATATTTAGAAAATCCGCCGTTTGAATATCAAAATCTCGTAGCCGTTAGAACTAAGGATAAAGACAAACCATTTGTAAAAGACATTATGGAAGCTTACAAATCTCCAGAATTTCAAAAAATCATTGAAACAGACCCAAGCTTTGAAGGGTTTTATCACCCTGATTATTTTCAACAGTAAGTTGTCTTCCTTTTTTACTTCATGAAAGCCAAGATAAACAGACGATAAGAGCAAAACAAAAGCGGACGCATGAAGTCAACCTTCATTTGTCCGCTTTTACACTTGCTCAATTTTTCTTTTGCTGGATGGCTGATTTTTTATCAGGATGCCTCTTCGACAGCTAGCGACAATGAATACATAATTGAACATTCATCTAAGGATCATTTCGCTTCTTCTTTTTCTTTCCTTTTTGTCATATGCTCTTTCTCATAATTATCGTCTTCGATATTGTCGCGAATCGTTTTTTTTTGCAGCACGAATGAGGACATGACTAAAAAACAGGCGCAGACGGCGTAATGATCCTTTTCAACAAGCGGCGCATCCATATTGTACAGTCCAATAAATATGAACGCGCATGATAAAACGAAAGACGCCCAAGCTAAAAATAGTAAATGCCTGCGTGTTGCGGCGGCGGTAACGCCTTATTCGCTCCCCCTTCCCAAACCAACTTCTCATAATTTATAATGGTACTACATCGCCCCAGTAATAAGGCTTCTTATAAGCAATACTACAATCATAGATCGTTTTCTTCATATCTGTTTCCCCCTTATTCAACAAATAAAAACGGAGCCCCGTTGATAAGATCGTTACGAGCATGACATTGAAAAGTAAAGATACGAGGAAAATTTCAGTTCATTTGAACCATTCCTGTTTTAAAAACCTTTATTTTTTCTTTTTATAGTAAGATAGAAATGGAGGGAAAAACATGATCACAAAAGTTGTTCAATGGGGAGAGGCAAAAGTAAGATTAACGTGGAATCCGGATACACAGCTTCCGCCAAGACATTTAATAACAAGTGCTCACGCTTTTTGCTTTCAAGATGGCAAGCTGCTGCTGGTGAATCTTAACCATAGGGGATGGGACTTTCCCGGCGGACATATGGAACAAGGAGAAACTCCTACAGAATGTGTCAAACGTGAAGCATATGAGGAAGGCTATGTGAGAGGAAGCTGTTTTCTTTTAGGGCATATTGTCGTTGATCATAGCGCCAATCCCAAATGGGATGAAAGCAGTCCTTATCCCAAAATCGGCTATCAAGTTTTTTATCGTATGGATATTGAGCAAGTATTGGATTTTGAAGGAAAATACGAATCAGTTGAAAGAATTTTTATTAATCCAAATGAAGTAATAGACTATTATCATGATTGGAACGAACTTTATCAGGAAATCCTTTATCGTGCTATAAACCATCATAGACATTAACCTTCAAGCAAGAGTAAAGGGTTCGATGGGCTCCTATCGCCACATTTAGAGCTTCTTTCATCCTGTTTGCTGAACAATAGCTGTCCATCAGAGCAACCGTTTTGAAAGACATGAACCCTCCTGAATTTAGGAGCGATGTTCATGTCTCTTTTGCTTACATTTACGGTTTGAAATGTTGGATAACGATCCCTTTTCCGTTGTTCACTTTGACTTCAGCCAACGCTCCGTTAATAAAAGTGATTTGCGGCGGAACGTGTCCGCAGTCGATATCGTACACAATGGGAATTTGCAGCTCTTGCGCCAAATCTTGATACACATCTTCTGCTGTATAGCCATCAATCGGTTTATTGGCAGCGCTGCGCCCAAACAAAATTCCCGAACAATGATCAAACCAGCCCGCCAATTTCATTTGCACAAGAGAACGCCGCAAATCTGTAGTGGAAAGCTCGCAGTTTTCTAAATACCAAATGATAGGCTCGCCGTTGAGATGGGTTTGACGAAAATCACGGACACGGCCATAAGGTGTGCCAATCAAATGCCGAATGACATCAATGCAGCCACCGAGCAATCGGCCTTGCAGGTTGACAGGTCTATTTGTAATGGTTTTCCAATATGTCTCTTCTGTAAGATGGAACACGCATGGAGATGGGTTGTCATGCTGCCACTCCTTTTGATATTTTCGCGAAGAATATTGAATCACAGCTGCACCTGGCTGCGTCGACAAAACCGTCTCCCACATGGCTGTTGTCTCATCAACATATTCACCTCTAATATCTACAAAGTTCGTTCCGTGAGCAGTGGCGATTCCGGTGTTTAGCGTAATCGCTAATAGCAGAACGCTTGTATCAGAATACCCTAAAATCCATTTTTTGTTAATATTTGCAAAATCGAGTTCTTCGAGAATCTCAATTGATAGCTCCCCTCCCCAAGGCGGGATGATCAAATCAATCTTTTCATTTTGCATCATGTCCATCCATTCGTTCGCTCTCTTTTTTGCATGAGCCGATTTGGCTTTTTCTTGCGTCCAAACCGTTTCACCGCAAACGACTTTATACCCTTTTTTCTCTATGCGTTCGCAAGCCCCTCGAAGCATCGGATGCAAAGCGGGCTTGACGCCTGAGGAAGGTGCGGTGATACCAATTGTTGCTCCTTTTCGTAAAAATGGATATTCGATCATTCGCCTCTCTCCTGTTCTGTCTAACCATTCAAATTTTGCAGTTTAGTCTTTGGATAACGACACCGCTATTGATTTATGAATGTTTATATAAACCGATCCGTTCTTGTTCGAAAACAGCGGGATAAAGGGCTTGGTTGGCTTGAGTCATCACCGCCCAATACCGGTCACCGTACGACCAATGCCACCATTCTGTAAAATCATTCACAAAACCGACAGATTGAAGAGCATGAGCGAGGATTTGCCGGTTTTTTCGAGCTTCTTCGCTAATATTGGCTGCGTCAAAAAAAGTGGCGTTGTCTGTCTCTTGCGGTATAGCATCATACGGTGTACCAAAGTCCAACTCGCTGCCGTTCACATCAACCAAAGTTAAATTGATGGCTCCTCCTGTTGGGTGAGGAGCTATATTTGGCGGAGCCACATATTTAGATGCCTCTGCTATAAGATCAGCTGAATTTTTGTTTGGAAACTGGAGCTTTGCCCGTTGCAAAGCACGATCAAAAGCACGCTGCTGAATATGCAAAGGTCTGTATCCTTCTTTAACCAAAAAGCGCAGGCCCTTTGGAAGCAAGGCTTTGGCTATAGAAAGCTTCTTGGCTATCGACAGGCGGACACAAACGAAAAGTAATCGCTTCTGTTTGCAAAAACCGGATCTACTGCAATATCTGGATCAAAGTAAGCAAGGTCAACAAATGGTTCTTGTGATGGCTCAACAGGCATAGAGAAAACAAGGGAATCGCTCATTAAAATCGTTTTCGTTTCTTTCACAAACCTCTCTCCTTTTTCTCGATTTCCGTAAACCTCGACATGTTTTTATAAAGCAACGCAGAAAGCTTCTTTTAGGCTAGTGTGAAAAACTCTTCGCTAACGGAATCCGGATGAACTTATCATCGTGATGACCGGGAACCCCCCTGCCGTCCGTGTTATTCGTGACAAAATATAAATCATCCTTCCATATAAACACATCACGTACCCGGCCCACATGATTCACGATTTGCTTATATGTTTTCGTTTCAAGATTGAACGCCAAAACTCCTTCGCCACGCAGTTGGGCAGCGTATAAAACTCCACGGTTATAAGCGAGTCCAGATGGCGCCCAAGTATGACCGCCAGAATGGAATAACGGCTTGATCATTCCTTCCTGTTTCTCGTCTCCCTGAATAAAAGGCCAGCCATAGTTGCCCCCAGGTTGGATCGTATTGATCTCATCATGCGCGCTGGAGCCATGTTCAGAGCTATACAGCTGACCGTTCTCATCCCAAACCAGACCTTGGGGGTTGCGATGCCCATAGCTATAAACAAATGAGTCAGAAAAAGGATTGTCTCTTGGTATCGTCCCATCCAAATTCATCCGCAGAATTTTTCCTCCAATTGACGATAAATCCTGCGCCAGCATTGGATCGGTTGCATCTCCAGTGGCAATATATAACTTGCGATCTGGTCCGATTTTGATTCTACCGCCATGGTGAAAATTGCCGCTTGGGATGCGATCTAACAACACTCGCTCTTCTGTCCATCCGTCACTCCTTTCACGCAGTTCTACTACTCGATTAAATTGTCCGTGTTCATCCTCGTATGTGTAATATAAAAAAGCATAGTTCTTTTTCTCTGGGTGGAGGGCAAAACCTAATACTCCTGCTTCAGCTGCCGTCGCAAGCCTTTTATCCAATTGAAGATTTTGCCTTACCTTCTGCTTGCCTGTTATTTTGACAATGGAACCTGTCCGTTCTGAAATATAAAAGGAGGTGCCGTCCCATTCTATCGCCCATGGCGCGCTTAAATCTTGCGCAATGATGCTTTCGTGTTCAACAGGATGGGAGTCATTTTGCTCGTTATCTTCCGATTGATTTGAACAACTTGCTAGAAAAATCATGATACAGGTGATGCTTGCTAAGCGTTTCTTCATTCGCTTTCTCCCCCATCATTCAATAGTTTTCGTTTTTGTCAATCTTCCTTCGTCGCTATGTTGATCATCATCACTTCATCATGTCGCTTATTTTTATCACGATCCATTTTTTACCCACGGACAGTTGATACAGCAAAAGGAGGGACAAAAATGTTATTGAACGACTTTTTCTCTTTTATGTGATGTGGAGAGTCATATAGTATTTATTTAGAGAAGTTTGTTTTCTATTTTTCATTCGGCAAAAATATGAAAATCCCTTTTGGCGGATGTTTTCGCTTTTTAATCCCCCTTTTTCTATCAATTCAAAAATTGATTATTTAGTTGACAAATGGCCACTGATGATTGATAATAGAGATACAGAACGTATATTCGTATATTTTCTCCTATTGTTTTTACACGTTTGATAAAGGAGAGAATTGGAAAAGGGTTCAAACCAATAGAAATCAAGCATGTTTTTTCATCATGAAAATGGGGCGGTTTGATATGCGGCATTCCTCTTAAAGGAACAAGCCGATGATGCGATTAACAGCAGCCATCCTCACTCGTTTACGCCGGCCATATTTTTAAGCAAGCAAACATTTGAACAGTGGCACAGGGAAGAAAAATTCTCATGCTGCTTGCTCCATCTCCATTCAGCCAACAGTTGGAGTGTCATGGCAGCTAAATCTTGCAAAGCCTTAACAGTTTGAAAATAAATACAAGTAGAGAGGTTATGTTATGTCCGTAACACATACAAATCCATCTATGGCTTCGCTATTGCGTAATCGCTTTATTCAAACGATTATGACAGCAGGAGTGCTTATCCAAATCGGCATTTGGATTCGCAACTTTGCGATTTTATTGTTTGTTACCGAAAAAACGAATGGCAACGCACTTGCTATTTCACTTATTTCAGTGGCTGAATTTGCACCCATTTTTATCTTTTCATTTATCGGCGGAACGTTTGCCGACCGCTGGCGGCCTAAACGCACGATGATCTGGTGTGATCTCTTAAGTGCCCTATCAATTTTTGCCATCCTTCTTGCACTTTTATTTAGCACATGGAAAGCAGTGTTTCTCGCAACCTTTGTTTCTGCCATTTTATCGCAGTTTTCTCAGCCTTCGGGAATGAAATTATTTAAAGTGCACGTTCACGAAGCACAGATGCAAGCAGGCATGTCGCTATTCCAAACCATGATGGCCGTCTTTGTTGTGATTGGCCCTGTATTAGGAACATTTGTATTTCAACAATTTGGAATTTATATTTCCATGGCGATCGTCGGTCTCGCTTTTTTATTCTCTGCTCTTGTGCTAACCCTGCTGCCGCCGGATCGAATCGAAAAAGCTGATTCTTCTGTCCCCCTTTGGAATGAAATGAAGCAAGGCTTTCGCTATGTATGGTCGCGTAAAGTGCTTGTGATTCTTGGCGGAGGATTTATTGCCGCTGGATTCGGGATGGGATTAATCCAGCCTTTGTCTATCTTTCTTGTGACTGAGCGGCTTGGGATGGAAGAAAGCTATTTGCAATGGCTGTTCGCCGCACACGGGGCCGCTATGATGATCGGTGGAGGTTTAGCTATGGCATTTTCCCATCGAGTGGCGCCGCATATTTTACTCATGATGGGAATGGGCAGTATGGCCATAGGGATTTTTGTGATCGGCTGGTCCACTCTGTTTTGGCTCACTCTATTGGCAGAGTTTTCTATTGGTTTGTTTATGCCAGCTTTTCATATCGGCATGAACACCATTATTATGAATCAAACGGATGCAGCGTTCGTAGGCCGTGTCAACGGCATATTGACACCGATGTTCATGGGAGCGATGGTCATTACAATGAGCTTGTCTGGTCTCTTGAAGGAACAGCTATCTCTATTTCTTATTTATCAGATTTCCGCCGCGCTGTTTTTCATTGGGATGATCATCATGCTTCCGATGTTTCGAATGCTTCATCCTGCTAAAGCTAAATCATGACAGCTCACAAAGCCCAGCCGTTTGGGCGGCATGAGGCAGCCTGAAACAAAAAGCTGTTTGAGCGTATGAATCAAGTCATACGTTCAACAGCTTTTTTGCCTCCTTTAAAAACAGAAACTTTTATTCATTAGCATTATGAACCTCTCCTGCCTTCATTCCGTTTAGAGGGGGAGCTTCTCGGTAGATGTGTTAAAAATCAACCTCAATTGATAAGAAGTGGCATTTTCCCTGTCACCATGCCAATGCGGCCGTGAACCGTGAAAATATATTATACAAATCCTTCATGGTAAATATCCGCACCAACCAATCGCTTGTTCATCGCGTATCTTCTCCTCGACTATTCGTATCAAATGATTCTTTTCTCATCATTCGTTTCTTTTGTTTAGTCCAATATACCATAGCAAGAAATAGCCCTGTTAGCACAAAGCCGATTCCTCCCAATAAACCAAGCATTCGATTACTCACGGCTTCTAATATGATTCCAGCTGTGAACATGGATATTCCGATGAAGGTGTTTGACACGGTTACCAGCCATCCAAATACGAAGCCTTGCTGGCCAACAGGTGTTTCTTGCATAACGATGGAATCCATACATGTATTGCAAATACCAGATGCAAAAGAGATGAAAATATAAAGCAGACAAGCGATCCATGCTAAGTAGACGTGGCTTAAAACCATAAGACCTATCCCTTCTATTATAAGTGCCGCCAGCCCAATGAATAAAAGATGCTGAGTGATTCGCTGGGAAATCATAAAGCTTAACATTAATCCCACTCCAAGAGCCCCGTAAAACAGACCGACTCCTATATCGCCAAGATGAAACTCTTGAATGGCATAGATGCTAATGAGAACATTATCAATGCCATTAAACAGCGGCACAATCAGTTCAAACAAGCAGACAATATACAAAGCGGCAGAAGCTATTACTAACTTTTTGATTGTTTGGATCGAGTGAAAGATGCCTGTTCTTTTTTCTTTATCTGGCTCTCTCTTTCGATGGACGAATGGAATGGAAGCGATCATAAAAGCCGCAAGCAAAAATGAAAGCCCGTTCAGCCAAAATGTCAAATCCGTTCCAAAATAAAAAGCCACGATTCCCCCGGACAATGATCCTCCGATTAAAACAATGCCAAGCATAACTTGCTCTAAACTGTTAATTTTGATGATATGATCTTTTTTGACAAGCAACGGAATCCACGATTTTCGCGCAGGAGCGTAAATGGATTCTCCTGCGGCTAGCATAAACGTACTAATGTAAATCAGCCAAATATCATCTGCGCTATTGGCAAATGCCAACGAAATCGCAAAAATGATTCTAGATAGATCGGTTATAATTAGGATGTTTTTTCGTGAAAACTGATCGGCCAGCTTTCCTCCTAAAGGACCGAATAATAAAAAAGGAAAAACACGAATGGCTAAAACAGCACCAACAGCCCACCCGGAGCCCGTTAATTCTAAAAGTAACGATAACAGCGCCACTTGACTAAAGCGATCGCCGATTCCATTCACAATTCCCGCTCCAAATAGCCGCAGATAATGCTTTTCTTGTTGCAAAAGATGAGCTATGCTTCCCATCCAATTCCCCTCTCTAATTTGATATATATCTAATTAGATGAGCAAAAAATAATAAATGATGGATATCGTCGTTGTTTGCTCATCATTTTTTTACTAATTGATTTTTCCATCATCTGATGAAAATGCGGAAGCGTTATTATCTTTCTCTTTAATTCGATATACATCTAATTAGATATTAATCTAATTTATTGGTTCAAGCAAGCCTTACCAATAAAAATTTTCCTCTTTATATGTATAGATGCGATATCAAGCTTACTAATTGATTGGCTTTGCATGGCAAAGAAAAAGGAGAAGGCTTACTTCTCCTCCGTTATTGCCGTGTCATTTTTAATTCTTGAATGAATTGGGCGGTTTGCTGATACAGACTTAATGGATATCGGTACCATTTTAACTCTGACGGAACACTAATTTGTAGGGAAAGCGCAGATAAGTCAAGCAAGTCAGGCATCCGCCCGGAAGCTCCTGAATGATTTTGCTTCTCCATTGCTTGATGGAGCTGATTTCCCATGTATTCCCCCAGCATTTTTAATTGCATGGTCCATTGCTCTCGTTCATCTGCTGACATCGTTCCCATTTTGGTCCAGTCGTGGAACGGAGGAAGAATGTTGGAAATATACAGATAGCCTGTTGTCAATAGCGAAAGGATGTGCTTATATTGCTTTAATGACTGCTGTTTATTTTTTGAGAAAATGTTTAATTTAAGGCTTTTCTCTGCTTTTTGTAAATCCTTCTGCACTTGATGCAGCTCCTGCAGCAGGTCGGCTACATCTTTTTTTAACGCTTGTCCCTCAAGAGGATCACAGTGACCATGGACCCAATCAGCACTTCTCTTAAATAGCTGGATAAGATGAAAACCAAATTGATTTAAGGTTTGTCCGGCTTCTTTCATATAGCTCGGTGGAAAAAGCAACATGTGAATGAAAATAGCGGTAAATGCTCCGACGATGGTATCTCTCACCCGATCCGAGGCATAACTGGCTGTTTGATGAGCAAAGACAAACACTAACAAAATGGTCAAGGCCACTTGATGAATGATGGTTTTATGTACTCTTAGTATGACGGGAAGCAGCATCCCTCCAAGCAACAAGCAGCCAATCGTCCATCCACTTACCTCCAAACGACTGACAATAAAGACCGTCACAGCCACGCCAAAAACAGTGCCAATCATTCTGTAAAAAGCATAGGCAGCTGAATGCCAAACGGTTTCCTGCATAGAAAGAATGACGGTTAACGGTGCTAAGTAAGGATGTTTGGAGCCCAGCAGCTTCGCTACCTCCCATGATACGCCAGCTGCCAATGCAATTTTGACGATAAGCATGATTCCTTTTATTAGATCGCGCTGTTGTCTGCTTTTGTTGTTTTTCATAACAATCCCCTTATCTCAACTGGCTTCCTTGCTTTCGATTTGTATCGTTATTATGAACGGGAACGAATAAATTATGACAACTAAACGATTTTAGATCCCCTAAACCGTAAAAAAGGATTGAAGGCTGCTTTCCTTCAATCCCAATAAGAAGTTTATTGTTTAGAAAAGGGCATCCATTGCGTACTGTCCAGGTCCAATTAAGGCAACTCCTATCGCGACAGCGAGCAGAACGAAATTGTATTCAAAACCATTTTGTGTAACCCAAAAGCCGTTCGCTTGATGGACTTTCACAATGGCCACAAGCATCGTAAGCGCGAGAAGCAATCCTGCGATCCAAGTGAATAAGCCGACAGCAAATAAAGCTCCGCCAATAAACTCGGCTAATCCAGCCAACAAGGCCATCGTCACCCCCGGTTTCATGCCTATGGACTCAAACCAGCTTCCTGTTCCCTTGATCCCATAACCGCCAAACCATCCAAATAATTTTTGTGCACCATGTCCCATAAATGTTAAACCAACCACCAATCGAATAATCAATAAACCTACATCCATCATTTTTCTGTCCCTCCCTAAGATGTTTTATAAATATTTAACAAATTCAGATACCGGTTTACGGTATCCTCTTGGCCTTCTGCTTTGAATTTTTTCTTTCCCTACTGTAATCATCAGCACAGGCTCATATGGATCTGAAATATTTAACGTTTGCTTCAGTTCGTTAGGATCAAAGCCGATCATTGGGCAAGTGTCCCATCCTTTGCTCTTAGCAGCGAGCATAAACAGCATGGCTGATAACGATGCGTTTCGAATCGCTTCATCCCGCTGAAAGACTTCGCCCCTGTTTTCATAAAAAGAAACGGTATCCCCTACCATTTGCTCGAATTCATGCTTATTTAAAATTCCCAGTGCTAAAAGCCCTTCATAAATGTGAGCTGCTTCTCGATAAGCCTTTTTGTCTCCTAAGACTACAATGACGGCAGACGCTGTCGACACTTTGTGTTGTCCGTAAGCAGCTTTTTTTACTTTCTCTTTTAAGTCAGGATGAAGAACCACCAAATAGCGAGTATGCTGTAGATTAAAAGCTGATGGCGCAAGCTTTACTAACTCGAAGATCTCATTTAGCTCTTTTTCGCTAATCGGATGATTTTCAAGAAAATTATGAGCGGAACGACGTTCTTTGACTAATTGTGTGAAAGGTTCCATTTCGATTCCTCCAGTTTTTATACTTAATTCAAATATTGTTAATTCGAGACACTTTCTTACTTGCCCTTCACCTCACAAAACGGCTGGCTTATAGGAGGATCTGCCGGTACTGTGCTAAGATCTTTTTTCTTTCTATAAATTATGTGTGACAGGCAAGTCCTAAAACCAAATCCATATTGAATGCTCTTAAAGATTTTTGAAATATCTCGAATTAATTTATTTTTAATTCAAGATAAATATACTACGCTTTTTTTCATTTTGTCAATTTTTTTTATATCGTGATGAAACTTAACACTTTAGTTTTTACATCTTTAATTGTTCATCGACAGATGATTCATTCTATCTTCCTTCACATACATGAACAGTCGGCGCTTATTTTTTCGGATTAACCGTATAAAAAAGGGAAATGGAGACACATTAACAACAGAGATGATTTTTCTTGAAAGGAGATGATCTAATCATGCTGAAATATGCAAAGCTAATCATGACCTTGGCACTTGCCATTCCACTTTTGTTTGGATGTGCCGCTAATAATTATGACAATGAAGCAAGAAATAACGATAACCGTGTGCAAAATGTCCGGTATAATCCGCCTGACCGCAACCGTCCGACGAATCAAGAAACAAGAATGGAAGTCGCCCAAACAGCAGCTGACCGCGTTGCGGACTTGAAAGAAGTAAGCGATGCAAATGTGATTGTCGCTAATCGTACAGCGTATGTCGCGGTTATACTCAGCAATCATCTAAAAGGCAAAATGACAAAGGATGTTGAGCGAAAAATTGCGAATACAGTGAAACAGACAGATCCAAAAATCGATAATGTGTTTGTTTCAACAAATCCTGATTTTGTCGAACGCATGGCTGATTATTCACAAAAATTGCAGCAAGGGAGACCCGTCTCCGGACTTTTCGAGGAATTTAGCGAAATGGTCAGACGCGTCTTTCCAACAGCGCGCTAATCAAACGAGCAGTCAAGATTAAATGGAAAAAGTAGCACAAGAATAATCGATCATAGTAAGAAAGCTCAATCAGTCTGAGTCTTATTTGGCTGATTGAGCTTTTTCCTTGTTTAACTTTAGTCCGTTTTTTCTTTTTCTAATCGATCTTCGAATGATGCTTTTATGCAAAATGGTTCGTATGCTTAACATCCCTCCTGGCAGACTGAAACAAGGGCGAATTTTAGGTTCTACATAAACATAAAAAGGAAAACCAGCCTCATTATACCGTGATTCAGGTTACGATACATCCTTCATTACAAAAAATAGAAACCATTTTCTTCTGTCTGATAGTCATTTTCAACATAAAAACTTAATTCCCTTTCTCCTCTAAGATGCAAAACGGTGTTCTTTCCGTTATACTTAATCAAGTAATCTGTTGATGGATGGAAAGGAGAATAGCATTGAAATCTCTCGTTCTTGCTGAAAAGCCGAGCGTCGCCCGTGAAATTGCCCGTGTGCTTGGCTGCAAACAGCCTCATAAGCACTACTTTGAAGGAAGCAAATATATTGTCACATGGGCGCTTGGCCATTTAATTGAATTAAAAATGCCGGAGCATTACGATCCGAAATATAAAACATGGAGACTCGAGGATTTGCCGATTATTCCACAGAAAATGGGATTAACTATTATTAAACAAACAAGTCCGCAATTTAGGGCGATTGCCCATTTGGCTAACCGCCCAGATATTAAGGATTGCATCATTGCTACAGATGCAGGACGCGAAGGCGAACTTGTCGCCAGATGGATTTTGCAAAAAATCCAGTGGCAAAAGCCGCTCTGGCGCTTATGGATTTCTTCGCAAACAGACAAAGCGATTAGAGATGGATTCAAACAGCTAAAACCAGGAGCACAATTTGACTCTTTATATCAATCGGCTGTTTGTCGCGCAGAAGCGGATTGGTTGATCGGTTTAAATGTCACAAGAGCGTTAACGACAAAGTATAATGAACCTCTGTCGGCCGGACGCGTTCAAACCCCGACGCTCGCCATGATTATAGAGCGTGAAAAAGAAATTCAACACTTTGTCCCTAAGCCGTATTGGACCATTCATGCCCGCATCGGCCCGTTTTCAGCGGTTTGGGAGAAGAATGGCGAAAAGCGAATTTTTTCAAAAGAAGCGGCCCATCAGCTATATCAAAAGCTGCAAATACACCAAGCATCCGTTATTTCTATAGAACGAAAGAAAAAAACAGAACCACAGCCGCTTCCCTATGATTTAACTGAGCTGCAGCGCGAGGCCAACAAACGGTTTGGATTTTCCGCAAAGAAAACATTAAATATCTTGCAGCGGCTCTATGAGCATCATAAGCTTGTCACCTATCCGCGTACAGACTCCCGCTATTTAACACCAGATATGGAAGCAACGATGCTTGAGCGGCTGAAAGCGATGGCAGGAAGCTATAAGGAAGAAGTTGGTGCGCTTCTGGCCAAAAAAAGCAAGGTCATCGCCAGACGGGTGTTTAATCAAGAAAAAGTAACGGACCATCATGCTATTATTCCAACGGAAGAGCCGCTCCATCTGATGAAGCTCTCTGACGAAGAGCGAAAACTATATGATTTAATTGCTCGCCGTTTTTTGGCGCTATTTTATCCTGCTTATGAATATGAAACGATTCATGTTGTTTTTGATGCCGGAGGCGAGCAGCTAGTGGCTCGCGAAACAGCAATCGTGGATATCGGTTTTCGCAAAGTGCTAGGAAAAAGCGACAATGAGCCATCCCGGCCACATTTGCCGATCATAAGAAAAGGACAAGTGTTGACATTGAATGAGCTAGAACTTAAAGAAGCACTTACAGAGCCGCCCCTTCGTTATTCAGAAGCTGATATTTTATCACACATGGAAAAATACGGCCTTGGTACACCTGCCACAAGAGCCGATATTATTGAGCGCCTTCTCGAAACGGAGGCAGTGGAACGAAAAAATAGCCGCTTATATCCGACAAAAAAAGGAAAACAGCTAATCGAACTCGTTAATCAAGAGCTGAGATCACCTGAACTAACAGCGCGCTGGGAACGGGAGCTGGAAGCCATCGCTCGCGGAAAAGGAAATGCGAAAGCCTTTTTGCAAAACATCCGCCGGCAAACAGAACAGCTTGTCTCTGAGATTAAACAAAGCAAGCAAACCTACCGGGCGCACAATTTGACCGGCTCAATGTGCCCAGAGTGTGGCTCGTTTTTAAAGGAACGGACAACGAAAGAAGGCAAAGTGCTCATCTGTTCTAACACGGAGTGCCGCTATCGCAAGCATAAAAAGGAAGCGAGGCTGTCGAAACGGCGCTGCCCGCAATGTCAAAAACGAATGGAAATCCATGAAGGAAAAGCGGGCGTTTATTTTCAATGCCGCCGTTGCAACATGGTCGAAAAAGCCGAGGAAAAGAAAAGCACAGCGATTAACCGCCAAGACCGGGCGTTGTTGAAAAAGTATAGCGCGGAAAACGACGTATTTGGCACAAGTTTAGGAGAATTGCTTAAACAAGCATTAGACAAAAAGGAAAGCTAACATAAGACTAGAAACGGGCGCCTCTTTTCTTTTTACGAAAGAGGCGCCAGTTTTTTAGACACTCTCTCCTTACGATCTTTTTTCTTTGTGAAACTGCTTGATGACCATCCGCTCCCACCACTTCCACGGAAGTCGGTTTTTCAGCGCTATCGCTAGTTTCACCCCTCTGCCAACCGGATATCGTAAATCTGGGGCTGGGGACTTTGCTACCTCGACAATCTTTCGAATGACTTCGTCTGGAGGAGGTGCCGTCTCTGCAACGCGATTGACGTATTTTAAAACGGCGTTCATCTCCTTGGCATAAGCGGAATGAGGAGAGATCGTTACTCTTCCTAGCGATTTTGACCAAATATCCGTTTTGTAAGAGCCAGGTTCGATTAACACGACATAAACTCCGTATGGCAACATTTCCAAACGAAGCGACTCGCTAAACCCTTCTACGGCAAATTTTGATGCTACATAAGGGCCCATCGAAGGGAACCCGATTCGTCCGCTAATGCTGCTGATATTGACGATCTTGCCATTTCGACGCTCTCTCATCGATGGCAACACCGCCTTTGTGACAGCGACTAGTCCAAAAAAGTTCGTTTGGAATTGCTGCTGCCATTCCTCTATATCAAGCTCTTCTGTAAAGCCGCCTGCGGCGAAGCCTGCGTTGTTTACTAATACATCAATCTGTCCATAACGGTTGATTACGTCTTGAATGACCATTTCCACAGCGGAAAAGTCGGTGACATCCAATGAAATAACCTCTAACCGATCGATGACCCCAGCTTCTTGAGCGGCCGTTTCTAGTCCTCCTTTATTCTGAACGTTTCGCATCGAAGCCACTACCTGATAACCTTCACGAGCAAGCGCCAGGCTTGTCCGTAATCCAAAGCCGCTTGATGCCCCCGTCACAAACGCAACGGGAGATTTATGTAAATTTTGATTCATACAATCATCCCCTCCTGACGTTTTGTTTCTTCTTCCGTCATATTCCTGATTAATGTGTTAAACGTGCCTATATTCAATTGGATAAGGATAGCGGTCATTCCTGCTTTCCTCACTTTTGTTATGGTTGCAGAAATAAACCTCCTTCCCTGAGGGGGCAGACTTCTCGGCGGATCATGTTAAAAACCTCCATCATGAACGGATGGAGGCTACTTTCTTTTCGGTCCTGTTTTCTCTTGCCATTACGACTAACATGGCGCCGCTTAGTACAATCAGCCCACCAATGATTTGCATCATGGACATTGTTTCATGCAAAAATACCATAGATAGGAGAAACGTAATGACTGGCTCAATCATGCTTAGAATCGATGCTTTGGTTGGCCCGATCATATTCATTCCGGCAAAAAATGTAAGCATAGCGAGAATGCTAGAGAAGAAAGAGGTTCCGATGACGGGAAGCCAGCCGATATGATCAAAATGAAAATGAAGCGTTTGCGTCAATGTGCCCCATATAAAAAAGGACATCGCCGCAAATAACGCAATATAGGCGCTAGTCGTAATCGGCTGTACTTGTGCCGTCACTTTGCTACCCGTAATAATATAGATCGAATAAATCACCGCTGCTCCGATCGCCAGTCCTACACCGGCTGGTTGAATCCCTCCCGCCGGAGCCCCTAACACCATTATCATCCCTATTAAAGAAATACCTATCGCGGTGATGATTCGCATGGTTAGTTTCTCTTTATTGATGAAAAATGAAAGAATAGCGACAAAGATCGGATTTAAGTAAAGCAATAAAGCCGCTAGTGAGGACGGGATGTATTTCACTGCATTAAAATAAAAAGTAGATTGCATGGTATAACAAATGCCGCCTAGCAAAAACAGATAAAAAAGATGGGACCATGACACTTTCCAATGCTTTTCTTTGATAAGTAAATACATAAAAAAGAAAAGTGCAGCAAACGCAAAACGTAAAAACAGCAAAGTTGTGACTGTTACACCGCTATCGTACGCATATAATGCAAAGATGGGAATGAAGGCAAATCCCGTTGCTGATAAAAATACGAGCACATATCCTTTCCACATATTGCTTGCACCTCAAATCATTAAAATCTAAAACGAAATGCTGCGATCCTTTAAAACCTCTTCCCCATCTTTACTTTTTTTTGGGTGAACGGGTTATCGCAAAATCATATAGCATCCTAGATACAATTATAATCACTTTGAAATCTTAAACAATCTAATTTTCCGTACACGATTCATTTTTTCGCTTGAAGGAGACGCGGTCCATTTATCCTGTTGCTATCTTTCAGAACGATGAACCTGTTCGTTTTCTTTTTCAACAAAGATAGTTCCTTCATGAAGATGTTGAAGATCGTTGATCGTTCGCTTTTCCAGCTTCATTTTTGCAAAATAAATCGCTTGATGATGTGCCGTATTCTCTCCAAATCACTCGTATCTAGAAAAAGGAGCCATTCGGCCTCGCAAAAACTTTCGGATCCCCATGTATACTAGACGCCCTTCAATCATTCAAGCGTTTGGACGAATCATGTGCGAAAAATACTTATCTCCTTCCTTTTCACTTCTTCTTTTGGATCTTTTCCAGACAATGTTGTCTCATTCATAGAACAGAATATGAAGCTAGGCTGATAACGTTCTTGCTAGCATCGTTTTTCCGCTGATGATATGGATTTTTTGAGAGATTCTTTCGCAATCACCCCAAATTGAGTTTTAAGTAAAAAACACTCCATAAGCCGTTTTTAGGGACTCGTCAAAAAAATTTTTCCTTTGTTAAACGGTGTGGCTTCGACCGCGCGGATCGCTTCCTTTATATCGCCTAATGAATAATAGGCAGCAGGCGTCATCAACTGTAGCTTCTTTTCATGGATAAGTTCGAGCAAATGGTCAAAAGTTTCTTGCCAAGCTTGTACAGACACTTGTTGATTCCAGTGGCGAAGATGAAACAGTTTTATATGAACTTTCGCCTTTTCTGACACTTTCATCCAATTGACAGGAGTTCCTGATAAAAGGCCAATTGTTAGTAACACTCCTTCAGGACGAACGCAAAAGGCTAGCTCAGTCCCGTCCGCTCCGCCGATGGAATCAACAGCCGCAGTCGCACCCAATCCATTCGTAAGTTCCATAACAGTCCGATATAACAAGGTATTTGATGTATTAATCACATAGGAAGCGCCAAGGTCAAGCAGTTCTTTTGTGTGATGATCGTTTCTTGTCACGGCGATTAGGCGAAATCCGAGAATTTTTGAAAGCTGGGCAAAAATTCGGCCAATCGAGGAACCGCAAGCATTGACTAATAAAATCTCATTTGGTCGCAGCTTTAATACTTCGGTGCAGATAACCCACGCGGTAACCGGGTTGATATATAGTTGTGCAGCAGTAACATCATTGATAGAATGAGGGATTACGACCGCAAATTCCGCCGATGTTTTGACAAACTCCTGCCACGTACCTTCCCCCCGCAAAGGAAGGACACGCTTGCCAACCCAATCTCGTGAAACCAAAGGGCCGACATCTTCAACAATTCCTACTCCTTCATATCCGGGAATCGCAGGTAAGGAAATGCGGTGGGAGTAAACTCCTTGGATTGGCAGCAGATCAGAAGGATTGATCGGGCGTGCTTTCATACGAACAAGCACTTCTCCGTTTTTAGGTCGATGAATAGGTTTATTTTCCAATTTCAATACATTTTCAGGGTTTCCGAATTCATCAAACCGGATACATCTTGCTTGCAAATGCTCCCCTCCTTTTTCTAGTAGAAATAATCAGACGTTATTTTCAGTATATATATAATAGAGAATTGTTCAAGACTATCTATAAAGTTGGGGGCATCGTGTTACAGAAAAAGGTCGTTCTTGGTGAAAATCACTGCCACCACGAACAACCTTTCGAAGCAAATGAAAAAGGGGGAAGATAGCTGATCAACGGCTACTTCAAGGGATATGCGTTCAATGCTTGTTTTCTTACTTTCGCTTTTTCAGCAAACGTTTGGTCAAGGTCGTAGCCATAAATAGCATTCTCCCAGTCGCCGTACATCGGATTCGGGAGAACAATAAATTTGCGGCCGAACTCTTCACGGAAGCGATCCACGTTAGCATTGCGCTCTTCTAATGGCTTTTGGTCAAACTCTTTTGTAAAATCGCTTAAATTATCTCCAAACAATGCTACAATTTCGTGGGTTTGCTGGATTTTTTGCCGGCGAGGTTCTTTGCTATTTTCTTTGGCGCGAAACAGCATATGGTCCGCTGTTGCTTGTGGAAATCCTTTTTCCTTCAAGTTTTTAATCGTTGCCTTTCCCTCATTTTCATCGCGGTTGGACACGTAGAAAATATCGATTCCTTTTGAATCAACGTATGTAAGGAATTCAACAGCACCTGGAAGAGCTTCTGCTTGTGCTTGCATCACCCATTTATGCCAGTCGGTAAAGTTCGGCACTCCTTTTTGAATAATATAAGCTTCATAGGGGCTATTATTTAAAATGGTTTCATCAATGTCGAGCACGATGGCCAGTTTCTTCCTTGAATGACTATTGCGCTTCTGTTTAAGAGCGTCGTCAACCACCATTTTCCCCAGGTTGTATGCTTGATAATAAAGTGCTTGCATCTCTCCTGATTTCTGATACCAAAGGGTAGCCATCAGCATATGTTCGTTGTTGGATGTGGATGGCACCGTTTTTTCTACTGACTGCGGCGCTATGGCCGTCTCAGCGTTCACTGCAAAGACGGAAAAAGAAAAAATGCTTGCAGCAATCAGACCGCTTAATGTGTTGCTCCATTTGTTCATGCTGTTTACCTCCTAAGCTGCCTTGTGTTTTGAAGCATGTCCTCTTGTATTTTTTACACTTTTTTTGCTGATCATGCATCTTTCTTTTTCAACCGCATCGCACCATCAGCTTTTATCATAGCTGGAATGAAGTGTCTCTGCTTTGTGGTGAATAGAAACCCATGGCCGCTTATTTTCCCAACGAACGCTGATGTCTAGCTGAAAGGCTTCAGATAAATGTTGATCGATCAGCACTTCCTCTTTTTTTCCCGAAGCAATGATTTTCCCTTCCTTTAATACTAAAACATGTGTCATTTCTTCAATAATCTCCTCGATATAGTGAGTGACATAGAGAATATGGCAGCGTTGACTAGCGATAATCTCTTTAATAGACCATAGCAATTCCTCCCGCGTTAAAATGTCTAATCCAACAGAAGGCTCGTCTAATATGAGCAGCTTAGGCTGGGCCATCAAGGCTCTGGCAATCAGCGTCTTCCGCTTTTCTCCCTGCGATAATGTATCATACGCTTTTCCTTGCAGGTGGTTCATTCGAAACATATGCATCAGCTGTTCTGCCTGCTTCCTATCTTCATCCGTCGTTTTTTCATATAAACCAATGCTGGCGAATTTGCCGCTGATAATAATATCCTCTACTGATTCAGAGGCAAGCGTTGATTGAAAAGCGTCTAAAGCGCTGCTCACAAAACCGATTTGCTTTCGAAGATTCGGCAAATTCGTTTTGCCAAATACATTTCCTAAAACCGTTACCTCTCCTTTTGTTGGATATTGATAGCCTGTCACCATATTCAATAAAGAGGTTTTTCCTGAACCGTTCAAACCTAAAATAACCCAATGCTCTTTCTCATTAACTTCCCAGTTCAGCTCTTTCAAAATGACCCGATTTCCTTTAATCAGTGATACATTGTTCATCTGGATAATTGCTTCCATTCTATTGTACACCTCTATTCTAAAATCTTTCCACACCGCAAAACATGCCAACATCGCGACATTTACAAGCCCATCGCTCTAAGCATGTATCGGGTTCATAGGGAACGGTGCTGTAAGTTGTATGAATGTTCTTTGGATAACAGCAGTCCGAACAACTCAATTAAAAAATTCTGAATATTACATTTTATTATAATTCCCTTTCTATTTTTTGTAAATGATCGTTTGGAAAATGAACAGAGCAGCATCCGATAAGGAAAGAGATAGATGTTTTTCGAAGGTTCAAGGTAGGTTATAGACTTCTCTTCATCATGTAACCATCGAAAAATAGGAAGAAATCAAAATGTTTATAGAAATGTGGTCCGATGATTTGACCACAGTTAAAAAATAAAAGCATCCTAATCATTCATGATGAAGATTAAGATGCTTTTTTTCCATTACGAAAAGATACGACTTTAGGAATGTCGATGATCCATTTAATACATTTAATAAATGAAACTGTGATTAGGGTCGAATTATAACCCTTCCTGGATGTAAACCTTGTGTCTATATAGCGATTAATGGATCGTTGGACGAAAAGCTGATTGTAATTTTTCTTGAGCCATTAAGACAAGACGTTTTGTAATTTCTCCTCCGACAGAGCCATTTGCTCGGGAGCTTGTATCAGGACCAAGCTCGACACCAAACTCACGAGCGATTTCATATTTCATTTGTTCAATCGCAGCCGCGGCATGAGGAATTAAAATCTCATTTGATTGGCTGCTTCTTCCGTGTTGTTGTGACATTGGCAATATCATCATCTCCTTTAATAGTTTGTTATTAATATTTATTAAAAAAAGTGTTTTATTCATCATTAATTCAGGTAATTTATGGAATGATGAAAATTGCGAATCAAACATTCAAAAAAAGCAGCACGCATACCGCATAAAGAAATTAGGTTCGTTCTTCTATTCGAGGTTTGGCCGGATCGCAATGCGGACTTTCTAAGTCAGCGGATTCAGCCAGTTTCATTAAATAATAACACTCTTCGCGAAACATATGATCCGCCATAAGCGCGGTGAACGTGCCAAGAGCTTGGGCGCTAAGTTCAAGCTCCTCTAATTCTTGAAGAAATTGCTGGAACAGTTTAATCTCTAATGCGGCATCCGAATTCATCTTTTTTAATGCAGGAAAGCTAGATAAATTCGTACGCAAATATCCGGTAAGTTCAACCGCTTTTAAATAAAAAGCTTCAAAGTTCTTTTGATATTTTTTGCTTTTTTTCTTTAATGACTTTTCGACGTCATCTAAATTAGAAGATATGATACCGGCATGCCCCGCAGCGTCTAACAGCCAAATTAAATGATGGTGAAGCTCATGAGAAACAGGCGGCACTTGGTTAGCTTTAAAATAACTCAATAGTCGCAAATATTCCTCCAGCTCATTCACCATATGATTAAGAAAGGTTGGTGAAAGATGTATTTTGATTTGTCCCAATAAATGCTTTCTGATCAGATGCAGCTTAAATTCGCGCAGTCGCAGCGCTTCCGCTTCTGCCGCTAAAGTTAATTGAGACCAATTTTCCGAATCCGTTTTGCCAAGAAGACGGTCAAATGCTTGGATAAACTGGTAGGCAGTCGCAATATCCTCTTTTTCTACTGGAGCCAAAGCCTCATAAATAAATCGGGCATGATCACCTAAAACCTGAAGCCAAAATCGATGTTCAAATCTCGCTTTCTCTTCCAGCGTACTGCTCATGAATGCCCTCTCCTTCTAAAAAAATCGAAACCACTTCAATATGTATTCCCAAATGGCATGGCCTATGCCCCAATCCGTTCATAAAGGAGAGATTCTAATTTTTTCTTTATTTCAGCTCTTTCACCATAAATACTTGCTGGACGATAGTCTGAAACCCAATTTCCTTTAAAATGGAATAGGTTTGTTTAGATTGATTGACAGGCAGATTGGGAATGATCGTAACGACCGAATCGTCAGCGAAGGCGAGCACTTGATCAATCATAAAACGAACGAGATCTCCTGTATCGTTTCTCTCAGGATGAGCCTCACATTGAAATAAGATCGTTTTTTCATGTTTTCCATGTCCATGAAAACTTCTGCGATAATAAGCATATCCGATGGGAAGTCCTTGTTCGTCTTTTACGATGATCGCCTCTCCATCTTTTGCACTTTGCCACTGTGTTTGCCAAGGGTTTAATCCTTTATAAAAGGACAAATCACTCACTTGTTGCGGAATAGTCTTTTCCACTAGATAAGGATAGGAAGCTGACTTTGCATGTAGATAAGCTCCCTTCCATTCCAAATGCTCCAGCTCATCGACCATTTGATATCCCATTTGTTCATAAAGAGAAATTGCTCTTTGATTGGCACGGATCGCCTCTAATGTGGCTAGCTGGACACCTTCTTCTTGATAGATAGAAAGGGCAGCTTCCATCATCGCTTTTCCAATGCCTTTTTTTCTAAATGCAGACGCCACCCCCGTTCCGCCATTCCAAGCAATTTTCATCCCATTGAACAGACGAATGCCATTTTTGATGATGCCAATTGGCTTCTCATCCTGAAAAGCAACGATTGATAGCGTTGGAGATAATCCTTCAAGTACGAGCCTCTCTAAAAATCGTTCAACGGTCATCGTAGCATCAAAATAGTATCCTTCAAAACCCGTATTCCAAGCCGTGACTGCTTCCTCTAACGTGCATTGTGATAATCGTTTAATATGTAGCATACATCTGTCTCCTCTCTGCTTTCTTCTCAATTATTCAATGTTTTGTGGCTTCTGTCACTTTGTTCAGCGAAGAAGAAAGGGCAATTGCTGCTGTCTGAGACCGTATTGGGTTTTGCCTCTTCTTTTATGATATGAACCGCCATGGAACCGAGATGAGCATTTTTTGCTTATGGATACAGATTGAACGAATAATGTCTGGAAAAAAGCATGGATGGAAAACTTTTAAAAATCGCCCTTTTTTCACCTATCCGCCTTCCATCCATAAGCTCTTTCCGTTCTATTCATTAAAAGCAATAAATAACATGATCATTTTTAATCAAATTTTTCTTCATTCTATATGTATTTTTACACATGAATGTAACTTCACAAATAGTATACGCTATTTAGATAGGAAAAAGTTTTTCAATCAATCTATAAAAAACCCGCTCTGTCTAGAGACGGGTTTCAAAAGTGCGCTCTTGTTCGATTTTATGAATCAGCTCATCGAGCCATTCGATGACTTGAGCAGAGGCTTTCTCCAATCGGCGTAAACTTGCTTCTGCTTGTTCGAGGCGTCCTTGGGCATAAAATTCTGCTGCCTCCTTTGCCGCGATATGAACACGCTGATGAGGCTCATCCAGCTGATCGAAGGCCGGGACTCCCTTTAATTGGGCTTGTATTTCGGGATCAAAATACCATTTTCCAAGACGACAGTGGCGATGAGAGGCCACATCTTCGGCACGAATATGCTCAAAGCCGATCATCATATTATAAATTCGCCATTTCCAAAGAAGGTGATCTGTTTTGGCCAAATAAAGAAGTGCTTTTGAAGAAAGATGAACACCACTATCTTGAACGAGCTGCAATCGAAATTGGTCAATGGCTTTACTTAACTGATGCACCGTTTTTCCTGTTGTTTGGCCAATTTCACGCACAGATTCTGTTAGCGAAGCAATCGAGGACATGCGTTGAGCAATTTCATCGACAGCTGCCGATTGCTCCTCAGCAACAGCTGCATTCGTACTGGTGTGATCTTGAATGTCATTCATTGCCTGCGTGATTTCATTTAACAATGGCATCGCTTCCTGAGCTTGTGTAACAGCTTGGCGAATAACAGAAGAGGTGGAATGAATAGCTGAAGAGACTTCAGCCGAAATATTTCGCAGCTCTCCTACGTTTTTATGTACTTCGCTAAGCGACTGAACGGTGTGATCCGCTAGTTTACGGATCTCTTCAGCTACAACGGCAAACCCTCTGCCATGTTCTCCAGCACGCGCCGCCTCAATGGAGGCATTCAGCGCTAAAAGGTTGGTTTGGTCCGCGATGCCGTTGACAAGCTGCATCACTTTTTCAATAGCACTCAAATGCTGCTGTAAATGCTCAAAGCGCTCTACCATGTTGTTAAACATTTCATCTGTTTCAATGATTTCGTTAAATGCAGAAGTCATCATGTGCTGGCCCTTTTCCGCTCGTTCAACCGATGAGGTAGTTTTTTCAGCAATCGCCATTGCTGCATTAGCCACTTCGGAAACGGATGTGTTTATTTCTTCGGTTGCAGCTGTTACCATTTGGACATCTGCATTTTGTTCATCAAGAGAGCGCAGTAAATCTTTAATAAACATAATTTCTGCGTTTTTCTCCATTAATTGGGCCGTGCCGTCGGCAATTTGCTCAAGCATCGCTTCCGTATAGGCTTCAACCAGCACTTCCAATTCGATATTAAAAGCACGCTGTAGCGACCTCGTTAGTGTTAAATGTCGTTTAGGGGACAAAAACCCTTTTGACAGTAGAAGGGTACCCATATAAAAGTTAAATTGATTAAAAGCGACAATCAATTTGCCAATATTCACTTTTTCTCTGCGCAGCAAATGGAAAAAGGACAGAATTTCATTGACATATGCGCGATTGCGCTCCATCGTAAAAAATGCATGGACGTACTGCGTAATGCGAGCTTGAGTAATGGATTGCGCTGCTTTTGCATGAGTTTGTTGGAGCATTTCATAAAAAAACTGCACAAGTTCATCCTGATGAGAAGCGAGTAGTTGATAAACGTCCTGCAATTGACGGAAATCTTCCTTAGTAAAATGATTAAATGATAGTGTGTCAGCAAAACGACCTTCAAAAGAATAGTCTGTTCCTTGTTCAAGGAGTTCTTGCACATTTGGTTGTAGCCATTTTAACAGCATATAATCCCCCCTTCACCTTTTGTCACAATATATAAGGTAGTTCTATTATACTGCAAATTTAGTCCTTTTTTCTTATTTTTATCATTCGTTTTAAAAAATATATAAATAAGATCCCAGTCACAACAGTGACAGAGCGCTAAGCAACAAGCCGCCTATCGACAAATCCACTTGTCGATAGGCAGTGTTATTCGTCCGACAGCCAAAATCGGGAATCATCTGCCCATTTGGCGACAAATCGTGGCGCATCAAGTTGGATGTCGCTTTTTCTATCCGAATCTATATATTCATTGCGCGTAAGATCCAACTAGCGTCAAGAGCTGAAATTAGATTTCTTCAAGATTCCCATCCAAATTACCTTTGCTCACTGTTGACACTGTTTCTTTGCAATTGAACTACCCATTCAATGCATTGCTGATACCATAATAACGCTTCTGACAAAGAAAGGCCCAGTTCTTCCGCCAATTGTTTCGCTTTCATCAAATCATTGAGCTCAATGGCCAACACAAATTGATATAAACCAAAAAACAAGTGTTTTTCTTTGAATAGCCCATCTTTAATCGCCTCATCTACGTTTAATTCATCTAAAATATCGGATAAAGGACGTTCAAGCAAAATGTGCAAGGAAGAACAAATCCCCATAAAAAACAAACTGTCTTTTTCCTCATGAATATTTAAGCGAACCGCAACTTGTTCCAGCATTTTTGCCCGAATTAAAGAGTTGACAATCACCTCATTTTCAAATGGATTGCTGGCTTCTTGGAACGTTAATATCGTTAGCCAGCTGCGTAAATAGCTGGCACCAAGCAAAATAGCTGCATGACGAATGGATTTAATTTTAGGAGAGGAGTATAAGAAAAATGAGTTCACCACTTTTAGCAAACGATACGCAAGCGCTGGATCATTTTCAATTGTTTTGACAATTTTATCAAAATTGAACTCCGCTTGGTTCATTTGTTTTAGCAACGTTAAACGGGAAGTATTCGTTATTTTTGGTAAAGATTTTTCTTTTAAAACGACTGGTTTATTGAAGAAATATCCTTGAAAATAGGAAAATCCATGATGAGTGGCCAATTGTAATTGATCGTGCGTTTCAACTTTTTCTGCAATAAACTGAATGTTGTATTGCTTGATGATGTTTTGAATATAACGAGCTTGTTCGATATTTAAATCAAAAAAATCAATCTTAATGAAATCGATGTAAGGAAAAAGAGGATGATAATCTGCTTGAAAAACAAAATCATCTAAAGCGATGATATATCCTTTTTCTTTAAGATTTTTACATATATGAAGCAACTTCTCGGAATATGGAATGGTTTCAAGAATTTCAACGACAATCAGTTTATTTGGAAAATAGAGAGGAATGTTTTTTTCTAGCAGTTTTTCTGTAAAGTTAATAAAGCAGCGCGCGCCATTTGTCAATTTTTCAATTCCAATATTCATAAAACTATTAATAAGGACGTCTATTGTGGCATGGTCTCCATCAATGGAGTCATAAAAATTTTGCTCGCCGCTTCGATATAACAATTCGTAGCCAAACAATTCGTATTTTTTGTTGAGAATAGGCTGCCGTCCCACATAAATGTCCATCACTGATCCCCCATTAACATCATAATGATATAACAATATAAAGTTCGCCATGAGACATAGTTGACAGTGATCTCTACAGATCAAATATGTCGATGATCTAAGAAAAATTTATTGACATTTCTTGATTCCCCGCTTTTCTGCCACAGTAGGCAAGCCTCGCTCTTAGCATACTCTTTTTTTAAGTAAAATAATTAGATCATCAACACTTGTATTTACAGATAGATGAATGAAGCTAATTTTATATGATAATGTTTTTACAACAGCCAAGTGCCAGAATTGGGGCATTATCTGCTTACATGTGGACAAGTGTTGAGGCATTCATCTAGTTGTGCATCATGCTCAACTAGCACCACAGGTTCGTGATATAGTCCTATTTTACCATATATCTGTACAAAATACATAAATTTTTACAAAAAATAACCATAGATTGCAGGCAGACGATATCTTTCCATAAAAACTTAAAAATATTGCTTCACCACAAGGAACTGATGCTCACTGCTTCCGGCTCAACGAATGCTTTTCATTGTATGATGGGGGGCGTTGATGATCCAATAAAAACTCATTGACAAGGCTTGATTCCTCACTTTTCTTCCGTAGTCGGCAAGCCATTCACTTCGTTTAGACGTGGGAGACTTCTCAATGGATGGTTAAATGATGTGGTGATCGCTGCGCCTCCAAGAGAATAAAAAACCCCCTCTCTTTTTATCAGAGATGGGGCGGGCTGTTCATTGCCGTTGGATTTGGGCATGGATTTTGTATCTACAAGTGTCTTATACGGGAACGGTATTGCTGAATGTATGATTGATTATGTTCAAATCCACCTGCCACATTTCCGCTCACAAAAACCGGTGGAATGACATCTAAATGAAGCAGCTCTTCGATAACTTCTGCAATGAGCATATTTAAGATAAACGCTCCCACCACAGTAGAACTTGGGGCTATGTTGACTTTTAACTGTGGAATCGCAATCAGCGCATCACCATAAGGGACATGGGTGTCAATCACGATATGCGCCAATTCATACAGTTTTTGGCCTGAAGAATGGCGGGAAGGCACTTGCGAATAAGCAGACGATGTAATGGCGATGACCTTTAGTCCTTTTTTTACTGCTTCCATCGCCATCTCTATTGGTACAGCATTCACTCCAGAATGGGAAACGATAATCATCACTTCATTAGGCTGGGGCTGATAACGTTCCAGGATCATCGAAGCATAGCCTTCCGTTTTTTCAAGCATCGAGCTTTTAACAGCCCCTTCATGAAGCATGAGACTTGTTTCGAATATGGGATTAACCGGAACAAGCCCTCCAGCACGATAAAAAATCTCCTCTGCCAGCATGTGAGAATGGCCGCAACCAAAAATATGCACAAGTCCTCCTTCTTTAATGGAATGAGCAATAAGCCGCGCTGCTTTCTCCATCTCTTCCCATTGAGTTTCTTCTACAAGCTGAAGCTGTTCTTTGATGCGTTGTGCATATCTTTTGCCAAGCATATTCCCATCTCCCATCCTTACGGTACTTTCCGAACATAACGGCCCATTCTTTTGCAGCAATGGTCCGTTTGCTTTCTTTATCTCTGCTTTTTCATTTCATTCGCAATAAACTCTACATCGGTGCCAATGACGACTTGAAGATCGGTTTGATTGAGGCGGATGACCCCTTTAGCCCCAAGTTGTTTTAACTGGTTATCTTGCACCTTTGACATATCCTTTACTTTTAGACGCAAGCGCGTCACACAATGATCAATCGTTGTTAAATTCTCTTTTCCGCCAAGCGCTTCCATATATTTCTCTGCTAATGCCTCATATTTGGTGGCTGCGGAGGTGGTTGGTTCATCATGGAATGCTGCATTTTCTTCTTCGTCGTCTTCACGTCCTGGTGTTTTTAAATCAAGCTTTTTGATAAGAAAATAGAAGACGATAAAATAAACTCCGCCATAGATAATTCCTTGTAATAGCAATAAGAGCGGTTTTTGCGCAATTCCCCAGTTTAAGAAAAAGTCGATCGCGCCAGCTGAAAAACCAAAACCGTGATGGATGCCAAGCATCGTTGCAATCGCGAGCGAAAGGCCTGTCAACACAGCGTGAACAACATAAAGCAGCGGAGATAAAAACATAAATAAAAATTCAATAGGTTCCGTCACACCTGTTAAAAAGGAAGTAAACGCAACTCCAAGCAACGCGCCTGCTACCATTTTGCGGCGTTCTTTTTTGGCGGTAGCGATCATAGCCAGCGCTGCCGCCGGAAGACCAAACATCATCACCGGGAAAAACCCGGCCATAAAAATTCCTGCACTTGGATCCCCCGCAAAAAAGCGATTAAGATCGCCCGTTTTTCCAGCAAATTCTCCAAACACAAACCATACTAAACTATTTAAGACGTGATGTAAACCAACCGGGATTAATAGACGGTTTAAAAAGCCGAAAATACCGACTCCAACCGCACCGAGACCAACAATCCATTCGCCGACCGCATTAATGCCGTCTTGGATCGGCGGCCAAACATAGCCAGCAACAAGCGCTGCGATTAGCATTGTCAGCGAAGTGATAATCGGCACAAACCGTTTGCCGCCGAAAAAACCAAGCCAATCCGGTAATTTGATATTATGATAGCGATTATACAGCAAACCGGCTGCAATCCCGGAAATAAATCCGCCTAACACGGACATATCAATGTCCTTGTTAATGGAAACGGCTCCTTTGGTTAAGATAAAATATCCGATCGCCCCAGCTAAAGCAGCAGCACCGTTGTTATCTTTTGCCAGTCCTACTGCAATCCCGATCGCAAATAGCAAAGGCAAATTGGCGAACACAGCATTTCCTGTCTCGGCGACAAAAGGAATATCGAGTAAGTCGGGCTGACCTAAACGAAGCAGCAAGGCCGCTGCCGGCAAAACAGCGATCGGCAGCATTAACGCTTTGCCAAGCCTTTGTAAAAAACCTAACATAAGCATCCTCTCTCCTTTTCCAACCTATCATTTCATAACGTACACTTCATGAAATCGATTATCGTTCCATTTCAATCATAAATTTATAGCGATCGGCTCGATACACCGACTTCACGACCTCAAGCGGCTGACCGTTTTCTAAATAGCTGTTGCGCTGGATCAGCAGCACGGGGGCCCCTTCTTTAATTTGCAAAAGATCGGCCTCAACTTTTCGAGCCACAGATGCTTCTAATATTTGTGTAGCGGATCGAATCGTCAGTAACTGTTTCTGCTCAATAAATTCATAAAAGGAACCGCTTACAATTTCTTCTGTTAAATAAGGAACGAGCGAGCATGGAACATAGGCGATCTCCAAAGCGATCGGCAGCTGATCAGCAAGGCGAAGGCGCCTGATTTCGTAGACTTCCTCTTCTTCCGAAACATGAAGCTGTCCTGCTAATGAAGAGCTCGCCGGAATGGTACCAAAGCTTAATACCTTTGTGCCCGGTTCCATTCCTCTTGCCCGCATATCCTCTGAAAAGCTGGTAAGCCCTTTTAGCGGCTGCTCAATTTTTTTAGTCGCCACAAACGTTCCTTTGCCGCGCTGTCTCACTAAATAGCCATCATTCACTAGATTGTTGATTGCCTGCCGAACTGTCATTCGGCTAATGTCATATCGTTCTGACCATTCCCGTTCAGAGGGAATCATTTCTCCTGGCTGTAGCTGTCCTTTTTCAATCATTTCTTTAATTCCCTGTTCAAGCTGATAGTAAATCGGAAGTGGCGAATGTTTATTAATCATTGTGCATACACCTTTCTCTGTTCTTCACTAACCAAAGCGAGCGCTTTTTGATCAGCCATGATGGTGACATTGTCATGTGTTTTCAAAATGGAGGCCGGGATCGCTGGTGTTACTTCTGTTTCTAATAACTGGGCTAAGATCGTGGCTTTTCCCTCTCCCGATGCTAATAAAAGAATTTGCTTGCTTTTCATAATGGTCGCTATTCCCATTGTAATCGCATGGGTTGGCACTTCTTCTATGGAAGAGAAAAAGCGCGCATTGGCTTTTCGGGTTGATTCAGCCAGTTCCACTACATGAGTAGTAGAATCAAATGAAGTGCCGGGTTCATTAAAGCCGATATGACCGTTTTGGCCAATCCCCACGATTTGTAAATCTATTCCTCCTACTGATTCGATCACCTCCTCATAACGCTGGCATTCTGCTTCCACATCCTCCGCAAGCCCATTCGGAATATGTGTCTGCGATGGCGGGATGTCAATGAAATGGAAAAAATGATGATTCATATAGTACCGGTAGCTGTTAGGATGATCGCCATCCAGTCCAACATATTCATCTAAATTCACCGTATGAACATGGCGATAGGTTGTTTGGTGATTTCGATAATCTTCCACAAGCGCCGCATAAGTTCCAAGCATCGTTCCTCCAGTGGCTAGTCCGAGCACTGAATGCGGATTGATTCGCACTTGGTGGATGATCCATTCCGCTGCTTTTTGGCTCATCTCTTTGTAGTCGCGTACTTCAATGATTTTCACTGCGCAACACCTCCTGTTTGGCATAAGCTAGCCTTCCCCGGCAAAAAGTCAGGATGACCTCCCGTTCTTGATTCAGCACGACTATATCAGCATCTTTACCTGGGAGAATGCTTCCTTTTCGATCAAGAATGCCTAATTGTTTAGCAGGGTTCCAGCTCGCCATGCGGATCGCTTCTTCAAGTGAACACCGGGTAAATTCCATTATATTTTTCACAGCATCCTTTAATTTCAGTATGCTTCCTGCAAGCGTCCCGTCTTTTAATGTAGCTTGTTTTCCCCGAACGGTGACTTGCTGACCTCCCAGATCATACTGCCCTTCACCGAGACATTTGGCGCGCATTGCATCGGTAATCGCAATCAATCCCTCGCTTCCTTTGTTGCGATAAGCAAAGCGAACCATTTCAGGTGCTACATGAATGCCGTCTGCGATAATTTCACATAATACTTCCTCATGCATCAACACCGCGCCGACCACTCCAGGTTCCCGATGATGCAGCCCGCGCATACCGTTAAATAAATGCGTAGCCTGTGTCACCCCGGCTTGAATGGCTTCTTTCACTTCGGCATAAACCGCATCAGAATGGCCAATGGAGGCAATCACTCCTGTCTCCTTTAAATATGCAGTAAGAGACAGCCCGTTTTCTTCCTCTGGCGCCAGTGTGACAAGACGGATATGTCCATTGGCTTCCTTCTGCCATTTTTTGAAGAGTTCAATATCCGCCTTGATGATATTGCGGGGATGCTGGGCACCCGCCCGCTTTGGCGACAGAAAAGGACCCTCTAAGTGAATTCCGAGCACCTCTGCTTCTCCGGGACGATTGTCATGTGCCATATAGTTCGCTACATTTTTCACCGCTTTTTCAATCTCGCTGGAAGCTGCGGTCATCGTGGTTGCTAGAAAGCTAGTGGTTCCCTCCTTTGGCAATACGGAGGCCATTGTTTGTAAAGCTTTTGCTGTGGCATCCATCACATCAGCACCAGCAGCACCGTGAATATGAAGATCGATAAAGCCAGGAAGCACACAATCATGAATGCTTAATTCAAATTCCTTAGCATTGGATGGCGGAGGGGTTGGGCCGACGTAGGCTATTTTGCCATTTTCAATTAATAAATATCCTCGTTGAATCTGTTCGTTTTCCGCATAGATCGTCGCATTTTTTAGTAAAAACTGATCCATTCTCGCACCCCTTCTTTCCTTAAAGTCATCTTAACATTATATTATATAGTTGTCTATACCAATTTGATATATTTATAGATATGAGAGCATTGATCGCTATCAACAAACGAATCTGGCCGTCTTCATAGGCATGGAAATAGCGCAAATAAAATAAGACGGCTAATATGTTAACCATCCTTCATTGTTTGTGATGGGTTTCGCATCAGATGGGCTTAAACTTGGTGAACAAGGAACATAGCCGAGTGCGAACGAGAATCGAACAAGGGATGTTCTGAGCGGACGAACGAGATCCATTGACGTTTGTCAATAATCTAGAAGGAGGCTAATGCTAGCCCCCTTTACCTTTAACCCGCTTTCGTTGTTTCTTTGTTCCCTTGCTGCAGCTGATACATATGATAATATATTCCATTTTTTGTAATTAATTCTTCGTGCGTTCCGCGTTCAACAATCATCCCGCGATCTAGCACGAGAATTTGATCCGCATTTTTAATGGTTGACAAACGGTGAGCAATAATAAATGTTGTCCGTCCTTGTTTTAAAACTTCCAGCGCTTTTTGAATCGTCGCCTCCGTTTCTGTATCGATGTTGGCTGTCGCTTCGTCCAGCACTAGAATAGCCGGATCAAACGCCAACGCCCGTGCAAACGAAATCAGCTGTCTCTGTCCCGATGACAAGGTGCTGCCTCTTTCCACGACTGGTTCATCAAATCCATTTGGCAAATTTTCCAACAGTTGATCGGCTCCAATCTCCCGAAGGGCCTGTTCTATTTTCTGTCGGGAAATAGCGGGATCATTTAAACCGACATTTGAAGCAATCGTTCCTGTAAATAAAAACGCATCCTGCAACACGATCGCCATATGTTTTCGAAGCAGCTGTTTCGGGATCGTTTTTATATCCTTCCCATCAATGAAAATCTGTCCCTTTTCGATGTCATAAAAACGGAACAGCAAATTCATGATCGAGCTTTTTCCTGACCCAGTGTGGCCGACAAGTGCAATGGTTTCGCCCGGCTTAGCAGAAAAAGAAATGTCTTTTAGCACATATTCCCCTTCTTTATATCCAAAAAACACATGTTCAAATACGACATTTCCCTGATAGCGAGGCATCTCTCCATCATATACCTCTTCCCCTTCTTCATCAAGAAGCGTAAAAATACGATGAGCTGCTACTCTTGACTGCTCTAGGTTGGCCAATTGGTTGACCATTTCTGTAATGGGCTGGAATAAGCGATTCAAATAATCAACAAACGCATAGAGAAGGCCGAGTGAAATCGCTTGGTGATTGAATGAGTCGCGACCAAAATGCCAAATTAATGCGACAAAGGCAAGATTGCGCAGCACCCCTACTAAATTGTGGGAGGTGAGCGAATTTAAGTTTAGAAGCTTGTTTTGATACACAAAATATTCGCGATTGAGCGTTTCAAATTCCCGTTCAGTTTCTTTTTGTCTGCGAAACGCTTGAATAATCGGCATACCTTGAATAGACTCATTGACCATTGCATTAATGTCACTTAGCCGCGAACGAATAATATGGTTATAGCGAGACGCATATTGGCGGTAAATTTTCATCCAGACGGCTAAAATCGGAATAAGAATGAGGCATAGAAGCGCTAAGCGCACATCTAACAGAAACAAGGCAATAAAAATCCCTGTCATGTAAATAGTGCTTGTAAAAAAAGTAGCCAGCACCGTCACATACAATTCACGAATGGCTTCGGTATCATTCGTGATGCGGGCGACAACTTTTCCGACAGGCAGGCGGTCGAAATAGCGAATTGGCAGGCGTTGGATATGAGCGAACAAATCCTTGCGCATCGTTTGAATAATGCGATTAGCCGCCATTTGCAGACAGTAGCGCTGTCCATACTGAAACACTGTTGCCGCCAATAACAAAGAAAAATAAAGTGCCAAAAGATAAATAATCGACCGAATTTCCGGCTGATAAAAACGGAACAGCTCGCTGTTCGACAGTTTTTCAATCGGATATACGGCTTTTTGCTCACCATGTTGAATCATTAACATCCCATTTTGAATCGACCGTTTGCCATCAAATGTGATCGCGCGGTCTACAAAATAATAATCGCGGCCAATTTGTAGCAAACGCACTTCTTTGCCCTTTGCTTCTCCTTGAGCGAAATCGTCGCTTCGTTTATACCATTTTCCATTATAAAAAACGGCTTGATCGTCATTTTTATCAGCCTCATACCATGGAGATTCAATTCCTAAAATGTGTTGATCAATAATTTTTTTAGCGATCAACGGACCCGTTAATTCGGCGGCCACTGAAATCGCCAGCATGAACAAGGCCGCCACAATGATTTTTTTGTACCGAAGCGCATAGGCGATTAGCCGTTTACCTGTATTCATAAAAACACCCCGCTGTTTTCTTGATTCTTTGCTGCTTGCTGACGAATAAATTGTTCTTTATACCAGCCATTTTGTTCTAATAGCTGCTCATGTGTGCCTTCCTCGATGATTCTTCCATTCTCCAAAACAAGAATCCAATCCGCGTGCTGAATGGCTGATAAGCGATGGGTTACAATGATATTTGTTTTGCCGGTGCGCTCGCGCCGAATATTTTCAATAATAGCTGCTTCTGTTTTGGCATCGACGGCTGAAAGTGCATCATCCAAAATTAAAATCTCCGGGTTGAGTAACAGCGCCCGAGCGATGGAAATCCGCTGCTTTTGCCCTCCAGATAGCGCGATTCCCTTCTCTCCTACTAATGTATCAAGCCCCTGCGGCAGCAGCTGAATATCATTATGGAGTGCAGCCAATTCAATCACACGCTGCAATTCTTCACTGTCCGCATCCTTTCGGCCAAATAAAATATTTTCTTTTACTGTTTTCGAAAATAAAATATGGTCTTGCGGAACATATCCGATCCAACTTTGAATGACTTCCATTGGAATACGTTCAATCGGCACACCGGAAATCGTTATGCTTCCTGCTCCTAATGGATATTGCCGCAGCAGCTGTTTCATAAGCGTCGTTTTTCCGCTTCCTGTTCGCCCGACGATTCCAAGCGTTTGTCCTCGTTGGAGCGAAAAAGATATATGTTGTAAATGCGGAATGGTGGCTGACGGATAACGGAACGTTACCTGTTGAAATTCAATTGTTTCTGGCTTTTCGAGTAAAACCGGCTGCGGGTGGTTTTGAACATCTGGAAGATAGGCAAGCGTTTCATTGACGCGATCAAGCGAAGCATTGCCTCGCTGCATAATGTTAATGAGTTCGCCAATGGCAAACATCGGCCAAATCAGCATTCCTAGATATACATTAAAGGAAACTAATTCTCCTAACGTCAGTTCTTTATGAAAGACTAAATACGATCCATATCCGATGCCGATTAAATAGCTCAGGCCGACCAGCACTTTAATGGTAGGATCAAATAATGAATCAATACGGGCGACCTCCATATTTTTTTGATATACCTCTTCGGTTAGTCGCTTAAACCGTGCCTCATCTTCTTTTTCCTGTACATAAGCACGAATGACACGAACACCGGAAATGGATTCGAGTACATAGTCGTTCATATCTCCAAAAGCATCTTGAGCTTTTGTAAAGCGTTCGTGGATTTTTTTCCCATATACGTTCATCGCCACTGCCATCACTGGAAGCGGCAACAAAGCCGCCAAAGTCAGCTTCCAACTAATGAGAACCCCCATTGTCAATAAAATAACAAGCATAAATACACTTGAATCCACGAGAGTTAAAATGCCGAATCCGGCTGTCATTGATATCGCTCTTAGATCATTTGTCGCTCTTGCCATTAAGTCTCCTGTACGGTTTTTCTCGTAAAAGGTCGGTGTCATGGAAAGCAAGTGCTTCATAAATCGGGAACGCAAGCTTCTTTCAAGTAAAAACGCACCGCCAAACAGCTGATACATCCATATATAGTTGATGCTGTAAATCACGCCTGCTAACCCTAACAATAAAGCTAGGTACTTGAACAGCTGGCTTTTATCTAAACCGTTCACATACATATCATCAATCGCGATTCCGATGATCCTGGGCGGAATCATTTCTAACATTCCGCCCACTACTAAAAGCACAATCGCAATCGTGTATCGTTTCCAATGCTGTTTAAAAAACGCTTGAAGTTTCCATAATACTGAAAACACTCCAAATCATCCCCTTTCACTGTTGGTTTACATCTAACCGCTGTTGATCTCTCCCGCTTGTAATGCCAGCATCATCCATTTCATTTCCATTTTGTATTCCTCCTTTAAATCACTTAGTTGATGATCAAACAAATATTAAAATCGCAGATATATACCGCATTTACGATCCATCATTTCTTCTTCAATCTTCTTGACTAATTGCTCATGTTCAATCTCTTCGATTGTCCACTTTCTTCGTTGGATCGTAATGGTTACAAACAACAGATGAACCGTCATTCTTTCCCACCTCCTTTCATAAAAAAGCCGCATGGAAAAAGAGTCCCCAGCGGCTTCAAAAAAGCAAAAAAGCCGCGGGAATAGCGCCATCCCACGGCTTTATATCTACATAAAAAGCCGCAGGAAAAAACGATCTCCTTCCCTGCGGCATTCCTTCTTAAGTTAAAAAATGATAGCCATAACAGAATCGGAAGGTTGAATCGTTCGCACATATTCATTTTTATATGCCACAGCTTTCATCATGTTAGTCATTGTGTTCATCCTCCTTCCGAAATCATGTTACAAAGTAAATTATATCCAAGAATTACTAAGTTGTAAACCTTTTTCTGCAAATCATTCGTAAGAAAAATAAGCTCTACGTTTTCTATATGATGATTACGCCCTAGCTATTGCTCATTCGGCAGTTTTGACATTTCCGCCAGTTTTTCCTCGATTCGATTTAATTGCGCTTTGCGTTTTTTGACGGAATAAACAAACAAAGCCACTCCTGCGATAAGCAAAGCCGGCATCATGATAACGAACAATTGAAAAATGATATCACCAATACGCATGATTCCCATCCTTTTTTCATTTTTTATCATTATACCTTCATTTGGATGGATAAATAAAGGTAGTCCTCCCTTCATTCTACTCTAAACTAGTTGAAAACGAAGGATGACGCTATCGATCACGCTAGTTACATCACTTTCCCTTCTCTGGATACTAGCACGCTCTTTTTTTCTTTCTTACTATAAATATTAAACAAAATGCCACCAAATACGAATAACGCTCCAATTATATGGGTCCATGTCAAGCGTTCATGGAACACGATTGTTCCCATCACAGCTGCCGATATAGGCATCACGTTAATAAAAATGGAGGCGGTTGACGCGCCTACCTTTTGGATACCGTTATACCACCAAACAAAGCTAATAGCAGAAACAATGACCGCAACATATAACACACTAATCCATACTTCCCAATTGCTCGCTTTTATCGCGGTGAAAGAGGTATAGTACAAAGCGAAAGGAAATAAGAAAAGCGTTCCGAATCCCGTTGCATACGTCGTTGCCGCTAAAGGGCTATATTTTTTCATCACAACCTTCCCGATCACAGAATATATGCTCCAACTGAGACAGGCGCCTACTAAAACAAAATCAATCGGAGAGAGCCCAAGCTTTACAATAACGGATAGCTGCCCGTTTGTGATAATATATAAAGCCCCGATGAGCGCCATAACCATACCTAATATGCTTTTAGCATTGATTTTTTCCTTTAAAAATAGGCCCGAAAAGAGCGTAATCAACGGAGCATTCACCGCAATAACGAGAGAGCTTTTGACAATCGGCGCGTATTTAGTCGCAATAAAAAAACAAACGTTATATAGAAAAATACCTGTAAGGCCAAGCAGTGCAAACATTCCCCAGTCTTTTTTGGTAGGAACCTTTGCTTGCCGTTCCTTCCAACGCATGAGCGGAAAAAGAATCAGGCTGGCCCCAAAAAAGCGGAAAAAAGCGACTGAAACAGGATGCAGGCTGACCGTCGCTATTTTTCCCGCAATGAAAGCACCTCCCCAAATAGCGGCTGTCAGGAAAAGCAAAATATATGTTTTTATATGATTCATTTGCACAAAAAATCCTCCCCATAATCGATAAGATTTCTGATATAATCAATTCTACAAATATTTGGTCATAGGTGTTATTGATAATAATTGATGCTATTCATCAAGATTTTTGATAGGAGTTTGATTGCAGTGAATATCAATTATTTGCAAACGTTTCGCGAAGCCGCAAAGTGGAACAGTTTTACCAAAGCTGGGGAAGTGCTAGGTTATGCTCAGTCAAGCGTCACCACACAAATCAAAAAACTGGAAGAAGAATTTGGCGTCCTTTTGTTTGAACGCTGGAGCGGCAGAATCAAATTGACACCCGCTGGAAAGGAATTGCTAGAATATGCTAATAGAATGATCCATCTGCTTGATGAAGCAAGACAAAGCCTTTCTGAGCAAGCAGAACTGGCTGGAAGCTTATCGATCGGCACTATTGAATCCATTGCAGGCTTTTATCTTCCTCCCTATTTGCAAGCATTTAAAAATAAGTATCCGCGAGTGAATTTACTCCTCCAGCAAGGAGTATGCCAATATTTAGTTAAAGGTATAAAAGAAGGAAAATACGATTTAGCTATTATTCTTGATCAAAAACAAGAAGATCCAGATTTACATTTTATTGTCATCAAAGAAGAACCATTAGTGCTAGTCGCAAAGCCTGATCATCCTTTCGTCCAACGGGACAATATCTATATGAGAGATTTGGAAAATGAAAAGCTCATTGTGACAGAGCAAGGCTGCAGCTACCGTGAAATGATTGAAAATTTATATCGTCGCCATGCAGTACGGCTTGAATTAACCATTGAATTAGGGAGTATTGAAGCAATTAAACGATGTGTGGCTTATGGGCTTGGAATCGCGTTTTTACCGCTCATGGCGGTAAAGGAAGAAATCGCAAACGGAAAATTAATGCTCCTTCCCCTTTCCGACATAAAGCCTAAACTTTATTTGCAGTTGGTGTATCACCAAAAGAAGTGGCTATCGCAATCAATGAAACAATTAATCCATCTTCTTTTAGAAGAAAAAATGCCGTGAGATTGATTGGTTCTTTTTTGTGAATTCAATTAGGTATTGGCCAATGCCAGACTAGCGACTTCCTTTAGCCAAAGAAATTTCTTTATTATACTTAGCAGGAGTCAGAACTTCTCCCTTTTCGATATCTTATTCAGAAAGTATGCTCGGTACAAGCTTATTCTGTTACAGTCCAGACTGGATCTTTAACACATTCACCGAGAAGTCGCTCACCGCTAAGCGAAGTGGAGGTGGGGAGGTTCATTCACTCACAGAAAAAGTCCCTGCTATTTTGGCAGGGACTACTTTTACTATTTCTGTAACATATTTTGTGCTAATCGATGCAGCATCAAAAAAACTTGTGCTCGTGTCACGGGTTCCTCTCGTCGATCCTGTGTCACCACTCCGTGTTGCTTCAAAAATTCAAACGCTGCATCGACCGCTTTGTCATACGCTGTTTTTTCAGGTGCTGGCATCTTTGATTCCTCTTGTTTCTGTTGGGTTGCTTTCCTTTTCAAGCCAAATGCTTTCACAATCCCTTCGACATGGCCATGTGCCACTTGCAAAAGAAACGGCTCTGATTTCAATTTTGCCGCATCGTTCGCATTGTCAATGAACAGGTTTTCTGTGAGCAATGCCGGCATCTTCGTTTCTCGCAGTACCGCGTAGTTGGCTCGCTTTTTACCGCGATCCTGCACTCCGGCGATCGCTTTCATGATTTCGCTGTGGATCGTGTTCTGGTACGCAATGGTCGATGGGCTCACATCGCCATTGTAAATGTAGGACTCAAATCCTGTTCCACTGCCGGCATTGATGTGAACGGATAAGAAAAAATCGGCATCCGCCCTGTTCGCGATGGCCGCACGCTCCGACAACTCCACGAAACGGTCATCCGTCCGCGTGTAGATGATGCTGACCCCTTCGTATTCGGCGAGCAACCCCCCGATCTTTTTGACAATATTTAAAGTCAGATTTTTTTCCTGTAGACCGTTCCCTACAGCTCCGCTATCCGTTCCACCATGCCCTGCATCAAGTACGATTTTCACCATTATTGATCATCCCCTTTCTTGAGAGTATATGGATCGACACCATTGATGTAACACCGTACCTTGTATACTCGATTTTTTGCATGAATACACCTGCATCAAAAATTTCCGCTTCAAAAGTAACATATGCAACATCCAGGACAAGGGCAACGGCGGATATGCATTTATTCGATAATTTGGGTGCTTGCGGAATACAGATCCCCCCATATCACCTAAAATATAATTCCTGTCGATAGAATCGGTCGTGATGCTCATCATTTTATAGTATTATAAATTTAGGTTAAATTAGAAATCATTTTCAGTGTGTATGAGGAGGAGCCATATGAAAACGGAAAAAGAGAAAATGTTAAGCGGTGAATTATATATGGCGGCTGATCCCGAACTAACAGCGGAGCGGGAGCGCGCCCGTCGATTGACCAGATTGTTTAATCAAACATTGGAAACCGAGCATCAAAAGCGGACTTCCTTATTGAAAGAACTTTTTGGTTCAACAGGAAAAAATCTCTTCATTGAGCCTCCTTTTCGTTGTGATTATGGGTATAACATTCATGTCGGTGAAAATTTTTTCGCCAATTTTGATTGTGTTTTTTTGGATGTATGTGAGATAAAAATTGGCGATAACTGCCTAATCGCTCCAGGTGTCCATATTTATACTGCTACCCATCCGTTAGACCCTTTGGAAAGAAACTCCGGTGCGGAATATGGAAAGCCCGTCAGCATTGGCCATAATGTGTGGATCGGCGGCAGAGCAGTCATTAATCCTGGCGTAACAATAGGAAACAATGTTGTCATCGCTTCTGGAGCCGTCGTCACAAAGGATATGCCGGACAATGTTGTAGTAGGAGGAAATCCGGCTCGAATCATCAAAATAATCAGTCACTAAAAAAAATAAAACAGCCTAATTGATATTTATTGAATGAGACGGCTCCATAGGGGATCGTTATATCGATCCCCTATGGACGTGCGTCCGTGACAAATGACTACCGATCAATGTGTTTTTTCGCTTAAAAGGCAAGCTTGATCTTTGGTATCATGCTAGTTTTGAGTATCTGCTTCATGATGGTTCACCCTTCAAAGTTGTATTTTTTGCCATCACTCACCGCAGCTCTGCCATATACGCCCGCAATTGTGAAACGGTATCCCCAATAGAATGGTGAATGACAAGATCGAAAAGATGGTCCATTCTCGTTGCTGTTTTATTAATTATAGCCTTATATGTACGAGGAGATTCGGAAGTGACATAAAACGGAATGTGATTGACAGGCGTTACTTCAAGACTTGTGCCCATCGCCAGCAAGACGTCGCTTTCTGCTGCTGCGGCAAATGCTTCATCGATTCTTGGTACGATTCCGCCAAATAGAACTACATCAGGCTTTAGAATTTCACCACATCCCTTTTGTTGGCAAACAGGAACGTCTTGTGAATTTATAAACGATAAATCGTACTTTTGGCTACAGATAGGACATGTGGCCGTTTGCAAGGTTCCGTGCAATTCGATCACATTCGTGCTTCCTGCTTTTGTGTGGAGTCCATCGATGTTCTGCGTTAAAATCGTCACTTTTTTTCCAGCAGCTTCTAACGCTTGAAGAAAGATATGCCCTTTATTAGGCAAGAACGTGCCCATCATTTTTAATGAAAACATTCGTTTAAAGCGACGCCAAAAATCAACAGGATGGGAAGCGAAATAGTGCTCCGACAAGTAATATTCGACATTGTCTTCTTGCGCATAAATCCCATTTTGGCCGCGAAAATCTGGAATGCCTGACTCCGTGCTCATTCCTGCTCCTGTCAAAACCGCGATCGTTTTCGCGCGTGCTAGTTGTTCAGCTAATTCTTTATATTCCTCCATTGATTTCTCCCCTTTCAACAAAATAGCCCCTCAAAAATCGAGGAGCTTGGATATCTTCATTCTACGCTCTTTCTCGCACGCCCGCAACCCATCATGAGCGGTCAACAAACTTAACGCAAAACCATAATGGCGTTTTCCACCGTTTATGTTAGAATATAAATTGCTGCGTTTTCTTTCAGCTGCATGATATGTTGTAAAAGGAGAAGGAGAGAAATGAATGTACGAACAATGGCCATTAACGGTATTTTAGCTGCCGTGTATATTATCGTTACAATGCTGATTCAGCCATTTGGCTTTACAAATGTGCAATTTCGCGTATCAGAAATCTTAAATCACTTCATTGTGTTTCATAAGAAATATTTCTTTGGAATTATATTAGGTGTCTTTTTGGCGAATTTCTTTTTTTCCCCTTTAGGCATGTATGATCTTGTTTTTGGAGTTGGACAATCTGTCATCGCTTTATTAACAACCATTGTGATCACGCGTTACGTCGAAAATCTGTGGGCTCGTATGGCTGTTAATACTCTCATTTTTACGTTGACTATGTTTATCATTGCTTGGGAGCTGAAGCTGGCATTAGACTTACCGTTTCTTTTGACGTGGCTGACAACGGCCGCTGGCGAGCTGATTACGATGGCGATTGGCGCTCCGATTATGTATGGCATTCATCGCCGAGTTCGATTGGATCGATTAATGGAAAAATAAGGCGGCAATCTTGCCGCTATTTTTTATTTTTTCTTATTTATAATTGATTATTTAGAACATAGTTTTATTTGAATTTAGTTGATGTAAAATGATTAGAAAATGAGCGGTCGAAAATACATACTTTTCAAAATTAAACAACTTTATTTCTTTATCATATTATCACTTTACCAAACTAAAAAGATCGGTTATGATGAAAAATGAAATCCTTTACTTTATTGATTCATCTAGACGTTGCACATAAGGAGGCAATACAAATGGCAGCAAAAAAATGGGGCTTATGGGTGTTGACCGCCTTTGTTATCGGAAACATGATCGGCGGCGGTATTTTTATGATCCCAGCGAATCTTGCGCAAGTATCTAGCCCTGTCGGATCCGTATTGGCATGGATCACAACAGGGCTTGGAGTTTGGATGATCGCGCTCGTATTTGGCAATTTAATCACAAGAAAACCGGAGCTAAAAGCTGGACCACAGAGCTATGCGCAGGCCTTGTTTTCTTCCCCGCAAATGGGGAAAGTAGCCGGCTACAGCATGGCTTGGGGATATTGGGCAGCAAACTGGGCAGCAACGGCATCCGTCATTATTTCGTTTGCTGGTTATTTGAGCACTTTTTTTCCAATCATGCAAAGCAAGCAAACTTTATTAACCATCGGTTCCTTTTCCTTGGAAACAGGAAAAGGACTTACATTTATGATTTGCACTGGTGTATTGTGGGGAATTCATTGGATTCTCGTGAGAGATTTTCAAAAGGCTGGAAAAATAAACATCTTCACAACCGGAGCGAAAGTGATTGGTTTCTTCCTTTATATTATCGGTACGCTATGGGTGTTTCATGCAGCAAATGTAGACAGCCTTTCTTTTATAAATGAAAAAGGACAGACGGTTTCTGTGCCGTCCCAACTTAATGGAGCGGCTATTACCATGCTTTGGGCTTTTATCGGCATTGAATCAGCCGTTATGCTCTCAAACCGCGCCCAATCTCCAAAGGATGTTAAGAAAGCGACATTCCTTGGACTGATCATTTCCGTCTTGATTTATATTGGAATTACATTACTAACAATGGGAGTTCTTTCTCAAGAGGAATTAAGAGAATCGCAAAAGCCGCTTGTTGATGCCCTTTATTCCGTTCTTGGAAACAGCGGTGCTTATATGATGGCGATTTTAGCGCTGATTTCCCTTTTCGGATCGACAGTCGGCTGGATTGTAGTAAGTTCAGAAGTTCCATATCAAGCAGCAAAAGAAGCGCTATTCCCTCGCTTTTTTGGGAAAACCAATCAAAACGGAAGCCCTGTGCGTTCGTTGCTCATAACTAATGTAATGACACAAATTTTTCTATTTTCCACTATCTCAGGAACGATGAACGAAGCGTACAATTTTGCGATTGTCGTAGCGACCTTAGCTTATCTCGTTCCATATCTTGTCTCTGCTTTATATCAGTTGAAGCTCATTATAACGGGGGAAACATATCAAAATGAAACAGCACAACGCGTACGTGACGGTTTGATTACATTGGCAGCTCTTTTCTATTCGCTTTGGGTCATTAAAACAGGAACGGCAGACTGGCACACCTTTTTCTTAGGAATCGGTTTATTTGTGGCAGGAATACTTCTATATCCGCTATTGATGAAACCAAAAAACGATCATCAAGAACGGGCAAAATTAAAAGGAGCATAAAAGAGAATCAATATGAATGACCCTCTCCGTGTTGTAGACGAAGTCAACATCGACTTTGTTCTACAACCATTTTAACGTCCTTCATTGGTTGTGATGTTCGGCTTGAAAACGCTTGGCAAACAAGGAACGCAGCCGAGTGAAGACGTTAATCGAACAAGAGACATTCATGAGTGGACGAACGAGGCCCGTGATGCCGGATGAAAGCGTTTGTCAATCGTCTAAGGGGGCTCAATATGAATGGCCCCCCTTTTTGCTTTCGTTCCACTCTTCCCTTAGGATACCCATGCGGATGGAATCATAATAACGGCCATTATACAAACGGCACTTGCGCAGTCGCCCTTCCATTTTCATTCCTAGCTTTTCCGCACATCGGACCATGCGTTCATTTCCAGACCAAGTGGTCAAGCCGACACGCACAAGAGGCAGGGAAGCAAATAAATAATCAATCCAGATTTTTAGCGCTTCTGTCCCATAGCCGCCACCCCAATAATCAGAGTCATAAATAACGATTCCTACTTCAAGCCAAAGCGATTCCCTATGCTCCCAATAGTACGATACAATACCAACGATCTTTTCACGCACTTCAATAACCATTCGTGAAGGGACCTCTTCTTTGCTCGATAGCCATGCTGTCATTCGGTTGATGTATTCTTCCTTCGTTTCAAATGAAAGTGGGAAATACGGCGCATCCCATTTTTTCCACTCGGGGTCTGCTTCACCGTAAATATAGTGCCAAAGAATGGGCAGGTCGTCTGGAAAAACGGAACGAATAACTACTTTATTTCCAGCTAGATAAACCGGATCTTTTCGCACACCGGACATTCCTTTCCTCCTCTTCATCCTATCGCTTCGTTTCTAGCAATGCATATGATTGGTCAAGATTTTCTCAATCCACTTTGATTTTTCCTATTGAAAACCCTGTGAATAATCTCCCTCCATACGGCTCTAAGACACGATCAACTAATTCAATAACCGCTTCTTTTTGTCCAGTTCGGTAAAACGCATCGAATGCATTGACAAACGCAGTAGCAAACGCTTCATCATATTGACGCAGCGTGCGGATCATCCATTTTGACGCACTGATCCAATGACCGTTCACGCGCAAAACAAATTCATAAATTAGCTCAGCGAGAGTATTAGCAATGCACAACTCCTCTCCACGTTCATCGGCTCCAATAAAATCATCCAGCGCATCAGTGATAAAATAGCGCTTTTGTTTGATTATTTCTTCAGACCACGGTTCTGGGCCATTTTGCAGTAGCTTTTGTGCTTCTTCTCTAATGACTGAAATACGGCCTCTATCGATTAGGACCACTCCTTCCGTCACCATCTTCAGTAAGCTGGGCTTCGCGCTTTTTCGATCACTTTCAAAATAATGCTGATAAGACATAAAATTGTAAGCAAATACTTCAATCGGCCATCCAAAAGCGGTGACGGATTCGCGAAAAGCAGCCGGAAGCTTCTCATCAAAGATCACAATATCCAGATCAGACGTATTAGTCGCCTCTCCTCGAACAACACTACCGCTCAAGAGCGCTCCTTGACAATCGGGAAAATATCGATGCACAAATTGCATCGCCGCTTCAAACGGAGGCAAACGTCCTTCATGTTTCATGTAGTCGAATTTCCTCCTTTCCCTATCGATTCAAATAAAATTCAGCGCCATTTTATCCAATTCTTTACGGACGTCAAGATTTCCTTCTTCTATTGCTGAAAAGACAACTCTACTTTCTATCGGCAGAACATTAACCTTGTCATAAAACATTCTTCATTTTTGCAACAAACTAGCTAATGGATATAGATGATAGAGTTCATGGCGTTTAGAACTTTATCCAGACGGTAGATCATGTTGCTCCATACAAAACAAACACGGCTATTGCTTTTATCCCCCATCCTTCTTGATGAAAAATCATAAACCTCCTCCGCTTACACTTAAGAGGTGGGAGATTCTCGGCGGACGACGTAAAAAGATGAAAGAAAGGGGCGCCTATCAGCCGGAAAATCGACTGATTAGACACCCCATCCATCGTGGTTCTTATGATTCTAATAAAAGCTGCTCTGGATCTTCAAGAAGTTCTTTCACTTTTACTAGGAAACCGACGGCTTCTTTTCCGTCGATAATGCGGTGATCATATGAGAGTGCAACATACATCATCGGACGATTTTCCATGCGCTCTTCATCAATCGCTACAGGACGAAGTTGGATTTTGTGCATTCCTAAAATACCAACTTGCGGACCATTTAAAATTGGCGTCGACATTAACGAACCGAACACACCGCCATTTGTGATGGTAAACGTACCGCCTTGTAAGTCTTTAAGACTTAATTTGTTTTCACGCGCTTTTGTCGCTAAATGTAAAATTTCACGTTCAATCTCCGCAAAATTTTTCTTATCGGCATCACGCACCACAGGCACGACTAACCCTTCTTCGGTAGATACCGCTACCCCGATATCATAATACTTTTTCACAATGATATCATCGCCTTGAATTTCCGCATTGAGCAGCGGATATTTTTTCAATGCGGCCACAACCGCTTTCGTGAAAAATGACATAAAGCCAAGACGCACATCGTGTTCCTGATAAAAAGCATCTTTCCGACGCTTGCGCAAATTCATGACAGCCGTCATGTCAATTTCGTTAAAAGTTGTCAGCATAGCTGCTGTATGCTGAACTTCGACAAGCCGCTTTGCAATCGTTTGGCGACGGCGAGACATTCTTATTCGCTCGACTGGTTTCTCTGGATCCATTGCCGCACTAGGCTGCGACGGCTTGACAGCTTCAACGGCTGGCGCTGGCTGAATCGTTGGAACCGGCTGGCTTGCGTAAGCTTCTACATCTTGCTTACGTATACGGCCAAGCGGATCAACTGGCGTTACTTGAGTCAAATCGATTCCTTTTTCACGAGCCAGTTTTCTTGCCGCCGGTGAAGCAATTGGACGCTGAACAGATTTTGCTTCTCCTTCCTCAACGGAAGCAGGGGCCGATTGGGCGGCTGCCGGTTGAACAGGCTCTGCCGCTTCTGGCTGCGGCGCCGGTTCCACTGCTTGTGGCGCAGCGGCCTCTGCTCCTTCTGATACAATCGCAATCGTATCTCCTACTCTTACCGTGTCCCCTTCGTTAAACAACAATTGCGTGATGACTCCCGATTCCTCAGACATTAATTCTACGTTCACTTTATCTGTTTCTAATTCGGCAAGCGGTTCTCCTTTTTGAACGAAATCGCCTGGTTTTTTTAACCATTGAAAAATCGTTCCTTCTGTTATTGATTCTGCTAATTCTGGTACTTTGATTTCTGCCACCGTGATTATCTCCTTTCGCCCTTCTCACTTTATATTTTTAATTTAAATATGATGAACGTATGAACGCACAAAAGCTTGATTGATGATTCTTGCTTGTTCCTTCTTATGAACGACCGGATCCCCTTCTGCTGTGCTTGAACGACGTCTCCGGCCAATATAAGAAACATGTACACCACTTGGAGCTAATGTAAGCAATCTTGGTTCAACAAAATTCCAAGCGCCCATATTTTTTGGCTCTTCCTGTACCCATACTAGTTCTTTTAAATTCGGGAACTGCTGAATGTAAGAAGCAATTTCCTTCATTGGGAACGGATATAATTCTTCCACTCTTAAAATATGGAACCATTCCCGATCTGCAACTTCCGCCAATTTTTCTTCTAAATCGATTGCGATTTTACCTGAGCATAAAATTAATCGTTCCACTTTCTCTGGATTTTGTCCTAATCCCGGTTGTGGCAACAGTGGCTGGAAGCTTCCTTCGCTCAAATCTGCCGCTCCGGATACGACCAATGGATGACGCAACAAGCTTTTTGGCGACATAATTACAAGTGGACGCACTTCTTCTTTTTGTAAAACAAGTGCTTGTCGCCGCAAAATATGAAAGTATTGCGATGATTTCGTCATATTGGCAACTGTCCAGTTATTTTCTGCTGCCAATGTAAGGAAACGCTCTAACCGAGCACTTGAATGCTCAGGCCCTTGTCCTTCATACCCGTGCGGAAGAAGCATGACAAGCCCCGATTTTTGTCCCCATTTCGCTCTTCCAGACGAGATAAACTGATCGATAATGACTTGTGCTGAGTTGGAGAAGTCTCCAAATTGAGCCTCCCATATCACTAACGTTTCTGGGGCAATAACGTTATAGCCGTATTCAAAGCCAAGCACGCTCGTCTCAGATAGCGGGCTGTTATGCACCGCAAAAGAGGCCTTGCTTTCAGACAATTGATGCAATGGCGAGAATCTCTCTCCTGTTTTTTCATCATGTAAAATTAAATGGCGTTGGGCAAACGTTCCTCTTTCTGAATCTTGTCCTGATAGTCGAATCGGAATGCCTTCCTGAAGAATGGTTGCAAACGCAAGCGCCTCCGCATGAGCCCAATCGATTTTGTTCTCTTGAAAAGCATGAATGCGACGTTGCAAAATCCGTTCAAGCTTATTAAATACACGAAAACCCTTTGGCCATTGTACAAGCTCGCGATTCACTTGCTCCAAAACCTCAGCTGGTACGCTTGTATGAATTTTTGGAATGCCTTTTTCCGCTACTTCCGGCGGATTCATTTCATAATCCAGCTCTTCTTTCACATTGGCCACTTTTTGATAAGCGGATTGCAGTTTTGTTTCTACTTCTTTTCTAAAACGATTTACTTCTTCTGCCGAACAGATAATTCCAAGCTGTTCCAGACGATCTGCATAAAGCTTGCGAGCCGTCGGGTGCTTGCGAATGATTTGATACATTAATGGATTGGTCGCAGCTGGTTCATCCATCTCGTTATGACCGTGACGGCGATAGCCGATTAAATCAATCAAGAAATCTTTTTTGAATTTTTGCCGATAAATGACGGCTAAATGGGCAGCGGCCAGCACGGCTTCCGGATCATCCGCATTCACATGAACAATCGGAATTTCAAAGCCTTTTGCCAAATCGCTCGCGTATTTGGTAGAGCGAGAATCTTCGCTTTCTGTCGTAAATCCAATCATATTATTAGCGATGATATGAATCGTTCCACCCGTCTTATAGCCTCTTAATCGGCTTAAATTTAACGTTTCTGCGACGACCCCCTGACCTGGGAATGCGGCATCGCCATGAATTAAAATAGCAAGCGCTTTATTTTCATCCTGTTCAGGAAAACCAGGCTTGTTTCGAGTCTCTTGTGCAGCTCTCGTATAACCGGCCACCACTGGATTGACAAACTCTAAATGGCTTGGGTTATTGGCTAAAGTGATAACGGCACGAACCGTATTTTCTTTTTTAATTTTTCGATCAAGCCCTAAATGGTATTTCACATCTCCTGTCCATCCATATGTAATTCCGATCGATCCTTCAGATGGGATCAATTCTTTATTTGGCGCATGCTGGAATTCAGCAAAAATCATCTCATACGGCTTTCCTAACACATGTGCCAAAACATTTAAACGACCGCGGTGGGCCATTCCAATATTAATCGATTGGATGCCTTTTTGTACAGACTCAGAAATGATTTCATCGAGCAACGGAACAAGCGTATCAACCCCTTCAATGGAGAAACGCTTTTGTCCTACAAATGTCCGATGCAAAAATTGCTCAAAAATTTCCACTTCTGTCAAACGCTTAAGAACTTCGACTCTTTTTTCGTTGGAAACGACCGGACGATACTCCCCTGATTCTACCATCCGCAAAAGCCAGTTCTTCTCTTCCTCATCCTGAACATGGCCAAATTCAAACGTAAGTTTAGATGTGTAAACTTCTTTTAAATATTCAATGGCTTCAAACGCATTTTTTATATGAGTAGGCAAATATGGACTTATAATGGAAGCTGGGATTGATAAAAGATCCTTTTTCGTCAACCCAAACTTTTGCAGATCTATTTGTGCCTTTGAACGTTGCTCTTCCGTTTCTAACGGATTGATTTTTCCATCCAAATGGCCGAAAACGCGAATATGCTCCGCCAGCTTAACAGCCTGGACGCATTTTTCCAATGCACTTGGCGAAACATAAAAGTCAACCGTTATGCTTTTTTGGTTGTCATAACGACCTGCGTCCGCCAACTCAGGCGGTCCCCAACGGTCGAACAGGCTCCTTAGCTCTTCGTCAACCAAGTTAGGATCCTGCACATACTGCTCATACATCTCCATGACGTATCCGAGATTTGGACCGTGAAATTTTTCCCATGGACTTCTGCTACTGTCACTAAGCGTGTTCATTTTTAGATAACCCTCCAGCACTGATTACGAATTCTTCCATCAACAAGCGAGACACAAAACCATTTCTTGAATTCAAATATCTACACACTTGAAATGGAAGATAAACCGATTTCATTTCCATTTTACTACGATTTAGACGAAAATCCAAATAACTTGATTTTTATTACTTTTCTAACTTTTCGTCCGTACTCATTATATAAAAAAAACATAAAAAGAGCCATGCTTATTTCTTCTTTAGAAACAAAATTTACAAACAAAATGTAATGTAAAGAAGAAAATCGCAATGGCTCCAATTGAGATAGCTGGGCTAGCTGGATTCGAACCAGCGCATCACGGAGTCAAAGTCCGTTGCCTTACCGCTTGGCTATAGCCCATTGATATAAAGGAGAACAAATTTTTATGATTATGCTATGTAATGATATGCTGGAGTGCCACTGGCATATCCAACGTGCTCAATTGTAGTATAACCAAGTTAGAATAACCGTATACAATAAAACGGGGAAGTAACAAATTGACTCCTATCGTTTTTGCTAAACTACCTATGAGTGCGCCACTATACAGATTCAGATTGACAAGTCCCTATCAATGAAAAAGCAGCAACATTTCGAGTCATCAGAAGAAATAGGGAACAAATGCTAGAAATCCATTGTCATTTATAGCGATCAATTGATGCACGAATTTTGTCTCTAAAATGAGCAGATCATGACCGATTTGGACGTCATATGGATAATGAAAAAGCAAATCACTCAACTTCCTCTTCCTTCCGTTTATGAATGTTTGCCACTCCTATTCGTTCATGATATATACAGTAAAGACGTCCGCTTGCTAAGCAGATCAATAGACATATTCTTATAGCCGCTTAATAATAGTAAATACCAGCTTTTAAGGGAGGAAACTATTCGATGCGTTTAAAATTAAGTGTGTTAGATCAATCACCCATTTCACAAGGAATGACAGCAGAAGAGGCTCTTTCGAATACAGCAAAGCTTGCTGAGTTTGTTGAAAAACTGGGTTATGTTCGTTTTTGGGTCTCAGAACATCACGATACACAAAGTTTGGCCGGCTCCTCTCCAGAAGTTTTAATTGCTCACATCGCAGCAAGAACCAATCGCATTCGCGTCGGCTCCGGCGGCGTGATGTTGCCGCATTACAGCGCCTATAAGGTAGCGGAAAATTTTAAGGTATTAGCAGGTCTTTATCCAGACCGCATCGATTTAGGTCTAGGAAGAGCCCCAGGAGGCATGCCTCTGGCTACCATGGCTTTGCATGATGGAAGACCAAGAAATGTCGATCGCTACCCTGAGCAAATTGATGACTTACTCGGCTACTTGCATGATGATCTTGATAGCGCTCACCCCTTTTATGGGTTAAAGGCTACTCCTCATATTCAAGAATCTCCAAGCGTCTGGCTGCTAGGATCCAGTTCTGCAAGTGCCATCTTAGCCGCCCAAAAAGGATTACCGTTTGTCTTTGCACGGTTCATTAATGGAGAAGGAGGAGAGTACTATACCCAGCTTTATCATGAGCGGTTTATTCCCTCCCGCCATTTATCACAGCCATTAAGCATGGTCGCTACTTTTGTGATTTGTGGCGAAACAGAACAAGAAGCGGAACGGATCGCGTCTAGCTTAGACCTTTCTCTTTTAATGATTGAACAAGGCATGAAAGCAACAGGCACTCCAAGCCCAGAAACGGCTGCCGCCTATTCTTATAGCCCGTTCGAAATCAAACGCATAAAAGAAAACCGTAAGCGAATGATTGTTGGAACGCCAAGTCAAGTGAAGCAGCAATTAATCGATTTAAGCAAAGCATATAAGACTGATGAAATTATGCTTGTTACCATTACTTATGATTTTCAAAACAAGCTTCGATCGTTTGAGCTTATCGCCAAAGAAATGATGTCATAGCTTATGCCCGCTATTTTCTAGATGATTCATTCCCCTCGCCTTTGTTCCTGTTAACGGCGAGGGGTTTCTATTCATCATGACGGTTTGTTTGGGCGCAATCATTCACTAAGGGCATTCTCTCATACTTCTCATCATACTATATAAAATATAACGTTAACGTTATATTTTAATATCTATCCATCTTAATTTATCTATAATATTTATGTATAAATTTGACGTTAACGTTAAATTTATATATAATGGCTAATTGACAGGAGGTCTATGTTCAAATGGAGGAATTATTAAAAATTGACGAAGTGGCCAAATTAAGCGGGCTTAGCAAACGAACGATTCGCTATTACGAAGAAATCGGGCTGCTGCCCCCTCCTCCCCGCAGTCAAGGAGGTACGAGACTTTATACACAGGATCATGTCGAGTTTTTGAAAAAGATCACGATAGCGAAAGAAGTGCTCGGATTTTCATTGCAGGAGTTGCACCACTTCCTTTCTCTCAGAGACACACTAGAAAATCAGCGAGCGGATTACAAAAAAGTAACCGAGCCGCGAGAGCGAAAAGAAAAATTAATAGAAATTATCCATCTTCTTGACGACCAGCTCCAAATGATCGAGGAGAAAATTCATAAAATCATGTCTGTTCAAACGGAATTAGTTACGCTTCGCGAACGGGCGCGAGCAGCGATCGTAAAGATTGATGAAGAATTATCAAAATAGTCATTTCATAAAGGGGGATCCAGTATGAAATCCGCATCTACGCCAATCGAAACAGAGGTTCAATCCCGAAGCGGCAGACTGCTCGACCAGCCAAAGGCCGTATGGGCTGTCGCCTTTGCCTGTGTCATCTCATTTATGGGATTAGGTCTTGTCGACCCGATTCTACCAGCCATTGCCAGTAAGTTGCATGCTTCTCCCAGCCAGGTTTCATTATTGTTTTCCAGCTATACATTGATTACCGGACTGGCTATGCTGATTACTGGGTTCGTTTCAAGCCGCTTAGGAACAAAATGGACATTGCTATCAGGAACTCTCTTGATTGTCATTTTTGCTGTTTGCGGCGGGCTGTCAAGTACGATTGAACAGCTTGTCGGATTCCGAGCAGGATGGGGACTTGGAAATGCCCTATTTATCGCAACGGCTTTATCAGCGATTGTTGGCTTATCTAGCGGCGGACCAGCTAAAGCCATTATTTTATATGAAGCAGCCCTTGGCCTCGGCATTTCGGTCGGACCGCTATTAGGCGGCGAATTAGGTTCGATCTCATGGAGAGGTCCTTTTTTAGGCGTTGGTGTTTTAATGGCATTGGCATTTCTGTCCATTCTCATCTTATTGCCAAAGTTGCCGAAGCCTAAAACACGCACCTCTCTAGCCGATCCCTTTAAAGCGCTGCGATATCGTTCGTTATTCACATTAGGAATTGCCGCACTCTGCTATAATTTTGGTTTTTTCACTTTAATGGCTTATACACCATTTGTTATGAATTTAAATGAGCATGGTCTCGGCTTCGTCTTCTTTGGCTGGGGACTGCTGCTCGCCATTACTTCTGTCTTCGTTGCCCCAAAGCTCCAAAACCGCTTTGGCACTGTGGGCTCTATGAGTGCGATGCTACTATGTTTCGCGCTGACGCTTTTGGTTATGGGGATTTGGACATCCTCGCAAATGACCGTAATCAGCGCTGTGGTTATCGCAGGTGCGTTTTTAGGTGTCAATAACACGCTGATGACAACGGCCGTTATGCTGGCGGCTCCAGTGGAACGATCTACTGCTTCTGCTGCCTACAGCTTTATTCGCTTTGTCTTTGGCGCAATCGGTCCATGGCTTGCTAGCAAGCTAGCGGAATGGTATAATCCGCACGTTCCTTTTTATGTTGGAGCATTGGCGGTCGCTTGTGGGGTCGCCGCTATTTTGTCAGGGCGCAGACATCTTCAGCATATCGACACAGCATCAGCTGCCCATTAAATCTAACTCCGCTTCCCCATCGCGAAGCGGGGTTTTACATTTTCATAACGAAGTGAAAAAGGAACATCGCTTATGCAAAGAGAATAAAAATAACCAAGGAGGCGAGCCTATGAACGTTGCTCAAGAATATTTGCGAGTAGTTAAGGACCGATTTATGGATATGAAAAAAACAGCTGAGAAAGCGATGGAACAGCTGTCTGACGATCAGCTTTTCCACACCTTTCAATGAAGAAACCAATAGTGTAGCTGTCATTGTCAAGCATATGAGCGGAAACATGATTTCCCGCTGGACGAATTTTTTTCATTCTGACGGTGAAAAACCTAATAGAAACCGGGACGACGAATTTATAAATGAGTTCACAACCAGAGATGAGGTTTTAATATGTTGGGAAAAAGGATGGCATACTTTTTTGACTACATTAAACACCATTAGCGAAAGCGATCTGCTGCGCACGGTTACGATTCGCCATGAACCGCATTCAGTGATAGAAGCCATTGAACGGCAAATGTATCATTATTCGTACCATATCGGCCAGATTGTTTATATCGCTAAGCAATTAACATCTACAGAATGGAAAACATTAACGATTCCAAGAAAAAAAGGCTAGCACCAAAATGTCTCAATGAACAAAAAAATCATTGGAATGTGAACAGACGATGATCCCTTTTCCTGACGATCGGTCGACTCTATCTATTAAGTAAGCCATTCCAACTTGTATATGTAAACATATGTAAAACGAGAAAAATACAGGATATAAGACAGATAGTAAAGGAGGAAAATCCGCTGAGGGAAAAATTATTTTTGCTGCTTGCTAATTTGTTTTGGGCGGGCAATTATGTCGTCGGAAAACAGGTGATTAAAGAAACGGGACCTTTATGGCTGACATTTATTCGCTGGGGCATTGCCTTGATCTTCCTTCTTCCGCTTACTTATCTGTTGGAGCGTCCACGTTACACCGAGGTGTTGAAACGCTGGTGGCTACCGCTGCTTGTCAACGGCATTCTCGGAATTATTGGCTATAACTTGCTCTTATATGGGGCGCTTAAATACACGTCTCCAATGAATGCGGCCATTGTCAATGCCCTTAATCCAGCCATTATCGTGATGTTCTCCTATTTTTTATTGAAGGAACGAATCACCCTAATGAACATATTTGGTTTTGCTGTTTCACTGATCGGTGTCCTCTTTATTTTAACAAAAGGACATTTACTGTTCATTTTTCAAGCAAACTACAACCTTGGTGATTTAATGATGCTGTTAGCTGGCGTGGTTTGGGCGCTTTATTCGATTATGGGAAGAAAATTAGCTGTACCGCCGATTACAGCCACAGCTTTCTCAGTGTTTTTTAGCATTGTTACGCTTCTTCCTTTTATGTTCTTTCATCCTTTTTCATTACACGAACTAAGCAAGGGCGGCAGCATCGGGATTCTTTATATTAGTCTATTTCCATCCGTCTTGTCATTTTTGTTTTGGAATGTATCGATGAAAAAAGTAGGACCAAGCTATGCTGGCATCTACTTAAATTTTATTGCCGTTTTTACCGCACTGATCACTTTTTTATTAGGCGATTCACTTTCCATACCACAGCTTGTCGGCGGCGGGCTTGTGCTAACAGGCGTATATTTAGCAACCGCTATTCCTAAGACAAAAGCTTCTCGTTCAACAGACGCAACCGTCTCATCTGGACATTAACAAAAGGAAAGTTCTCACGCCGCCCGGCATCAAGCTCTGTTTCGCAATCACCATGCAAAGCAGACGAATTGGATGTTACGATATGGGTTTCCCATAACAATCCCCCTTTAAGATAAGGGGGATTCAGACTTCTGACAAACGCTTTTATGCGGGGATGCTGAATATGTATAATTGTAGACAAAGCCTGTCTTTTGGCTTTGTCTACAATCTAGAATCCTGCTTTTTCTATTGAAGTAAACGGATAAATTCGCGCATAAAAATTGGTAAGTCTGGCCAAGCATGAGCAGAAACAAGGTTTTGATCAACATGAATCGTACGGTCGGATACATAGGTTGCCCCTAATGCCTCCATCCCTGGCTTGCAGGCAATATAAGCTGTCAAACTGCGACCTTTGACCACATCTGGCATCGTTTCAAAAATAAGCGAAGCGTGACAAATAGCAGCAATGGGCTTGTTTGCTTCAAAAAAGTGGCGAACAATTCGCTGAAGATCCGCATCAAGCCGAATATATTCAGGAGCACGTCCGCCTGGAATCACTAATCCATCATAATCGTTTGGGTCAATATCAGCAAAGGCAGCTTGCGCTTCGATCAAATATCCTTGCTTTTCCACATACGTATCCCAATTAGCAAAATCGTGGACAACGGTGTGCAATTTCTTTTTCTTAGGAGCCGCAATCGTTACTTGATATCCTTCTTCCAGCAACCGGTAGTAAGGATAGTATATTTCTAGGGCCTCCACCGCATCACCTGCGACAATTAATACGTTTTTGCTCATGATCCTTCCTCCTTACCATTTTTTTCTTTACATCTCTATCATAATCACTAGCGTTGCATTAATTTAATTCGAAAATTCCGAATTGAAAAAAGTCCATAAAAAATCCTTTATAATGGATGGTACAGGTGGTCCCTGTCCAAATCCAATATAAAGGATGAAGCCTATGGACA
>NZ_LPUG01000022.1:0-633 GCF_001560855.1 Anoxybacillus sp. P3H1B | reverse complement strand
CCAGCCGCCGAAGGTGGGGCAGATGATTGGGGTGAAGTCGTAACAAGGTAGCCGTATCGGAAGGTGCGGCTGGATCACCTCCTTTCTAAGGATGAAAAGCGGAGGCGACTGTTCAGCCGAAGCTAGATAGTAAGAACGCTTTCGTTTTGTTCGGTTTTGAGAGAACATTTCTCTCTACATCCTTCGTTTTGCGCCTGCGTCTGCAAGCGAGTTCAGAGAAGCTGAATTTCTCGGCGCATGGCAGCAGGGAAGTGAATTCGTGGCAGTCGCCATGTTCAGTTTTGAGAGAATATCTCTCTTTTGGTTTTAAATGTGAAAATATGGGCCTATAGCTCAGCTGGTTAGAGCGCACGCCTGATAAGCGTGAGGTCGGTGGTTCAAGTCCACTTAGGCCCATCCTCTATATTTATTGAATGGGGCCTTAGCTCAGCTGGGAGAGCGCCTGCTTTGCACGCAGGAGGTCATCGGTTCGATCCCGATAGGCTCCACCAAACGAAATCAGCGATGGTTCTTTGAAAACTAGATAACAGGTAAGAAGAAAGGAACGTGAAGCTCTTTTCACTGGTTAAGTTAGAAAGGGCGCACGGTGGATGCCTTGGCACTAGGAGCCGATGAAGGACGGGACAAACACCG
>NZ_LPUG01000021.1:0-130083 GCF_001560855.1 Anoxybacillus sp. P3H1B | reverse complement strand
GGTTTCATCGTATTCCCCCTTTATCTATCCATGGTTCAAAAACATTGTAGCGAGGAGAAAAGGGAGTGGCAAGATTTTTCGACAGACAAAATACGAGACATTTCGACAAAATTCAGTCCGATGATCCCTTTTCCTCCTATTCCTAATCTGGCCGGCCATTCCAGAGAAGCTGAATAAAAAAGCTAGCGTCTATTTAAACACATCAGACAAAAATAAGTTCTTACTACAAACATCGATAAACGAAAATTTATTTGGAGTGGTTAATGTTCTGAAATTAAAAAGAAAATGGCACGATCAGTATTCACATTGATCTCCTTTCTGTATTGTATAAACTGTATTGTATAAACTGTATTTTACAATCCCGTAGTGAATCAGGGAAAATATACTCGAATAGCTACCTTAGATAAGATGCAGATTCACCATACAAAAAAGCGAAGGAGTGTTTATATAAATAGGAGGGCTGGATTGGATCGCTCTTTTGACCATTTACTTCATGGATAACATAAAACCAAAAAACCTGACTTATTCAATCTCGTACTGAATCGTACAGAATTCGTGCAAAATTTTTTCAAAAACTATGGGATTCTTTTGGATTCTCAAAAAATAAAAAACGACCGCAAACGCAGTCGTATCAAGGGTTTAACGATTTTTTATCCGAACCATTCGGATGTTGGAAATGGAGACGGTGGGAGTCGAACCCACGTCCAAAGATATCGCCACTTAAGCGTCTACGAGCGTAGTCGGTATATTTTGCTTTCGCCGCATCTTCCGCCTACCGACAGGCCTCCAAGCAGCTAGTCTGATTTGTCTCTTCCCGCGTCCTCAGACGGTGGACTTGGGCGTATCCCACTCACGATGAACCCCTGACCCGACCACATGGGCGATGGCGGGAGGAGTTAGCCGCAATTATTAAGCAGCTAAAGCGTAATTTTCTTTGCCAGTTATATTTAGGTGACGTTTTTACGAGGACGATCCCCTCGGCTCGCAGCTTAAGCTCGATCTATCCCTGTCGAATCCGTAACGTCCCCTCGTTCGATAAAGAGACATCGGAAAAAGCTTAAGCCATGAAATGAACTGGCATCGACATTATTTATTATACCATAAACGCTTCTGATTTCAATTGTCAACTTCTTCATTTACATTTTTTGGCGTTCACGGAAAGCTCGTTCGATTTCCCGTTTCGCTTCTTTTTGTTTCAGATCCTCACGCTTGTCATACTTTTTCTTCCCTTTCCCAACGCCGAGCAATAGCTTGGCAAAGCCGTTTTTAATATACAATTTTAAAGGTACAAGCGTATAGCCTTGCTCTTTTGTGTAGCCAATCAGCTTATTGATTTCCCGACGGTGAAGAAGGAGCTTTCTTGTGCGCAACGGATCGTGATTGTAACGGTTCCCTTGCTCGTAAGGGCTAATATGCATGTTATGAATGAACACTTCGCCTTTCTCCACTTTCGCGAATGAATCTTTTAAATTGACTTTCCCCGCGCGAATGGACTTAATTTCTGTTCCTTGCAAGACAAGACCCGCTTCATATGTCTCTTCAATAAAATAGTCATGATGGGCTTTTTTATTTTGAGCAATCAGCTTTCCTTCACCTTTTGGCATTGCGCTCGTCCTCCCCCTTATACAGACAAATGTTATTGTATCAAAAAAGCGAAAGAAGGAAAAGCCTCTTTGCCCAAGAGGCTTCGCCTTAGCGCTTTTTCTTCTTCTTTTTCTTCTTTTTTGCTTTAGCGCTTGGAAGATCTTCATAAAATTTCTTTTTTGTTTTTTTCTCTGGACGTCCGCCTTCTTTTGTTCGTTTTTTTCCTTTAATCACGACCGGCGCTGCTTTTGGTTCCTTGCGACGGCGCCCTTTCATACCGACAATTTCAAAATCGACGATGCGCTCTTCTTTATTGACGTTGATCACGCGCACCGTAATTTCATCGCCAATGCGGTACATTTTCCCCGTTCGTTCTCCGATCATTGCATAGTGGTGTTCGTCATAGCGATAATAGTCATTTGTTAAATAGCTGACGTGCACCAATCCTTCGATCGTGTTTGGCAGTTCCACGAACAAGCCAAAGTTCGTGACAGAGCTGATGATGCCATCGAACTCCATGCCAATTTTGTCTTCCATAAACTCGGTTTTCTTTAAGTCATCTGTTTCGCGTTCGGCTTCAACCGCACGCCGCTCCATGTTGGAAGCATGCTCGGCGATGTCCGGCAGTTGTTCCGCCCATTTCTGCTGGGTTTGATTATCTATCTTGCCATTAATTAAATACGTGCGAATTAGGCGATGGACGATTAAATCGGGATAACGGCGGATCGGCGATGTGAAATGTGTATAAAATTCAGTAGACAAGCCGTAGTGGCCTAAGCTTTCCGCATCGTAGCGGGCTTGCTTCATCGAGCGAAGCATCACCGTCGATACGACCATCTCTTCCGGTTCGCCGCGCACCGCTTCTAAAATTTCCTGCAATGCCCGCGGATGAATTTGATTGCCGGTCCCTTTGACAACATAGCCAAAGTTGGTAATAAACTCAAGGAAGCGTTGCAGCTTTTCTGGTTTTGGGTCCTCATGGACGCGATAGATGAAAGGGACATTCATCCAATGAAAATGTTCCGCAACGGTTTCGTTAGCCGCAAGCATAAATTCCTCGATCAGCCGCTCCGCTACCGAGCGTTCGCGTAAAATCACATCATATGGCTTACCGTTTTCGTCCACTAAGACTTTGGCTTCTTTGAAATCAAAATCAATGGCTCCGCGGTTCATTCGTTTTGTACGTAAAATATCGGCAAGCTCGGCCATTAACTCGAACATCGGCACGAGCGGCTCATATTTTTTACGCAGCTCTTCGTCTCTGTCGACCAAGATTTTATTCACATCCGAATACGTCATGCGTTCCGCCGTGCGAATCACACTTTGGAAAATCTCGTGGCTGACGATGTCGCCGCGCTCATTAATTTCCATTTCACATGACAAGGTGAGACGGTCGACTTTCGGATTAAGGGAACAAATGCCGTTTGATAGACGGTGCGGAATCATGGGAATGACTCGATCCACCAGATAAACGCTTGTGCCGCGTTCATTTGCTTCTCGGTCAATCGGCGAGCCTTCCGTTACATAATGGCTGACATCGGCGATATGTACGCCTAATTTGTAATGGCCATTTTCTAGCTTTGTCACCGTGACGGCATCATCTAAGTCCTTTGCATCCGCGCCATCAATCGTTACAATCAACTGATCGCGCAAATCGCGGCGGTCTTGCAAATCTTCAGCGGAAATCGTGTCTGGAATGCTGTTGGCATGCGCGATGACTTCTTCAGGAAATTGCATGGGCAAGCCATGCTTATAAATAATCGATAAAATATCGACACCCGGATCGTTTTTATGGCCGAGAATTTGAATGATCTCACCCTCAGCGCTAATTCTTCCTTCCGGATAAGTGGTGAGACGGACGACGACTTTATGCCCTTCAACCGCCCCGTTTGCCGCATGCTTCGGAATAAAAATGTCATTGACAATCTTTTTATCATCGGGAATGACAAATCCAAAATTTTTGCTTTCCGTATAAGTTCCCACAATTTCCGTGACGCCGCGTTCAATAATGCGGACGATCGTTCCTTCCTTGCGCGCGCCTGAGGCATGAGGATTGATGCGGACAAGCACGGTATCGCCATGCATGGCATTTTTCAATTCAGAAGGCGGAATAAAAATATCATCAAGCAGCGGATCTTCGGGCACGACAAACGCAAAGCCTTTCGAATGCCCCGTCACCTTTCCGCGGACTAAATTCATTTTTTCCGGCACACCGTAGCGGTTGCTTCTTGTTCTGATTACCAGCCCGTCTTCCTCTAAGGAGACAAGCGCTTTGACAAATTCCTTAAATTCCGCTGCATCCTCAATTCCAAACGCTTCTTCCAATTCTTGAACGGTGAGCGGTTTATACGCTTCATCGCGCATAAACGCAAGCAGCCGCTCCGTTAATGGTTCCATCATGTTTCCTCCTTTCGAGGATTACCAATCCAATGATTCTAAAAATGCATAAATGTCTTCATGAAGCTGTTCTTTCTCTTTATCAAGCGTAATCACATGACCGGATTCCTCATACCATTTGATTTGTTTGATTGGAGATTCAACGCCGTTATAAATAATATTTGCACTATCGGTATTAATCATGTCATCATGACGCGCTTGGACCACAAATGTCGGCGCATAAATTAAATCGATATGATTTCGTACCTCAGCGATTAACGCCTGAAGTGCCTTTAATGTTTTCATCGGCGTTTTGCGAAACTCTTCCATTTCTTTTTCGATTTGCTCTGGTGCTTTTCCTTCCCGTTTTTTATATTCCCGCGCGTAGTCCAGCACTCCTTGATACATCGTTTCTTCGCTCTTAATATACATAGGTGCGCACATTGGAACGATGCCCACTACAGGTACAGTGTAACCTAATTTAAGGGAAAATACCCCGCCAAGCGACAAACCGACGACTGCAATTTTTTGATAGCCTTTTTCCCGCAAAAATTCGTACGCATTCATCACATCCTGCCACCAATCATCCGGACCGGTATGCACAAGCTCTTCTGGCGGAACCCCGTGCCCTTTATAAATGGGCGCATGGCATGTATATCCTTTGGATTCAAGAAAACGTCCTAGCATCCGGACATCTGATGAGTTTCCCGTAAATCCATGAAGTAATAGTACAGCGCGTTCTCCTGCTTCAAATGTGAATGGTTTTGGTGAAACAATCTTCATTTTCTGCATCTCCTTTCACGATTCCAAACAGAAAAGGCAGCCCTTTACCATGGACCGCCCCCTTTTTCAAGTTTACAGTTGAAAATACGTTACGGCAATTGCTAAAACAAAAAACAAAACCGCTAAAACGACCGTCATGCGGTGCAATACTGCGTCAAGACCGCGAGCCTTCTGCTTTCCGAATAGCTGCTCGGCCCCGCCCGTAATCGCTCCGGACAGTCCAGCGCTTCTTCCCGATTGCAGCAGCACAACAACAATCATCGCAATCGATACAATCACCAATAACGTGACAAGCAGAGTATGCATGTCTACTCCTCCTTCTCAAAAACGCACACTGCAATAATTTTAATGTATCATAAATCGGCTGATGATACAACCGCACGCGTTTCGATTCTAATCTATTCAACGCCCAAAAGGCCTAACCGCACCGCAGCGGTTAGGCCTTTTATCTTGATCAGTAATTATTTTTTCAAGTTATAGAATGATTTCATGCCTTGGTAAACAGCGGTTTCGCCAAGCTGATCTTCGATGCGAAGCAATTGATTATATTTCGCCACGCGGTCTGTGCGCGAAGGAGCGCCTGTCTTGATTTGACCAGCGTTTGTTGCCACAGCGATATCCGCAATAGTGCTGTCTTCCGTTTCACCGGAACGGTGAGAGATCACCGCTGTGTAGCCTGCGCGTTTCGCCATTTCAATCGCATCAAATGTTTCTGTTAGCGTACCGATTTGGTTCACTTTGATCAAAATCGCGTTGCCAACGCCTTGTTCAATACCTTGAGCTAATTTTTTCGTGTTGGTAACGAATAAGTCGTCGCCGACAAGCTGTACTTTTTTGCCAAGGCGTTCAGTTAATAGTTTATGGCCCGCCCAATCGTTTTCATCCAAGCCGTCTTCAATGGAGATGATTGGATATTTCGATACAAGCTCTTCATACCAAGCCACCATTTCTTCAGATGTTTTGATCACGCCTTCGCCTTCAAGATGATATTTTCCATCTTGTTTATTGTACAGCTCTGAAGAAGCGACATCCATCGCCAGCATCACTTCTTGGCCCGGTTGGTAGCCCGCTTTTTCAATCGCTTCAATAATGGTTTGTAGCGCTTCTTCGTTCGATTTTAAGTTTGGCGCGAATCCGCCCTCATCACCAACGGCTGTATTGTAACCTTTCGCTTTTAATACGGCTTTTAGGCTATGGAAAATCTCTGCCCCCATGCGAAGCGCTTCACGGAAGTTTGGCGCGCCGACAGGCATAATCATAAACTCTTGAATATCGACGTTATTATCCGCATGCGCACCGCCGTTTAAAATGTTCATCATCGGCACAGGCAATGTTTTCGCATTAAATCCGCCGAGATATTGATATAAAGGCACTTCTAAATAATCAGCAGCGGCGCGCGCGACTGCCATCGATACACCTAGGATCGCGTTGGCCCCTAATTTTCCTTTATTTTCTGTACCGTCAAGTTCCATTAACGTTTGGTCAATCCCTACTTGATCGGTTACATCAAAGCCGATAATCGCCGGAGCAATGATTTCATTTACATTTTCTACTGCTTTTAATACACCTTTGCCAAGATAACGGTTTTTGTCGCCGTCGCGCAACTCCACCGCTTCATATTCTCCTGTGGATGCGCCGCTTGGCACTAATGCGCGGCCGAAAGCACCGGATTCTGTATATACTTCTACTTCAATTGTTGGATTTCCGCGCGAGTCTAATACTTCGCGAGCATATACATCAATAATCACTGACATGACAAATCTCTCCTTTTTTCTTATTTTACGATCAAAGTTTTTCCTGTCATTTCTTTTGGTTGTTCTAATCCAAGCAAATCTAGCATCGTTGGCGCTAAATCTCCCAAAATTCCGCCGTCACGAAGCACGATTCCTTTTTTTGTGACAATGACGGGAACTGGATTCGTCGTATGAGCCGTTTGCGGACTTCCATCTGGATTTAAGACCTCATCCGCATTTCCATGATCGGCTGTAATAATCGCCACACCGCCTTTGGCGATGATCGCATCAACGACTTTTCCTAAGCACTCGTCAACAGCCTCGACTGCCCGAATCGTCGGTTCGAGCTTTCCGGAATGGCCGACCATATCCGGATTCGCATAGTTTAAAATGATGGCATCATATTGATCTGCGGCAATTTCTTTTAACAGCGCTTCAGTCACTTCATAGGCGCTCATTTCCGGTTTTAAATCATATGTCGCCACTTTCGGCGAATTGATTAAAATCCGGTCTTCTCCAGGGAATTTTTCCTCGCGTCCGCCGCTCATAAAAAAGGTCACATGCGGATATTTTTCCGTTTCAGCGATGCGCAGCTGTTTTAAACCGTTCTGCGCTATCACTTCTCCAATCGTATTATCGAGATTGGTTGGTTTAAATGCTACGTATCCTTTTACGGTTTCACTGAAATGAGTTAAGCAAACGAAAAATACGTTTTTCGGATGCTTTGGTCCGCGATCGAACGAGCGGAAATCATCATTTGTGAACGTATTAGAAATTTGAATCGCCCGGTCGGGACGGAAATTATAGAAAATCACGGCGTCGTTGTCTTGGATTGTCGCCACAGGTGTTCCATCCTCACGCACCATCACAGACGGCAACACGAACTCGTCGTAAATGCCATGGGCATACGAATCGTCAATACATTCTAATGGATCGCGGTAAGCCGGGCCCTCGCCATAAACCATGGCGCGGTATGCTTTTTCAACGCGCTCCCAGCGCTTGTCACGGTCCATCGAATAGTAGCGGCCAGACAATGTCGCAATTTCACCGACTCCCATCTGGGCCATTTGTTCATTTAATTCATGAATGTACTTTTTCGCCGTTTGTGGCCCAACATCTCGGCCATCTAAGAAGCCGTGGATATATACATTTTTCACGCCTTCTTTCGCCGCTAATTTTAATAATGCGTATAAATGGTTGATATGGCTGTGCACACCGCCATCAGACAGAAGACCGAAAAGGTGCAAATTCGTGCCTTTTTCTTTTACATGATTCATTGCGGCTAAAAATGTTTCGTTACGGTCAAATTCTCCTTCACGAATCGCAATATTGACGCGCGTTAAGCTTTGATACACAATCCGGCCAGCGCCAATATTTAAATGGCCGACTTCCGAGTTTCCCATTTGCCCTTCAGGAAGACCGACCGCTTCTCCGCACGCCGTGAGCGTAGCATGAGGATATTCGTTCCAATAGCGGTCAAAATTCGGCTTTTTCGCCTGTGCGACCGCGTTGCCATACGTTTCTTCGCGAAGAGCGAATCCGTCTAAAATAATTAATGCCACAGGTTGTTTACTCATGATGTCCTGCCTCCACTAGCTGCAGAAATGATTGCGGGTCTAAGCTGGCGCCGCCAACTAACGCTCCATCAATGTGCTCTTGCTTTAAAAACTGGCTGATATTATCCGGTTTCACACTGCCGCCATATTGAATGCGAACCGTTTCTGCCACCTCTTGGGAAAATTTTTGCGCAATAGTCGAGCGGATATGGCCGCATACTTCATTGGCGTCTTCTGCTGTTGAAGACTTGCCGGTGCCGATCGCCCAAATTGGTTCATAAGCGATCACCACTCGCTTTGCTTGCTTCTCCGTTAGTCCTTCGAGCGCTTTTTCCACTTGCGCAGCAACGATATCATTCGTTTTCCCGCTCTCTCGTTCTTCTAATGTTTCACCGCAGCACACAATCGGAATGAGGTCATACTGAAATGCAGCAAGAACTTTTTTATTCACTGTTTCATCGGTTTCCGCAAACATTTCACGGCGCTCGGAATGCCCAATAATGACATATTCGACTCCGAGATCTTGCAGCGCCAACGGGCTAATTTCTCCTGTAAACGCTCCTTTTGCTTCAAAGTGCATATTTTGTGCACCAATTTTTAGATTCGTGCCTTTAGCCGCTGCCACAAGACGTTCTAAAAATAGTGCCGGAGCGCAAACAACGGAGTCGACCCGTTCAGAAGAAGGGACGAGCTTTTTGACTTCCTCCGCAAAGCTTACAGCTTCTGCAAGAGTTTTATGCATTTTCCAGTTTCCTGCAATAATCGGCTTACGCATGGCTTTACCTCCTTCTGATTACTTATCATTTAACGCAACCACACCAGGGAGCTGCTTCCCTTCCATAAATTCCAGCGACGCGCCGCCGCCAGTTGAGATATGATCCATTTCTTCAGCCAATCCAAATTTTTCAACAGCTGCCGCGGAATCGCCGCCACCGATAACCGTATATGTACCCTTCGCATCAGCTAGCGCCTGTGCTACTGCTTTCGTTCCTTCGGCAAATGCGTCCATCTCAAATACTCCCATTGGTCCATTCCAAATGACAAGCTTAGATTGCAAAATCACATCGCGATACAGCTCGCGCGTTTTTGGACCGATGTCCAATGCTTCCCAATCGCTTGGAATATTATCAATGCTTACAACTTTTTTGTTTGCGACATTCGAAAAGTCATCGGCTACGACGGCATCAACCGGCATATAAAATTTTACGCCTTTTTCTTTCGCCTTTTCCATAAATGACTTCGCCAGCTCGATTTTATCTTCTTCGAGCAGCGATTTGCCGATTTCATGACCTAACGCTTTCACAAACGTATAAGCAAGGCCGCCGCCAATGATTAAATGATCGACTTTATCAAGTAAATTTTCAATGACGCCGATTTTGTCTTTCACCTTCGCGCCGCCAATGATGGCAGTAAATGGACGCTCTGGATTGGAAAGTGCTTTGCCAAGCACTTCAATCTCTTTTTCCATTAAAAAGCCTGCCACTGCTGGCAAGTAATGCGCGATTCCTTCTGTGGACGCATGAGCTCTGTGCGCAGCGCCAAAAGCATCATTGACATAGACGTCAGCCAATTCTGCAAAGGCTTGAGCTAGCTCTTGGTCGTTCTTCTCTTCGCCCGGATAGAAGCGAACATTTTCAAGCAGCAGGACATCGCCTTCGTTCATAGCAGCAATGGCCGCTTTTACTTCTTCTCCATAGGCTTCATCTGTCTTCACTACTTTTTTACCAAGCAGCTCGCTTAAGCGTTCCGCCACCGCCGTTAAACGCATTTCTTCTACTACTTTTCCTTTCGGGCGGCCAAGGTGGCTCGCTAAAATCACTTTCGCCCCCTGTTCTGACAAATACTGAATGGTTGGCAATGCAGCGCGAATGCGTGTGTCATCTGTTACGCGTCCATCTTGCATTGGGACATTAAAATCAACTCGGCAAAAAACGCGCTTCCCTTTGACATCCATGTCGCGGACGGTTTTCTTGTTCATGGCAAACGGCCTCCTTCAATGGTTTCTGCATACGAAAGGGAGTGGGGGACTCCCCCCGCTCCCCTCTCCATTTCACTATTATAGACTTGAATGAGCGACTAAGACAAATAGATTTATAAACCTTTTGAGGCAATATATTCAGCTAAGTCTACCACGCGGTTTGAATAGCCTGTTTCGTTATCATACCAAGAAACCACTTTGACCATTTTTCCTTCCATGACCATTGTAGAAAGCGCATCAATCGTAGATGATGCCGGGCTGCCATTATAATCGCGAGAGACAAGCGGTTCTTCGCTGTAAGCAAGAATGCCTTTTAACTCGTTTTCTGCTGCTGCTTTAAGCGCTGCATTTACTTCTTCTACCGTTACTTCTTGTTCAAGCTCAGCTACAAGATCGACAACAGATACATTCGATACTGGCACGCGCATCGCCATACCGTTTAACTTGCCTTTTAGCTCAGGCAAAACAAGGGCCACCGCTTTGGCAGCGCCCGTGCTTGTCGGAATAATCGATTCAGCAGCAGCGCGGGCACGGCGCAAATCTTTATGAGGCAAATCAAGGATTTGCTGGTCGTTGGTATAAGCATGGACCGTTGTCATCATGCCGCGAACGATTCCGAATTTTTCATGAAGCACCTTAGCAAATGGCGCCAAGCAGTTTGTTGTACAAGAAGCATTTGAAATCACATGATGGTTAGCTGGATCGTATTTTTCTTGGTTAACACCCATCACGATGGTAATGTCTTCATTCGTTGCTGGAGCGGAGATAATGACTTTTTTCGCGCCAGCCTCTAAATGCTTCGCGGCATCTTCGCGCTTTGTAAAGCGGCCTGTTGATTCAACAACGATATCAACTCCTAGCTCGCCCCAGCCTAGTTGCGCTGGATCGCGCTCCGCTTTTACAACGATTTCTTTTCCGTTTACGACAAGGTTGTTGCCGTTCACAGAAACTTCGGCGTCTAGTGTGCCGTGAACGGAATCGTATTTTAAAAGATGAGCTAATGTTTTCGCATCTGTTAAGTCATTAACAGCTACGACCTCGATATTCGGATTTTTCAATGCCGCGCGGAATACGTTGCGGCCAATACGTCCAAAACCGTTAATACCTACTTTTACAGCCATTGGTGGTTCCTCCTTCATGATTCAAAAATAGTTATGTTAAGGGATGTGGCTCCCCCGTCAACGCTCTTGCTGCTCCTTCGTCCGTGATTAAAATCGAGCGAGGCGCTTGCTTCATATACGCTTTAATCGCCTTTGCTTTAGAAGCACCGCCAGCAACGGCAATCACATGCTGAACGCGTTTAATGTCTTCAAGCTGAATGCCGATTGTCTGCACCTTATGCACCACTTCGCCCGCTTGATTAAAGTAATATCCAAAAGCCTCAGCCACAGCATGTCTTTGCTTAATTTTTTCCATGTCTTCTCTAGAGGTTTTACGGCGTTCTGCCATCGTGATCGCATCGCCAATTCCATGCACTACGATATTCGATGATTTGATCAGTTGAAGCACTTCTTTGACTGCTGGTTCTTCAATCAGCGACTGATACGCCTCTTGGCTTAGATGGTCAGGCACATGGAGCAAACGGTAATTGCCCATTGCTTTTTCCGCCATTTTGGCACAGATCGTATTCGCTTGATTTTCGACATGCTCTCCTAATCCGCCTCGGGCAGGAACAAATAATATGCCGTGCTGTTTAGGATCTGGCATCATCATATCGGCTACTGCGGCCATTGTCGTTCCGCCGGTCACAGCGACGATACTTTGATCGCTCAGCTTTTCTTTCATGCACGCTACACAAGCTCTTCCCATTTCTTTTTTCACCCAAGGAGAAAGGTCGCTATCTCCAGCAACAATGATGACCTCTTCGACAGGGAGCAAACTTTTTACCTTTTTCTCTAAATCCTTCAAACCGAGCAGTTCCTTCATCACATCTTCCAAAAGATTGAGCAATTCGTCACCATCGGATGTCACGTGCATACCAGATGAAGTGATGGTAATTAAGTTTTGGTCTTTTAGAAATTGTACTTCTGCGCGAAGGACACGTTCGCTCATCCCGATGCTTCCAGACAACGCTCTTCTTCCAATCGGCTGCATCAGCCGAATGTACTGCAAAATGCGATAGCGTTTTTGCATAAACTCAAGAAGATCAGGCAATAATTTTTTCTGTGCATCAATCCATGATCGCAATGTAGTTCCCTTCCCCTTGCATATAATATATGGACACAATACGTCCCGCAGTGACTTATTTTGTCCCGCTTGTGCAAAAAAAATTACTCCTGCCCTCTTTTTTAATTGTAACAGGAGTATGGTAGATGTTCAACTATTCAAGCATTCAAGTAACCGCTTTCTTATAAAATCTTTTTTAATAAGGCCATAGGCCAGCTCTTTCCCGTCCACTTCGACGACCGGAATCATCAGATGGTATCGTTCCAACAACACATCGTCTTGATAAATATCGATTTCTTGAATGGTAAAATGGAGTTCAGTCTGCAATTCAGCTAAAATTTCTTTCGCCTTCTCGCACAAATGGCAATCTTTTTTGGAATAAAGATGGACAATCATCACGTTCACACCTTAATATCGTTTTCGTTTCGCAGATGATGGAATATGCAATTGTTCCCGATACTTGGCCACTGTTCTTCTGGAAATAGCAATTTGGTGCTCTTCGTTTAATAAATCAGCAATTTTTTGATCGGATAAAGGAGCATGTTTATCCTCTGCTTCAATCAATTTTTTAATCAATTCTTTCGTCTTGGCTGCAGATGCTTCTTCGTTATCATTTTCCGCAGAAAGAGAGTTTGTAAAAAAATGGCGAAGCTCTACGGTGCCAAACGGTGTCTGTACATATTTATTCCGAATCACTCGACTGACGGTAGATTCATGAATATTCAGCGCATCGGCAATATCGCGCATTGTTAATGGTCTTAGTGCGGCCAGCCCTTCTTCGAGGCATTGCTTCTGTCTTTCCATGATTTCCTTCACAACAAGAACCAATGTTTGTTTACGTTGTTCTAAGCTTTTTGTCAACCACATAAATTGCCGGTATTTTTCTCTCACAAACCATTCAATTTGTTCGTCCTGCTGATCGGCGACTTTTTTTTCGTAAGCGTGATTCCAAATCACTTCTGGAAGAAACTCATCATTCAGCCACACACATATCTCCCCATCACGCTTTGTGACAATCAAATCCGGCACGATAAAATGCGGATCCGCCGCAGCATAATGACTGCCCGGCCGCGGCTCAAGCGTGCGAATTAAATCCCATATTTCCTGCAAATTCGATATGCTGATTTTCAGCTGCTTCGCAAGCGCTTTCCATGCCTTTTCAACAAACATCGTAAAATAATCAGCTATGACCCGTTCTGCTAGTTCATGGCGAACAGGCAGGCGCTGAAGCTGGATGAGCAGGCATTCTTGCAAACTGCGCGCGCCCACTCCGGCCGGTTCAAGCGATTGCAAAAACTGAATGGCTTCCTCCAGTTCTTCTTCTGATAACGACAACAGGGCCGCGGTTTCTTTCATTTCCATTCGCAAATATCCATCCTCATCAAGTGAAGCAATTAAATAATGCAAAATCTGCCGTCTTTTTGCAGATAACGGAAAAGCGTGAAGCTGGGCTTTTAAATAAGACGCAAGCGTCTCGGAAGATTTCCCGATATTTTCAATCCAATTTCGTGTTTCTCCGTTCCTTGACTGCTTAGGAGTACGAACAAACTTATGATCCTTGATTTCGAGAAAAGGATTTTCTAGAGATTGCTCATGCAAAAAAGAGCGCAATTCAAGCGTTGAATACTGCAGCAATTCAATCGCTTGAGCCAGTTCCTTTGTTAATGAGAGGTGCAAGCGTTGCTCTTGAAACAGCCCCGCTCTCATAATCTCACGCTCCCTTCTTTATTATTGTACATCAACATCCTCAAAACGTATAGGAAATAAAATTTCCGTATATCCGAATCCATTATTTTTATATATATTCGAAAAATCACACAAAAAAGACCTTTCCTGATCGTGGACTGCTGCTATTATGAAGATAGATAACAGGAGCATTTTGGAAAGTATAGGCGGATATTCTTTATAGATGTGGTGAATGTTGTCGATATCCTACACATAGTTGTCAGACTAATGATACTACTGATCCACTCAAAACCAATGAACACTGCTTGAATTCTTGTTTTTATCGCTGAAAAACCGATCAGAATCCGACCTTTTACACGAAACATCCCAAATTCATACCAATAAAAGGAACAAGGGAAAGCTCTTTCGCTCTTTTAAATACGACGGGTTCTGGTAATCCTACTTATTACAACATAGGATTAAAAGAGGGTGATTGGGTGATTTACATATATAATGACTACGCTGGAACACATAGCACGGCACTAGCAGCAGCCTACCATTTAAAAAAGCTGCCTTTGGATCGAGAGCTGACGAAAGAAGAAATTTTAAATACGGACTATTTTAACAAACTGACAAAGGATGATTTCGGAAAATTTTTCTTCCACGGAATCGATGAAGATGGAAATTCTGTGTATACCATTGGCAGAAAAAGAAACAAATTAGTCGTTCAAGCATTGGTAAATTTCATTACGTTGCTACAAGAAAAACATAGCCATCACGAAAAGATTATTTTTTCTAATACTTCGCCAACGGTTCCATTTGCCATGACAATGGGAGGGTTTTTTTCAAGAGGATTGCACATCGATTTTATTGGCGTCCCCTTATTAGTTTTAGGTGCCAAACAATGTTGTCATGATATTCTTCGTCTCGTTGAATTTACAAAGCAAATCGGTCAATCGACAGAAAAAAAAGTCGTTGTATTAGAAAATCAAAATTTCAAATAACATCTATCTCTTGGTTATTTTCGTGCCAAAAATGCTCGAAAATAACCATCCTTTTTTCTTCCTGACAAACAGAGAAGAAGCAACCCGTCCGTTTCTCCGCTGCTTCTTTATTTGAATCCCCCCCTCAACATGTTCTTTGATTTTTCCCAATAAAAAGGGTCCAGCATCGCCATGGCGCCTTGCCCGCAAAGAGATTGATTCGTATGTCATCGACGAAAAGAGCCCCTACCAATGGATTTAACAACGCTGGAACTGTCTTGTGAAAAATTTTTCCAAAAACAAAAGGACTCTTTCGGATTTAAAAAAATAAAAAACGACCGCAAATGCAGTCGTATCAAGGAGTTGTGGAAATTTAATCCGAACCAGTAGGATAGTTGGAACGCCCTCGGCAGGATTCGAACCCACGCTAAGAGAACCGGAATCTCTCGTGCTATCCACTACACTACGAGGGCATGATTGGTTAGCCGCATGTTCCATTATAATGAAGAACGTTTTTTTTTGCAAGGGGAAAATAAATTTTAATTAAGTATATTTTACCCTTAATTTTCCATTTATTTGATTATTCATTATTATATAGATTAAGAAATCGAACAGCCCCAAATCCGATTCATTTATTAATTATTGCACTGAAAAAACTGTGACTTGTATACAAGTCACAGTCGCATCAGAATATGCTCAAAGTGCTTTCATTAACTTATTTTTAGTAATTTCAAATATAAACATTATTTATTCCATTATCATCATATAATAAACCCTACATGCCCAGTTAGAAATGCTCAATCTAATGATTGACTAATTGTTATCGTCAACAAATATTTATTGAGCTGAGTATAATTCTTTCATTTTGTTTAATAGTTGCTTTGATGGTGTTTCATATTTGATATAAGCTGGCATCTTGGTGATATAGTAGCCGCTCCCTACACTATACTGTCCTCCATAAAGCTGATCATAGCTATATACCCGATAACGCTCACCCGGTTTTAACACTCTAACAAAATGCAATTTATTTTGTTCATCGCGCTTCCATAAATTGATTGGTTTAATGATTGTAATTCTTCCGATTTGCCCTCTTTTTAATTGCTCATTTCCCCACATAATAGCTACTTTTGTTTTAACAGAAATTAATTCTAAAGATTCTGGATCACCATGAATCAAAGATGGATTTTCTGATTTTATTAATCCTAAATTTTTAGCATAATATCGATATCTCCCATCACTTTCTTTAACTTCTACTACATTTTTGAAAGTTCCGGCTTTTGTTTTCACAGTCTTATTTAATGATGTGATCGTACAAGTAATTTTTTTTCCTGCAAAATTCACATAAGACCATTGTTTCCCTATTTTCAGTGGATAAACAAGACGCAAGGAATATTTCCCCTCATCGATAACAAGTCCCTGCTGATTCTCTTGATAAGACTCCGTTGATACATAGTCTTTTTCTCCATAAGAGTAAACTTCTTGCCATATATACTTATGATTTTGCATATGACTAAATTCCTTAACTGCCTTTCCTTCATAATAAATATAATGTAGGATTTTCTTCGGATCAGGCATGTAACTATCATCTCCAGCAGCAAAAGCATTTTGAGCAAATAAAGTAGTCATAAACGTCAAAAACAACCCGATAAACAAAGTTGCAACCTGAAAAGTTATAATTTTGTTCACTTTGCTTCCCCCTCTCTATAAAAACATTATTCAACATTCAAGCAATAAATCCCTCTATTTTACATAAAATAAATTTTGTTCCTTAACCGATTTCCATTGTGAATTTAACAAACCACTCTTAATACTAGAGGCATATTTAAATTAATCACTTAATCACCTTTTAATACGATTTATATTCACTAATTAAATTTTTAGTAAACATATAAAAAGTTTGAGATTAAGCTAACCCATTATAAAATCTACAAAACACTCTATCTAACTTGATTATTGCGACAACTATTTTTCCGGAATAACTCTGATCTTACAGCAGATAAATGATACAATAGGTGTATATCTGATTATCATCCTCCCCCACCTATACGTTGAAGGAGGATGATAACCTCATCATTTCTCCCTTATTCGAATACGAGAAAATTGACTCTTCTCATTAAAGGATGCCGTTAAAATCAAAGAAAGAATTAAAAAGTAAACAGTCTTATCAATTATGAGATAAACCATTCCGTTCATCATCTATACCATATAAAACTCCTATTTCCCAATGCCAAAGTAGGAATGTTTAAAAAACAAAAAAGCGGATATGCTGAAAAAAGGGATATCGAAACAGAATAGCGAATAAATAAAATTATGAGGAGAAGGCAAAACGCTTTTTGTTTGACCTTCATTGACCAATTATGTATCATAGAAATACATATGATTTTAATTGACTGGTAAAGGAGGAAAACTCATGAATTTAATTCCTACAGTGATTGAGCAAACAAGCCGCGGTGAACGCGCATATGACATTTACTCCCGCTTGCTTAAAGACCGCATCATTATTTTAGGTAGTGCCATCGATGACCATGTCGCGAACTCCATTGTTTCCCAGCTTTTATTCTTAGCAGCGGAAGATCCGGAAAAAGATATTTCCCTTTATATTAACAGCCCTGGCGGTTCGATTACAGCCGGAATGGCCATTTATGACACGATGCAGTTTATTAAGCCAGATGTTTCGACCATTTGCATTGGAATGGCAGCATCAATGGGGGCGTTCCTGCTTTCTGCTGGCGCAAAAGGAAAGCGCTTTGCTCTTCCAAACAGTGAAATCATGATCCATCAGCCTTTGGGAGGAGCGCAAGGTCAAGCTACTGATATCGAGATTGCCGCTAAACGCATCTTGTTCTTACGCGATAAGCTGAATCGCATTTTGGCAGAAAATACAGGCCAGCCAATCGAGATCATCGAGCGCGATACAGACCGCGATAACTTTATGACGGCGGAAAAAGCAAAAGAATATGGTTTAATCGACCGCGTGTTGGCACGCGTTGACGAAAAATAATCCGGACAGCCAGTAGTAGACAAAGTCAAAACAGACTTTGTCTACTACTATTTTAAAAACGTTTGGCTGAAAAATGCGGACAGCCAATCTGAAAATATGAAGGCTGTTCTTTTCCGTAAAGAACAGCCTTTTCCTTTATGCATCGAATGAATCTCGGACAAAGTGCGGTTTGAGCATCCTGAACGAGTCGCTCTCTCCCAGCCATTCCTGCAGCCTCTTACTATCCTTCTTTTTGCACATATTTTGTCAATGCTTCAATCGCTTCTTGTTCATCCGGTCCATCAGCGATTAATGTAATGACAGACCTGGAGCTGATCGCTAGGCTCATCAGACCCATGATGCTTTTGGCATTGACTTTTTTTCCATCTTTTTTAATAAAAAGATCCGATGAGAAGCGGTTCGCTTCCTGAACAAAAAGTGCAGCTGGACGCGCTTGCAATCCAGTTTTCAACAACACTTCCACCTGTTTTTCCACCATATTCCTTCCTCCCCTTTTCCTGATTTTATTTATGGAAGTCTACAGGCTGTCCTGCCCGCAGCTTTTCAGCAATCTCATCGATTTTCCGCAAGCGATGGTTAATGCCCGACTTGCTAATTTTCCCCCCTGAAACCATTTCACCTAATTCTTTTAATGTAACATCTTGATATGTTACTCGTAATTCTGCAATTTCTCGAAGCTTATCTGGAAGTGCGCTTAAACCAATGGTTTCATCAATGTAGCGAATGTTTTCTACTTGACGAATCGCGGCGCCAATCGTTTTATTTAAATTAGCCGTTTCACAATTGACAAGGCGGTTGACCGAGTTTCGCATATCGCGGACAATCCGAACATCCTCAAAGCGCAGCAAAGCCTGATGAGCGCCAATAATATTAAGAAACTCTGAAATTTTTTCTGCCTCTTTTAAATACGTAATAAACCCCTTTTTGCGTTCCAACGTTTTCGCATGCAGCCCAAAATGGCTGTTCATTAATTCACATAACGAGTTGTTATGATCTTTGTCCAGTGAAAAAATCTCTAAATGGTAGGAAGAGGTTTCGGGATTATTAACCGATCCGCCAGCAAGAAAAGCGCCTCGCAAATAAGAACGCTTGCAGCATTTTTTCTTGATCAATTCTGGAGAGATGACCCGAACAAACGAAAAAGATTCCTCCAAGATTTTTAAATCCTCAAGTAATTCGCGCGCTCCTTCGACAATTCGAACGATGTAAACATTGTTTTTCTTTAAGCGCATTTTTTTCCGGACAAGCAGTTCAACGGTAACGGTGTATCCTTTTTTCATTAGCGTATAAATGCGCCGGGCGATGGCCGCGTTTTCCGTTTGGACATCAATGGTAAGCTTGCGATTGGAAAAAGACAGCGAGCCATTCATGCGCAAAAGGGCTGATAATTCTGCTTTTAAGCAACAGTCTTTGACATCTAAATTCGTTAGCTCTTTTTTCGTCTCTGACGCAAACGACAACCTACTCACCTCCATGCTTCATGATTTTTTCAAAGGATAAAGGAGGTGCGTGCGACTCTAGCACGTTTCTAAAAGTGAAACGAGCAGCGCTGCCACCTTTTTTGTATCATGGCGTATCACGCGATCTTCATACTTTACAATATGATCGCGGATAATGGTTATTCCCAGCTCCGTTAGCTTTTCTAAATCTTCCTTGACAGGTTCGGACAGCTCTTCCGCATAACGCTGCTGAATATCCTTAGGAATTTCTCCGCTATTGACAAGAATCATATCCAAAAAAGCACACTCCATATGATCATACAGCGCTTTCACATGGTCGCTTGCTGTATAATGCAATGTTTCGCCGGCTTGGGTCATGACATTGCATACATAAACTTTTTTAGCTTTTGCCTCGCATACCTCTTGACCGATTTTCGGCACTAACAAATTAGGCAAAATACTTGTATATAAGCTTCCAGGGCCGAGCACAATCAAATCAGCCTGACGAATTTCATGCAGTGCTTCTTCAAGCGGTTCAATCTGTTCTGGAGTTAAAAAAACTCTTTTGATTTTTTTTCCAGAGTACGGGATTTTCGATTCTCCAGAAACGATGGTCCCGTCTTCCATTTCCGCATGAAGAACTACGCTTTTATTCGCTGCCGGCAATACCTTGCCTCGCACATTCAACACTTTGCTCATTTCACGAATGGCTTTAACAAAATCTCCAGTAATGGAGGTCATCGCAGCTAAAATTAAGTTGCCTACTGAATGGCCCGACAATCCGTTTCCGTTTTGGAAGCGATGCTGAAACAATTCAACGACGAGCGGCTCGACATCTGAAAGTGCAGCTAGAACATTGCGAATATCACCTGGCGGCGGAATATCAAGTTCATCCCGCAAACGGCCTGAACTTCCTCCATCATCTGCTACAGTCACAATCGCAGTAATATCGACATCATATTGCTTCAGCCCTCTCAACAGCACAGGCAAACCGGTTCCGCCACCAATAATAACGATCTTCGGATCAATCTTTTTACTCATAGATGCTTTTCCTTTCGTCTTTCCATATCTCGATGAGACACATGCGTCTTATAATCAGCCGAAAAATGTTGAGCAAGATATTCAGCAAGCGCTACTGAACGGTGCTGGCCTCCTGTGCAGCCGATTGCAATGACGAGCTGGCTCTTTCCCTCCCGCTTATAGTGCGGCAGCATAAACGTCAATAGGTCAATCGTTTTCTCAAGAAACTTTTGCGTTTCGTTCCATTTCAGTACATATGAGGACACTTCCTCGTCCTTCCCTGTCTTAGGTCGCATATGTTCAATGTAATGCGGATTCGGCAAAAACCGGACATCAAAGACTAAATCGGCATCAATAGGCAAGCCGTATTTAAAGCCAAATGACACAATATGAACCGTAAAGGTTTGATGTGTGTGTGAAGAAAATTGCTTTAAGATCTTTTCGCGCAGCTCCCTTGGTTTTAAATCAGAGGTATCATAGATGATTTGCGCTCGTCCCTTTAGCTCCTCCAGTATTTCTCTTTCCAACCGTATGCCCTCAAGCGGCAAGCCATTGGACGCAAGCGGATGAGTGCGCCGCGTTTCTTTATACCGAGCAACTAGTGTAGAATCTCTCGCATCGAGAAATAAAATTTGTGGTGTCACCCATGACCACTCCGATAAATCATCAAGTGCCGCCAATAATTTATCAAAAAAATCGCGGCTGCGCAGATCCATCACTAACGCAATTTTATTAATTTTATTCCCCGATTCCTTCATTAGCTCTAAAAATTTTGGCAGCAAGGTTGGTGGCAAGTTATCGACACAAAAAAACCCCAAATCTTCAAAGCTTTGAATGGCCACCGTTTTTCCCGCTCCCGACATTCCAGTGATAATAACCATTTGTATGTCGTTGGTTGAACCTGTACTCATCTTCATCCTCTCCCCTTAGCTTGGGTCTAATCGATACGAAAGCAGTTGGAAATCTTCTGTATAAATAAACGAACCATAGATCATGCCAGAGCCCTTTAACATATAATCTAAAATATGACGATCTCCCGGTGCCATCGGGAGTTGGTGAATCGTTTCCACAGGGTGCCATTCAAGCTTCCCTTCCTCACAGTAAGGCACATGTTCGCCATCAAACTGATCCGCAAAAAACGTAAACATCATCCACTCCGAAACAATTCGCTCCTGATCCTTGATCACAATGGTAAATACCCCTTTTAATTCGGGGCTTTTCAAATAAATGCCCGTCTCTTCCCGATATTCTCGAATACATGCTTCGCGAATCGTTTCACCTTGCTCCATCTTTCCTCCAGGAGCAACCCACCAGCCTCGGCGCGGTTTTTGCAGCAACAAAATTTTCCCATCATTAACCAAAACACAATTTGTTACGCGTTGCAACACGTTCACCTCAACATTACTCAATACAGTTTACTTTATTATACTATTTCTGGCGATATGGTGCTAGTTGCATATCGGCCGTATATCGCAATAGGAGCGCGATGATGAATCTGTGAGATCAGACGGCTCCGACTGTTTTTGCTTCATACCCTTTGTATCTTGCGACAGCAAAAAAAGAGGCACGGGAAGTACCCATGCCATACACGGAAATTTATATAAAAGGGGGTCAATTACTTTACCTTTAGCATACAGGAAAATTATTTCATTTGTGTTACAGTGCGGTTAAACATCCATTACGGTTTCGTTAAGTGATTATTTCACTTTTAGCGACTCTTTTAGCTCCTCTACGTAATGCTGTGCACTTTGCGCCGCAATGCTTCCGTCCCCTGTCGCCGTTACAATTTGCCGCAGCGATTTTTCACGGACATCGCCCGCCGCAAAAATTCCGGCTATTTTTGTTTCCATATGTTCGTTTGTTTCAATATAGCCATTTTCGTTTGTAATGCCAAGGCTGACAAATGGCTTCGAAAGCGGCAGCATACCGATATAAACAAACACGCCATCACATGAAAACTCCCGCTCTTCTCCTGTTTGTGTATGGACAAGCGTGACTCCGCCCACTTTTCCGTCTTTTTCATGAATTTGCTTAACTGTATGATTCCAGATAAAATCGATTTTTTCATTAGCAAATGCACGGTCTTGTAAGATTTTTTGCGCCCGCAGCTGATCGCGGCGATGCACGATCGTAACCTTGCTAGCAAAACGAGTTAAATATACGCCCTCTTCCACTGCGGAATCGCCTCCGCCCACAACAACAAGCTCTTTTCCGCGGAAAAAGGCGCCATCACATACGGCGCAATAAGAAACGCCGCGGCCGCTCAGCTCTGCCTCCCCAGGAACACCTAGCTTTTTATACTCCGCTCCTGTCGCAATAATCACCGCATGCGCTTTATATTGTTTATTTCCGACCACAATGGTTTTGTGCTCTTGGCCATCAATCACTTCTTTTACGTCACCGTAAGCATACTCTGCTCCAAATTTTTTGGCATGTTCAAACATCTTCGTTGCTAATTCTGGTCCCAAGATATGTTCATAACCTGGATAGTTTTCTACATCCTCCGTATTGGCCATTTGGCCGCCTGGAACTCCGCGCTCAATCATCAGCGTCGACATGTTCGCTCTAGATGTGTAGACAGCGGCTGTCATTCCGGCCGGTCCCGCCCCAATAATAATGACATCATAAATTTTTTCTTCTGACACAGCGTCCACTCCTTTACGCGCTACTTACCTGCTTATTATTTCCTTACTTTTATCGTATATAAGTCCTGAATAAACGTCTATTAATTTGCTCATTATAACCATTTTCGAACTTGTTTTACATATTTTTGAACAGTTGATAACGAAATACTGTACTTTTCTCCGATTCCTTTTTGTGTCACGGATTCGCCCTGATTTCGCCTCCATACATATTCAATCGCTGCCGCCCATGCTTGATAATTGGAGAAGTTTCGCAGCACATCCACCGCATTGGCGAACACATGAAACCAAGCGATATACATTTTTTCATCTGCTAACACATTTTTTTCCCATAATTCATCCATTACGGCGTAGGCGTCTACGATATACAATGGGGCCACTGCTTGCGCTGGGAGCAAAATATAATCAATAAACTCCCGGACAAGCCAATGCTGTTCCATTGTCTCTCTTACATGGATATACGCTTTCACTTCATCCGCATTCAATGATTTGCTGATGACATATAATCCATAAAGCACTTCAGCAATATTCGCTCCGTTCATCCACCGCTTAATTTTTTCTTCAAACACTCCCCACGGCTCTTGCCCTTTCTTATCAGGGCTCAGATCGATTACTTTTTCCCACGCTGTTTTGGCTAAACGGGCATGACCGGTATAATAAGCAGAATAGGCGAGCCAATAATAAAATAAAAAATCACCATGAAACCGCATTTTATACAAATGGTGAAGCCATTTAAAAGCAAGGTCAAAACGTCCGACAAGCGCGAATGTAGCGCCAAGCTTATAGCGCTGATCAATGAGAAACGGATGCACACAGGCTAATTCCTCTGTCAAGCGGGCGACCTCTGCTTCATCCTGCAAGTAATGAAAAAACACAAGCCGATTGCAAAGTGCATGCAGGTTGCCAGGATTTTTTTCAAGCACTTCATTAATAACGCTCTGTGCTTTTTCAGCATTTCCCATATAAAAATAAGCTAATGCCAAATTATTGTATGCGGACCAAAATTCCGGGTATTCAGCAATCATCGCTTCCAACACTTCAATTGCTGCCGGAAAATCCCCTTTTTCCAGTAACGAGCGCGCTTTTTCTTGTTTTACGATCAAATCCTCTTGACTGATAAACTCATCATCTTCATATTCGATGCTTAAAAGCTCTATTAAATCTTCAATCTCTTCCAAAAATTCACCATCCGGTTCACGCTCTAAATAGGTTTGCGCATGATTCATCGCCTCGCGAAATAGACCAAGATGAGCATAATTATGAGCTAAAAAATAAAAGCATTCACTCATTTCGGGATCAAGCTCATGAACAACGGTCAGAAACAGCTGATTAGATGCTTGATATTCACCTAACTCCGTCAATACAACCGCAAGCTGAAAAGCAAACATCGCTTCTTGACCATTCAATTGCACAGCCCGCTCCAAATATTTTTTCGCTCGCGCCAAATCGCCACGTTTATAAGCAATTAACCCTTTTTTAAAGTAGTACTCTCCGCTTTGCACAAACGGAATGACCTTCGCTGCTGATCGTTTTCGTTTTAATTGTTTTCCCATCTAGTCCTCCATGTTCCGCTGAATTCACCGAAAAGAAGTATAACATATTCTCTTAAAACTGTATAAGCGATATAAGCTGAATTTTTGTTTTATTATCCATTCCTGAAGAATTGACACAATAAAGCTGCTCCAAAAGAGAAGAGCCTCATTTTTTCAGGATCCGGAGTTGCCTTATCATGCGAATATAGGAGAAACACTCAACAATTCAAAAAACAACCCTCACATCAAATGATATAGATCACAAATGTTGATGATCCATTATTTTACTAAAAACATGGAATGATCGAGCTAGCTAGAAAGAGGCTTTTCCCGCCAGATGCATGCCCAGTCGGCAAGCGATGGCTTGCCGATTATGGCAGAAAAGCTAGGAATCAAGCAAGGTCAATTGTTTTTTATTGGACAAGCAACACACTTGGGGTTGTTTATTTTTTCTTCAGAATGCAGCCGGTGATTAGCCAATCATCATTCATCTCCTCGAGAGAGTCCGATCTTTTCAACTGCGGGGCTCTGAACTAAGGAAGTGTGAAAAGCCATCTATTGACAGCTAGCGAGGGACTAACGCTTCAACACCTTTAATCTGAGGAAAAAGGGGACAGGCAGCACCTTTAGGCAACGGATATGTCACTTAAACATAACAGAAGCTGGCTCCAATCGCAATACGAACGATTATGAACCAGCTCAAAAATTACTCTTTTGCTGCATGGCGCTCCTTTAATACAGCAAGCACGGCATCAAGCGGCAATTTTTGTTCACGCAACAGGACAAGCAAATGATACAATAAATCGGCAACTTCCCATTTTAGTTCTTCTGGATTGCGGTTTTTGGCTGCAATAACGACTTCGGTTGCTTCTTCGCCTAGCTTTTTTAAAATCTTATCAATTCCTTTTTCAAATAAATAAGTTGTATACGCCCCTTCCGGACGCTCCGCTTCACGTTTGGCGATAATTTGTTCAAGCTGATTAACAATGGAGAAGCGGTCAGTGTATGCGCCAGCTGCTTCGCCGTGGATCGTTTCGGAAAAACAAGAATAGCTTCCGGTATGGCAGGCAGGCCCTTGCGGTTCTACCAGCATAAGGAGAGCATCTTGATCGCAATCATAACGCATCTCAAGAATGCGTTGCGTATTCCCGGAGGTTTCTCCTTTATGCCACAACTCTTGGCGGGAGCGGCTATAAAACCATGTTTCCCCTGTTTCAAGCGATTTTTGCAGCGCCTCTTCATTCATATAAGCAAGTGTCAACACTTCCTTGCTTTGCGCATCTTGCACAATAGCGGGAACGAGCCCTCTTTCATCAAAACGAATATTAGAAATATTCATCGGACGTGCACTCCTCTCTCGCGCAAATAGGCTTTTACTTCTTTAACAGACGTTTCTTTATAATGAAAAATCGAGGCAGCTAAAGCAGCGTCTGCTTTTCCTTTAAGAAACGCCGAAACAAAATGCTCTGCATGGCCCGCGCCTCCCGAAGCAATGACTGGAACGGAAACAGCTTCGCTCACTTTTTTTGTAAGCTCAAGGTCAAAACCGTTTTTTCCTCCATCACAGTCCATGCTTGTTAATAAAATTTCACCTGCGCCGTGCTCTACCGCTTGCTTGGCCCATTCGACCACTTCCCAATTCGTCGGCTTGCGCCCTCCATGTGTATAGACGCGCCAAGAACCGAGCTCTTCATCGTATTTGGCATCGATCGCTACGACTATGCATTGTGAACCAAAAAAATCAGCTCCCTCACTAATAAGCGAGGGACGGATGACTGCCGCCGTATTTAAAGACACCTTATCCGCACCAGCGCGAAGAATGCGCTTCATATCTTCTAACGAATGGATTCCGCCGCCGACTGTAAACGGAATGGCAAGCTGTGCCGCGACATTCTCAACGACTTCGATCATGGTTTTTCGTCCCTCATGGGAAGCGGAAATATCTAAAAACACCAGCTCATCGGCCCCTTGTTCGTCGTAAAATTCCGCCAATTCAACTGGATCTCCCGCATCGCGCAACTGCACAAATTGAACCCCTTTTACCACGCGGCCATCCTTCACATCAAGACAAGGAATAATGCGCTTTGTAATCATTCGCCCTGCACCACCTTTAACGCCTCAGCAACAGTAAACTGATTTGTATACAATGCCTTTCCAATAATGGCTCCTGTTACTCCTTCATGGACAAACGGCTTCAATGTTCGCAAATCATGGAGAGAACGGACTCCTCCTGAAGCGATCACATTCCGTCCGGTTGCCCGCGCCATATCGGCAACCGCTTCAATATTCGGCCCAGACAGCATGCCATCCGTCGCAATATCGGTAAAAATAAACGTCTGCGCTCCAGCCTCCGCCAGTTCTTTTCCCAGCTCTTCCGCCTTGACATTCGATGTATTCAACCATCCTTCTGTTGCCACATAGCCGTTTTTAGCATCAATGCCAATCGCAATGCGCTCGCCGTATGTGGTCAGCATTTTTTTGACAAAAGAAGGATTGGAAATAGCAGCGCTGCCTAAAATCACGCGAGCCACCCCGTTATCCAAGTAGTAAGCGACATCCTCTTCCGTACGGATGCCCCCGCCCACTTGCACATTCACCTTTAACTGCCGGACAACCTCAATGACAAAGCGATCATGGATACGGCGTCCCTCCTTTGCGCCATCGAGATCGACCATATGAATCCATTGCGCTCCCTGCTTGGCAAATAGACGCGCCATCTCAAACGGCGAGTCGCCATATACCGTTTCCTTATTATAATCGCCCTGTAATAGCCGAACACACTTGCCGCCGCGCATGTCGATCGCCGGATAAATGGTAAACGCCGTCATCATTCGTTCTCCTTTCTTGCTACAAGATCCGCATAATTTTTTAATATGTTCATTCCGATGCTGCTGCTTTTTTCCGGATGAAATTGTGTTCCAAATAAATAGTTTTGACCCACGACAGCCGGAACTTCCACATCATATGTGCTGCTTGCCAGCACAACCTCTTGATCGGTTGAATCGACATAGTATGAGTGAACAAAATAGACATATCCTTCTTCGACATTTTTAAAAAGCGGAGACGGATAACGAATGTGCAGACGATTCCATCCCATATGCGGTACTTTATACGCTTCACCACTTGAGGTCGTTCCCGGAAAACGGACAACGCGGCCTTTTAATAGCCGAAGCCCTTCCGTCCTGCCATTCTCCTCGCTCTCATCGAACAAAAGCTGCATCCCAAGACAAATTCCAAGCAGCGGCGTTCCGTTTTCCACCGCTTCACGAATAAAATCAGACAGCCCTGTTTCATTCAAGATGTGCATGGCATCTTTAAAAGATCCGACCCCCGGCAAAATAAGGCCTTTCGTTTTCTTGAGCTGATCCACGTTCCCTGAAACGATAGATTCATAGTTCAAGCGCTCTAGCGCTTTGCTGACGCTGTATAAGTTGCCCATTCCATAATCAATAATGCCAATCATTTATAACATTCCTTTCGTCGATGGAACTCCCTTTACACGCGGGTCAATCATCGTCGCTTCAGCCAATGCTCTCCCCAGCGCTTTAAACACCGCTTCAATCATATGGTGGGTATTGCGGCCATAATGAACAATCACATGCAAATTCATGCGCGCCTCCAAGGCCAGCTTCCATAAAAATTCATGCACAAGCTCCACATCAAACGTCCCAACTTTTGGGCTTGGGAATTCGCCACGAAACTCAAAGTGCGGTCGGTTGCTTAAATCAATCACGACTTGTGCAAGCGCCTCGTCCATTGGCACAAACGCGTTGCCATAGCGTCTAATTCCTTTTTTATCACCTAAAGCTTCTCGAAGCGCCTGCCCTAAGCAGATTCCGATATCTTCCGTTGTATGATGGTCGTCGATTTCAATATCGCCGACAGCCTTTACCTGTAAATCAAACTGCCCATGCTTCGCAAAAAGATCCAGCATATGGGTTAAAAACGGCACTCCTGTTTCAAGCTCCGCTTTTCCCTCGCCCTCCAGCGTCAGTTCCAATTGAATATCTGTTTCATTGGTCGTTCGTGAAATCATAGCCTTTCTCATGATGTTTCTCCCCCTTGATTTTTCAAACGTTCTTCTACAGCCCGCGCATGTGCTTCCAGCCCTTCTAGCCGCGCCAGCGCAGCAATTTTTGCGGCGTTAGCCGCTAGCGCCTGTTCGCTGTATAAAATAAGGCTCGATTTTTTAACAAATTCATCGACGCTCAATCCGCTTGAAAAACGAGCCGTTCCGTTCGTAGGCAGCACATGGTTCGTGCCGGCAAAATAATCGCCTACGGGCTCAGAGCTAAACCGCCCTAAAAAAATCGCGCCAGCGTGACGAATTTGTCCAACGAGGCTCATCGGATCATTCGTGATCATTTCCAAATGCTCCGGAGCCAGCTCATTAACGGCGGCGATCGCTTCCTCCATCGTCTCGGTCACATAAATCGCTCCATATTGTTCGATAGCGGCAGCGGCGATCTCCTTGCGCGGCAGCGTTTCCAGCTGTGCTTCTACCTCGCTCGCGACTTCCAGCGCCAATTTCATGGAAGGAGTGACAAGGATACTGGAAGCGCGCTCATCATGCTCAGCCTGTGATAAAAGATCAGCGGCAATTTCATTCGCTTTTGCTGTTTCATCAGCTAGCACCACGATTTCACTCGGTCCAGCAATCATATCGATCGCCACTTGCCCGAACACTTCCCGCTTCGCCAGCGCCACATAAATGTTGCCTGGACCAAAAATTTTATCAACCGGCTGAATGGTTTCTGTCCCATAAGCAAGGGCGGCGATCGCTTGGGCACCCCCGATTTTATAAATCTCTTGAATTCCAAGCTCGCAAGCCGCGACAAGCACTCCTGCCGGCAAGCTGCCTTGGGCATCGGGAGGAGATACGATCACAATCCGCTTGACTCCTGCTACTTGTGCGGGAATGACATTCATTAAAACAGAAGAGGGGTAAGCCGCTGTACCGCCCGGCACATAAAGCCCCACCGCATCAAGCGGTGTGATCTTCTGACCGAGGATCGTTCCGTCCTCCTTCATCATCATCCAAGACTCCCGCTTTTGGCGTTCATGATACTCACGAATATTTTCCGCCGCTTCGCGAATGATGGCAATCAAGGAGGAATCCAGTTGCTCATAAGCTTGGTCCATTTCCTGCTTTGATACCTGCAACGATTCAAGTAAGACGCCGTCAAATCTTTCCGTATATTCCTTTAAGGCCTCATCTCCTTTGCGCCGCACCTCTTCAATAATAGTTCGGACCGTCTGTCTTTGCTGTTCGGTCCCCGTTTCGATCGATCGCTTCAATGATAAGGCGCGCGTCAGTCGCTCAATCTTCATGTAACACTCCACCCCTTTCATTCCTCGCCAATGATGACTGATAACCGCTCGACAAACTCATGAATAGGCGCTGCCTTCATGCGATAACTCACTGGATTGACAATTAAGCGAGAGGTTACCTCCACAATTTTCTCTAGCTCCACCAGCCCATTCTCTTTTAATGTTCTTCCGGTCGAAACAATATCGACAATTCGGTCCGCCAATCCGACGAGCGGCGCAAGTTCAATAGAGCCGTTTAAGTGAATAATTTCAACTTGCTCTCCCTTTTCGCGAAAATAGCTGGAGGCAATATTCGGATATTTCGTCGCCACTCTTGGCGCAATCCGATTCATTTTTCCATCAGGCAACCCGGCAACGGCTAAATGACATGGGCTGATTTTTAAATCCAAAATCTCATACACATCCCGTTCCTCTTCTAGCATGACATCTTTTCCGGCAATCCCTACATCAGCGACACCATGCTCAACATATGTGCTGACATCCATTGGTTTCGCCAAAATAAAACGCATCTTCTCTTCGGGAACATCGATAATCAGCTTACGAGATTCATCCAATTCAGGCGGAAGCCGGTAGCCGGCTCGACGCAGCAGCTCCACCGCTTCTTCAAAAATGCGGCCTTTTGGCATCGCAACGGTTAACATACGCTATTCCTCCTTTGACCATGAACCGGCACATATTCATCCAATCACAAAAGCGGCAACGGCGGGAACCCGCCTTCCATCATGGATCACAAGCATTTCGTGATCATGAATTTTGACCAATTAAGTAAGTAATGTGGTGATATTGTTTTGCGCAAGCATCAATATTTTCGATTCCCGATATGTGCTGCATAACGACTTTTTCACCGTTTTTTCGCCGCTGATTCGCCAATTGAATCGCTTCTGAAAGCCTTTCTTGACTAAAAATAATGCAATGGATATCCCGGCTCTCCTCCGGTTCGCCTAGCGCTTCAATCAACCGGTCGACCCGAATCCCAAATCCGGTAGCGGGAGCCTTTCGTTCAAACTTTTCCAACAATTCATCGTAACGCCCGCCGTTTCCAAGCGGAAAGCCGACTTTTTCTGCATATACTTCAAATAAAATTCCCGTGTAATAGCTCATATGGCTCACAAGATTGAAATCAAACTTAATATGTTCCGTCACTTGATACAGTTTGAGATGTTCATACAGCTGCTCCAGCTCGGCAATCGTGTCGATTCCGTTCTCTCTATCCACCAGCTCGAGCGCCCTCTCAATACTTTCGGCTCCACCGCGCAATTCAAGCAGATTTAAAAGCCGCTGCTTATCGATCGAGGAAAGCGGCAATGATTTGACATGTTCACGGTAACCAACGTAATTTTTTTCATACAAAAAGCGGCGCAACGTATTGGAACGCTCTTCATTTCCTAAAATATCTAAAAATAGCGCATGAACATAGCCAATATGTCCAATTGTGACTGTAAATCGGTCAAGCCCTATCTGTTTTAAGGCGGCAATCATTAAGCTAATCACTTCTGCATCTGCGGCAATGGTGCCATCGCCGATGCATTCCACTCCAATTTGTTCAAATTCGGCCGGGCGCCCTCCCTCTCGCTGCTGGGCGCGAAACACATTCGCATGATAAGCCAACCGGAGCGGATTTCCGCTTTCGTAAAGCTTTGACGCAGCCAAGCGGGCAATCGGCGCCGTCATATCAGGACGCAAAACAAGCGTATGACCCTGCTGATCAAGAAGCTTAAACAATTGATGGTCATCAATCGCTGAAGCAGTACCAACCGTTTCGTAATATTCTAACGTCGGAGTTTCAATAAACTCGTATCCCCATTGTTCAATTTCATTCGCCATTGTTCGGCGGACGTGCTGCTTCGCTTTATATAAAAAAGGTAATGTATCGCGCATCCCCAACGGTTTTTCAAACATAAACAGCTTTCTAGACATAGTAACCCGCCTTTACCGAAATACTTTAGTTTGCTAATATGGTAGAGAGATGAAGTTATTTGTAGTTTACTCCTTGTCGGGGCTTACGTCAAGGTTAAGATGATTCAAAATAGCACTAATCACTACAAGAAGCTTAATGAATTCATGCTTTCCATAATAAAAATGGTCCATCAACAACATTTCTCCTGCCTAAGCATAAGAAATCGCTGTTTATGGACAAGCGCCTGCCGTCTATATCCCATCCATCGCATAAAAAGTGAATCGACAACACCTATGGATACGAACACACATATTTTCCATTCGTTCGGCGAACCGCTATCAAAGGCTGATGGACTTGCCTTCAACCGTCAAAAAGCTCATTTAACTGTACCAAACGAATTCTCTTGAAAGATACAAATGATGAACTCCTCTTAACCAATGGCGATGATGTTTTCTATCAGCCTATATTTGTACACTACGCTATAGAAAAAAGAAAAGCCGCCTCTCATCTTATGAAAGCGGCTTATTCATACGGATCATTCGCATCGGATTGCCGGCCACAAATGCACCTGGAGGCACATCCTTGTGTACCACCGTTCCTGCAGCCACAATCGCGCGATCGCCAATGACCACTCCCGGGAGAATGGTGGAATTCGCGCCGATCATGACTTCATCGCCGATGATGACATCGCCTAGGCGATATTCATCAATCAAATACTCATGCGCTAAAATCGTGGTATTATAGCCAATAATCGAATTGCGGCCAATTTTGATTTTTTCTGGGAACATAATATCCGGCATCACCATAAACGCAAGTGCGGTTTTCTCGCCAATTTCCATATGCAAAAATGTGCGGTACAGCCAATTTTTCAGCCGCATAAATGGCGTGTAGCGCCCTATTTGAATGATCACTACATTTTTAAACACCTTCCAAAACGAGACCGTTTTATACACTTGCCACAACGAATTGGCTCCAGATACCGGATATTTTGTCGTTCGTCTCAAAATTTATTCCACCCCTACAATCGCCAATAAATCACTCATTTTCTCAAGCATAAAGTCTGGTCCATACTTCTCCAGATACTCTCTTCCTTTAATGGCCCATGCTACTCCTGCCGTCTTTGTTCCCGCTTGCTTTCCCGCCAAAATGTCATGATAATTATCTCCAACCATGAGCGTTTCTTCTGGAACAGAACCTAAAAGCTCAAGCGCCTTCAAAATCGGTTCAGGATGCGGTTTCGCGTTTTGTACGTCATCCAGCCCGACAACACAGCGGAAAAACGGATCAAGCTTTGTCCGCTTTAATCCCATCAGCGCCGTCGCGTTCATTTTTGTCGTCACGACTCCCAATTGAAAGTCGTGCTGGTGTAGCACGGCAATCGTTTCATATACCGTTTCATATTCTTTTATGAGCGCATCGTGCTGGCGATGGTTGAACGCCCGATAGGTCGCAATCATCTCTTCTACCCGTGCTGCATCAAGCGCAGCAAAGGTATCGTAAAGCGGCGGACCGATAAACGGCAGGACATCCTCCCGTCTATATTTTCCGGGATAGTAGGTTTCCAACGTATGCAAAAATGACTGGATAATGAGTTCATTTGTATCAATCAGCGTGCCATCCAAATCAAATAAAATCGTGCGAATGTTCATTAGGCTGCTTCCCTTCTCCCTGTTTTTCTATAAACATTCCAAACAAATCCGACCATCATCGTCAATAGAACAGCTGTTGTCAAGCGAATCAGCAAAAGCGGCCATACCGGGATGCCAAGCGGAACAAATAATAGTGTATCCTCTACCACCGCATGGCACGCAGAAAGAAACAGAAAAGCAAGCGTGACATCTTTCTTCGATACACCATCCTCTTGTACCGCCTGAATCATGACTCCCGCTCCATATGCCAAACCAAATAAAAGTCCCGCCGCCAGCGTCATCGACGTATTTTCTTTCATTCCAAGCATTTTCGTCAATGGGGACATCCAACGTGAAAACACATCAAGCCATTTTAAATCCTTCAAAATTTGAATCCCGACCATGAGCGGAATGACAATCATGGCGAGCTGCATAATTCCGAACAATGCTTTTTTCACGCCTGCCCAAACGACAGGTCCCCATCCGGAAAACTCTGCTGAAGAGCTAGAGATCATACCATATTGCGCCACCTCATCTCCTCCCTGCCAAATCAGATGAATGAGGAGCGCAGAAACAATCGCCAGCATAACGCGAACACCAATAGCTAAAGCTACATGAACCCCCACTCTTCCAGCAACTGTCACTTCCACAAGCAAATTGTGGGAAAACGAAAGCATGACAGCTAAAATCAATACTTCTTTTACCGTCAGATGCAGCGTCAAAATCGCGCCAATTCCAGCATATAAGTTTAAAAAATTCCCCAACACAAGAGGAATGGCAGCCTCCCCTGGCAGGCCGATCCATTTCATCAGCGGAGATACCACTCGAATGATCCACGGCAAAATCGGCGTATACTGCAGAATCGATACGATAAGAGTAACCGGAAAAATAATTTTTCCAAGCGCTCCCGTCGTCTTCACGCCGACTGCCAGCCCTTTTTTGACCGTCTCGACCAATCCGCTTCCCCCTTTTCTAATCTAAATAACGCTCCTTCGCCCATCCTTTTACCCGCCGTACCATCCACAATCCGGCCGCTAACACAACCAGGGCAATGGAGACAACTTGGGCAATCCGCAAATGATCTGTCAGCATTAAGCTATCTGTCCGCATTCCCTCGATAAAAAAGCGACCGATCGAATACCAGATTAAATAGCTGAGAAATAACTCACCGCGGCGCAAATTGATCCGACGCAACATGATCAGCAAGAAAAAGCCCATCAAATTCCAAATCGACTCATATAAAAAAGTCGGATGATAATATTGGCCGTTGATATACATTTGGTTAATAATAAAATCTGGAAGGTGCAAGCTTTCAAGAAAATGGCGCGTCACTGGTCCGCCGTGCGCTTCTTGGTTCATAAAGTTGCCCCAACGGCCGATCGCCTGGCCTAAAATAATGCTAGGCGCTGCAATATCGGCCAGTTTCCAAAACGAAATGCCCCGCCTTTTGGCAAAGACGACTCCCGTAATGATTGCGCCAATTAAGCCTCCATGGATGGCTAAGCCTCCCTCCCAAATTTTAGGGATTTCAGCAGGATGCTTCGCGTAATAATCCCATTCAAACATCACATAATATGTACGGGCACAAATAATCGCAATCGGAACAGCTAATAAAACGAGATCCACAAATGTTTCTTTTGCCAATCCACGCTTGACCGCTTCTCGCGTCGCAATCCACAGTCCAAGCAGCACGCCTGTTCCAATAATCACTCCATACCAATAAATAGTGATAGGACCAAGGTGTAAAAATACACGATCTAATGGCTGAATCGCTGGATCCACCTTATCCTTCCTCCTCTCTTATTCGTAATCATGATCTCCATCCTCAATGGCATCTGTTAAGCGTGCCGAAAACTCTTCAGCAGCATTCATTCCCATTCGTTTCAAACGGAAATTCATGGCGGCTACCTCAATAATGACCGCTAAATTTCGGCCGGGTCTTACTGGAATCGTCAATTTTGTCACTTCTGTATCAATAATTCTCACTTTTTCTTCTTCTAAACCGAGCCGATCATATTGTTTATTCGGATCCCACAACTCCAAATCCACGACGAGCGAAATGCGCTTATGTGTCCGCACGGCTCCTGCACCGAACAACGTCATCATATTAATGATACCAAGCCCGCGAATTTCCAGAAGATGCTCAATCAGCTCTGGAGCATTACCGACGAGAAGGCCTTCATCCTCTTGACGAATTTCTACGCAGTCATCGGCCACAAGACGATGGCCTCGCTTTACCAACTCCAGCGCCGTTTCACTTTTTCCGACACCGCTTTTTCCGGTAATCAGCACGCCAACACCGTATACATCAACCAATACCCCGTGCACAGCGGTCGTCGGAGCCAGCTTGCTTTCCAAAAAATTCGTCAATCGGCTCGAAAGGCGTGTCGTTTTCATCGTTGAACGCATGACCGGAACCGAATGGCGCTCAGATGCTTCAATTAATTCTTGCGGAACATCCAGCCCGCGCGATACAATAATTCCCGGCGTAATATCTGTACAAAGCTTTTCCATGCGAATCTTCTTTTCAGTCGGGTGCAATCGTTCAAAAAACGAAAGCTCTGTTTTTCCTAGCAATTGAATCCGCTCAGCTGGATAGTAGGCAAAATATCCCGCCATTTCAATTCCTGGCCGCGATAAATCGCTTGTTGTAATCGGACGGTGTACTCCTTCCGCCCCGCTGATTAATTCAAGCTGAAATTGTTCAATCAAATCTTGCGTCCGAACTTTCGGCATCAAAACCCCCCCTTTGCTTTTCCATTTTAACACTTTTCCCAACGCATGTGAAAAAAGAAAAAACGTTCGCGCCGAAGCGGAACGTTTTAGTCTCTATCGCTAATCGCATCAATGATGACATGAAAGAGAGAAATCGCAAGCGAAGCCAACAAGGCCGCACCGAATCCATCAATTGTAAATGAGTTACCCATCAGCCATGATGTCATAAGCAATGTTAAAGCATTGATCACAAATAAAAATAGTCCAAACGTTAAGACGGTTACCGGAAGCGTTAGGACAATCAAAATCGGTTTGACGACCATGTTTAAGAGCGACAGCAGAAAGCTAGCTAAAAGCGCAGCGCCAACCCCAGACAAATGAATGGACGGAAAATAGCCGGCAAGCGCCAACAATAGCACGGCATTGACAATAATATGCGCAAGCCACTTCATCGTTCCATCCCCTCTTGCGGCATCACCAAGGCGGCGATGACGTAAAATAAAACAAACGGCATAATTCCAGTCGATAAAAGCAAAATCACAAAAATTAACCGAGTGAGCGTTGAATCGATTCGAAAATAAGCGGCCAAGCCGCCGAGAACGCCCGCTATTTTGCGGTCATGATAAGACCGAACCAGTTTTTTGTTCATGGTTTCACTCCATTCTATGCTTCTTGCAATACTTGAATGCCTTTGATCACATTCCAAATGATGACCAATAAATGAATCATCCCTCCAACTACGATTCCCAAAAACGGCAGCGCTGCCAAGCCATCATGGTTGGTCGCTGCGGCAATGATAAAACCACCGATGGACAGCACAAGAATGAAAAACGGAAGAAGATGCGAAAACAGCGATTTTTTCGCATGTTTTTTGACCCTCTCCTCTTTCGTGACAAAATAAACAATCACCGGAAAAAGAAACGGCGCAAAAAACACGCTAAAATAGCAAGTGGCCGATAACAGCTTAGATGAATTCACCTTCATCGCTCCCTTCTTTATATCAATATATACGATGCATATACCGAAAAGTTTCAGTACCTCATGCTATACATAGATGAGATTCTCACTAGCATCCTTGAAAACAAAGCATCTCATGAGACTCTCCCACCTTCACTCCGTTTAGAGGGGGAGACTTCCCGGTGGATGGTGTTGAATTTCCAATCTGAGCTTCTTTGCATCAATCAAAAGAAGGAAGCGCAATGATGATGATCTTGCCCGCTAGCTATTCAGCGCATCTATTTCTCCTGTGCTTATCTTTCCCTCTTTGGCTAGACCTTATCTGTTCATGTGAATGTGAAAAAAGGGCCCTTGATTAGGGCACCTTTATTTCTTCATACATCGCTTGCATTCGCTGGCGGTCGCGCTCTAAAATGCGTTTTAAATACAGTCCCGTATAGGATCCTTTCACTTCGGCGATTTCCTCTGGGGTTCCCACCGCCACGATTCGGCCGCCTTTATCGCCACCTTCCGGACCGAGATCAATAATATAATCAGCCGCTTTAATGACATCAAGATTATGCTCAATAACAAGCACAGTATCACCGTTATCCACCAGCCGCTGAAGCACTTTAAGCAAGCGGGCGATATCATCAATATGCAAGCCTGTGGTCGGCTCATCTAAAATATAGAGAGTGCGCCCTGTCGAACGGCGATGCAGTTCGGACGCCAATTTTACCCGCTGCGCCTCTCCCCCAGATAGCGTTGTCGCCGGCTGTCCAAGCTTGATATAGCCTAATCCAACATCATAAATCGTTTGCAGCTTTCGCTTGATTTTCGGAATGTTTTCAAAGAAGGCGAGCGCATCCTCCACCGTCATTTCCAGCACTTCGGCAATGTTTTTATCCTTATATTTCACTTCCAGCGTTTCACGGTTATAGCGTTTGCCGTGGCATACTTCACATGGAACGTACACATCCGGCAAAAAGTGCATTTCAATTTTAATAATGCCATCGCCACGGCAGGCTTCGCAGCGGCCGCCCTTCACGTTAAAGCTAAAACGGCCTTTCTGATAGCCGCGCACCTTCGCCTCGTTCGTAGCTGCAAACACCTCACGAATATCATCAAATACTCCCGTATACGTGGCCGGATTGGAGCGAGGCGTACGCCCGATCGGAGACTGGTCGATGTCAATGACTTTATCCAGATGCTCGATTCCTTTCAATGTTTTGTACTCTCCAGGCTTCGCTTTCGCTCCTTGTAATTTTTGCGCCAGCGCTTTGTGCAAAATTTCATTGACAAGCGTACTTTTTCCCGAACCCGATACTCCCGTCACAGCCACAAACGTGCCAAGCGGGATTTTCACGGACACATTTCTTAAATTGTTTTCTTTTGCACCATGTATTTCAAGCCAGCGGCCATCTGGCTTGCGGCGTTCCGGCGGAAGCGGAATAAATTTTTTGCCCGACAAATATTGGCCTGTTAGGGAATGAGGATCGTTCATGACTTCTTCCGGCGTTCCGGCCGCCACTACTTGGCCGCCATGAATGCCGGCGCCTGGACCAATGTCAATCAAATAATCAGCAGCCAGCATCGTGTCTTCGTCATGTTCTACGACAATCAGTGTATTGCCGATGTCTCTCATGTTTTTGAGCGTATCAATCAGCCGATCGTTGTCACGCTGATGGAGGCCGATGGACGGCTCGTCCAAAATGTAAAGCACACCCGTTAGCCGGGAGCCAATTTGGGTCGCAAGACGAATGCGCTGTGCCTCCCCCCCTGATAATGTGCCGGCTGAACGGCTTAATGTTAAATAATCTAAGCCCACATTATTTAAGAAACCAAGCCGTTCTATGATCTCACGCAAAATCATATGGGCAATTTTCTGTTCTTTTTCACTCAATTCTAAGCTCCGGAAAAACGCGAGCGCTTCCGTGACAGACAGCGATGCCACTTCCCCAATATGCTTGCCGCCGACAAGCACGGCTAAGCTTTCTTTTTTTAAACGATAGCCTTTACACGTTGGACACGGCTGATCAGCCATGTATTTTTCCATTTGCTCGCGAATATAATCAGAGCTTGTTTCGCGGTAACGCCGTTCAATATTGGGAATAACCCCTTCAAATTCAATGTAATGTTCGCGAATCTGTCCAAAATCATTTTCATAACGAAAATAAATTTTTTCACCATTGCTTCCATACAGGATGCGATTTAACTGCTCCTTCGGCAGCTCCTTTACCGGAACATCCATATCAATTCCATAATGCTGGCAAACAGCCGCCAACAGCTGTGGATAATATTGGGAGCTTTGCGGTTCCCATGGAGCGATCGCATGCTCGCGCAAGGTCAGTTCATCATTCGGAATGACTAAGTCCCGGTCTACCTCCAATTTAGCGCCCAGCCCGTCACAATCCGGACACGCTCCGTACGGACTGTTGAACGAAAACATGCGCGGCTCAAGCTCGCCAATCGAAAAACCGCAATACGGACAAGCGTGATGCTCGCTAAACAGAAGTTCCTCTTCTCCGACCACATCAATAATCACTTTGCCGTCAGCCAGCTTCAGCGCTGTTTCCAGAGAATCAGCCAAGCGCAAGGCAATGCCTTCCTTCACGACGATGCGATCAATCACTACTTCAATAGAATGCTTTTTATTTTTTTCTAATTCGATGTCTTCCGATAGCTCGCGCATCTCGCCGTCTATGCGCACGCGTACATATCCCTGTTTTTTGATCTCTTCTAGCGTTTTAACATGCGTTCCTTTTCTTCCCGATACGATCGGCGCTAATACTTGAATTTTCGTTCGTTCCGGGTAAGCTAGGATGCGGTCAACCATTTGTTCAATGGTTTGCGACGTAATTTCAATGCCGTGCTCTGGACAAACGGGACGGCCAATCCGCGCAAACAATAAGCGCAAATAATCATAAATTTCGGTAACCGTTCCCACTGTGGAGCGCGGATTGCGGCTCGTCGTTTTCTGATCGATTGAAATGGCCGGAGATAGCCCTTCGATCGTATCGACATCCGGCTTGTCCATTTGTCCTAAAAATTGGCGGGCGTATGCCGAAAGCGATTCGACATAGCGCCGCTGCCCTTCCGCATAAATCGTATCAAACGCCAACGACGATTTTCCTGAACCTGATAACCCCGTTAAAACAACAAGTTGGTCTCGCGGGATCTCAATGTCCATATTCTTTAGATTATGAACTCTTGCCCCTTTAATCGTAATTTTATCCATTGGCATAAGCTTTTGATCATCCTTCCGCTTTGAGTTCAAAAATTAAATCGCGAAGCTCGGCCGCGCGTTCAAAGTCAAGCGCTTTGGCCGCTTCTTTCATTTCTTTTTCTAAGTTCGCCACAAGCTGCTCCCGTTCTTTTTTCGTCCATTTGCGGCGATCCGGCTTCACCTCGTACGACTCTGGCTGTTCAGCCGCATACGTCGCACGAATGACATCACGAATCCCCTTTTGAATCGTCTTCGGTACAATGCCATGCTCACGGTTATAGGCCTCTTGGATGGAACGGCGCCGTTTTGTTTCATTGATCGCAATCTCCATCGACTTGGTGATCGTATCGGCATACATAATCACATGACCGTTAGCATTGCGGGCCGCTCGTCCAATCGTCTGGATCAGCGAACGCTCTGAACGCAAAAATCCTTCCTTATCAGCATCTAAAATCGCGACAAGCGACACCTCCGGAATATCCAATCCCTCTCTTAACAAGTTAATGCCAACAAGCACGTCGTATTTGCCGATGCGCAGGTCGCGGATGATTTCAATGCGTTCAAGCGTTTTAATTTCCGAATGCAAATAGGCCACCTTAATCCCTATTTCCTTCAAGTAATCGGTTAAATCTTCCGCCATTTTTTTCGTGAGCGTCGTCACTAGTGTTCGCTCATTCCGCTTCACGCGTTCATGAATTTCATCGATCAAGTCATCTATTTGCCCTTGAATTGGACGAACATCAATCGTCGGATCCAAAAGCCCGGTCGGCCGAATAATTTGCTCGACCATTTCCGGACTATGCTCCAATTCGTATGGTCCCGGCGTTGCCGACACATAAATAATTTGGTTCACTTTTTTCTCAAACTCTTCAAACGTCAGCGGACGGTTGTCAAGCGCTGACGGCAGGCGGAAGCCGTGATCGACCAGCACCTGTTTGCGTGCTTTGTCGCCATTATACATCCCGCGAATCTGCGGCAGTGTGACGTGCGATTCATCAATCACAATTAAAAAATCGTCTGGAAAATAATCGAGCAGCGTATAAGGAGTCGATCCTGGCGGGCGCAATGTTAAATGGCGTGAGTAGTTTTCAATTCCTGAACAAAAGCCCATTTCCCGCATCATTTCAAGATCATAGCGCGTGCGCTGCTCAAGCCGCTGCGCTTCCAACAGCTTGCCCTGCTCCCGCAACTCCTTCAAGCGTTCTTCCAGCTCTTGCTCGATATTTTGAATCGCCAGCTGCATTTTTTCATCGCGCGTGACGAAGTGGGAAGCTGGGAAAATCGCAACATGCTCCCGCTCTCCGATAATTTCTCCCGTCAGCGCATCTACCTCGCGAATCCGTTCAATCTCATCGCCAAAAAACTCGACACGAATGCAATGCTCGTCGCGCGAAGCCGGAAAAATTTCGACGACATCACCGCGAACGCGAAACGTTCCCCGCTGAAAATCAATGTCATTGCGCGTATACTGCACATCGACTAAACGGCGCAGCAATTCGTTTCTTTCGATTTCCATCCCTGTCCGCAAAGATACGACAAGCTCTCGATATTCTTCCGGAGAACCCAAGCCGTAAATGCATGATACACTGGCCACAATAATGACATCGCGCCGCTCAAATAAAGCAGATGTGGCCGAATGCCGCAGCTTATCAATTTCATCGTTGATGCTTGCGTCCTTTTCAATATACGTATCCGTCTGCGGCACATACGCTTCCGGCTGATAGTAGTCATAGTAGCTCACAAAATACTCAACTGCATTATTTGGAAAAAACTCCTTCAATTCACTATATAGCTGGCCCGCCAATGTTTTATTATGAGCAATGACCAGCGTCGGTTTATTCACCTTCTGGATGACGTTAGAAATGGTAAAGGTCTTTCCTGTTCCTGTCGCTCCTAATAGCGTTTGATGCTTCGTACCGTTCAAAATTCCTTCCACCAGCTTAGCAATTGCCTTTGGCTGGTCGCCTTGCGGCTGATAGGCTGATACTAATTGAAAATGGTCTTTCACCTGCGCAAAGCCCCCTTCGTATTCATCCTAATTGTATTGTACCACATGAATGCTTAAGATGCACAAAAAATACGAACTTATATTCGTTTCCAAAACTTTCGTAAGCCTTACAGAGCGAACAGCTATTTCCATCTCTTTGGCTGCAATAACAAAAGCCACCGCAAAAGAATGGTTCAATCGATCTTTTGCGGTGGCTTTCTTCTTATTTTTTAAATTTTTTTACCATTTTCTCTGCATATAAAAAGCCTGCCGTTGTCGACGCAATATCCGCTAACACTTCATGAAGCTCGTTTGTATATCCTTTGACATAAGAAGCTACTAACAGCGCCACTGTCAGCAGCGTCCCCACATAATGATTATAAGTGACGCGAGTAAAAAGCAGCACTAGCAAAAACGGCACGATTAATGCAACGAGAAACCACATAAGCAAAACCCCTTATCTATACAGCTTCCGATGTCCATTTTTCCCGCGTTTGCACAAACAACAATCCAAGCTCGTGATGCTCATTTTCATATAACGCTCCTTGGACAAAACGGACTTCCGCATTTTGATCCAACACCTCTAGCTTACAAAAAGCGCGGTTATGCTGCAATGCCTCATAAAATTCTTTTTCCGTTTTAACGGGTATGCCGTTCACTTTCGCAATCACTTCGCCGATTTTCAGCCCGATTTTTTCAGCCTTCGATTCTGGTAAAATTCCTAAAATAACCAATCCCTGCTCTTGCTGTGAAAAATACGGGGGACGGGAACGGTCTTGCCGATGCTGCCAAAAAGCCAGACATTCTCTAGCAATCAACGCCGCAGCTGCAACCGCGATTCCTAAGGAAGGAAACCAAGAAGACGCCAAAGCTCCCGCGCAGACAGCGGCCGCTAACCAGAGCACGCGACGGCCGGCCATTTGAATAGAGGCTCGTGGATGCATGCCTTGCATATGCTGCGAGAAGCCGAGCAAAAATGGCACCAAAGCGAATGAATATGAATGATCCACGCCCGAAAACAATGGCCACCATGAAAAAGGCGAAGAGAGCGGGCCATTGGGAATGGGCAGAAGCACAGGCACAAACCAAATCCTATCTACCCAATGTTCTCCAATCATAAGCCCCCTCTTGCTTTTAGCAAGCTGCGGAGAAGTAGCCACTGCTCCGTTTCGCAAAATGAGAAACCCCTCGGCAAATAACAGCAATGCAAGCAGCCATATGAAAACGGATATAGGCGCCTCGTGAAGGCTTTCCACATATTTTGAAACCAACGGCCAAGCGCCTCCGTATTTCATAAAACCAGCTGCAAGCAAAACCAATCCCCCAACCGTATAAGCAGGAGATAGTAACCGCATCTGTCCTGTCAAGCTCAGCAAAACCGTCACATAAAAAAGCAGCAGCAACACATCGTGGGGTACCGCCATTCCAGACACTACCGTCACGATGGAAAGAAACAAGCCAACGGCCCAACCGCTGCGCCAAAAAAAGACACTTTCCTGAAACCAGCCATATACGCGAATATGAAAATGCTTCCGCTCTTTATTCATTCGACGCCAGCCGACGAAAGCCGCAAGCAGCACGCCATAATACAAAAGGGGCTCGGTCAACAACCGCCCGACTCCTTTCAAAAGTTCCATCCCCCACATGCCAAGCATGGGCTTCACCTCCGATCATCATGAACGTATCTACTGATCTACTTTTCATTCTAGCAAATCGCTTCTACAAATCATACGATTGGCTGCATATTTTTTTATATGTTATTCGACAAATGGCGAATTTTTTCCTATTCCCACTTTCTTTGCCGAATGAGCACTAGTTTTGTCATCGTAAAAGGAATTTGGACATTCGATGGAAAAAATGATATAGACAAGGAAAGAAAAGAGGAGGAAAAACCATGGAACTAAAAACGAGCAATGTTGCCAAGCGGCTTGGAGTATCGCCTAAAACGATTCAGCGCTGGGTTAAAAAATACGAGATTCCATGCAAAAAAAACGAAGCAGGACATTACATATTCGATTCTGAAACACTTGCATTGCTTGAACAGATCAAATTTGAGCAAGGAGCGGCTCTTGAAGAGTGCGAAACAGAAGAAGAAAATGAAAAAAACATTCTGTGCCCAGAAGACTTTTTCTCCACTCATCTTCAACCACATCTAAACGAATTCACCTCACGTTTTCAACGCATTGAACGCCAGCTTGAGCAAAAAGCAGATGAAGTTGTATCCGTTCAACTGTTGCAGCACCGCCGCGAAATTGAAGAGCTGCATTCTTACATCCGTCAGCTTGAACAACGCATCTCCCTGCTGGAAGAAGCCAATGAGAAGCGCGAAGCGGACGATTCTTTGTCTAAAAAGCAAAAACGCCGCGGCGTAGGCCGAATTATCGGCTTATTTGTGTGAACCTTTCATCTCTAACACATGAACGTTCAATATCTAATAACATCACAATATGCTTCCATCTTATTTTCACGTGATATGTTCCCAAATTAAAATCCTAAGAATGTTGATAAAATGGCATTCTTGGGATTTTTTTATTCGTCAATCCAATGAAATGGCTACTTATCATTCCCCGCTTTTCTCGGTCACCTCTATGTATATGAAAATTACAATGAATGGAACTCTATTTTTCCTTCTCCTTATTTTTATCCATTTCTTATGTTTTTTTAATTCTATTTGTTTATAATGAATGCCGCTGCCAAGAAAATCAAAATGTAATGGGCAGATTCTATGTTTCGGCCATCGGCAAACCGGATCGCCATGACCGCTTTTTTTTGGCATGATGCGTAACGAAACAGAAGTTCTTGCATCTTCCAGCCGTCATTGTCGGTATCAGGCGCGAGAAATATTGATATTCCATTACATGAATCATCAGCAAGAAAGGAGCAGAGATGGTCCATGCAAGAGCATTCGATTGTGGAAAAACGAGAACGGATCGCCATATGGATCGCCATTTTTCTTATCATTCTTTATCTTTCTCCGCTTTATATTTTAGGAGAAAATGCACATATTCGCGTTCATGATAATTTAGATTCCAATATTGCTTGGTACAAGGTGCTTGTACGAAGCGGAGAACTATTTGGATCCATCAACGCAACGATTCCGCAAGTCATTAACGGACTGCCGCGCAATGCCTATGGCACTGAATTTAGCGGCATCGTTTGGCTTCACGCGTTGCTTCCGTCCATGGTAGCGTATGCCGTCAGCCAGACCATTACGCGCGGCTTCGCTTTTCTGGGGATGTATCTTTTATTAAAGCGGCATTTTCTTAGGGAAAAAGAAGCTTATCTTATTCGCGTCGGAGCAGCGCTCACCTTCGCTTTGACTCCTTTTTGGCCGTCGGGAATGCTTAGCACCCTCGGCATGCCGCTGGCACTTTGGGCTTTTCTGTCCATTCGAAACCGTCAAGCGTCATGGAAGGAATGGGCCACCCTTGCCCTTCTTCCGTTCTATGCAAGCTTTGTGCTCGGCTTTTTCTTTTTCTTAACGGCGATGGGGCTTCTTTGGCTTCGTGATGCGGTTGGCAAAAAACAATGGAATATTCCGTTTCTCGGCAGTATCGTGTTCATGACAAGCCTATTCTTGGCCATCGAATACCGCCTTGTCTATTCGTTGCTTTTTAGCCATGAGCCGACTAGCCGAAACGAATTTGTGTCCTCAAAGCTTAGATTTTGGCATACGATCCATCTTGTATTTAAAAACTATTTTCTTGGTCATACCCATGTGATGACCGTGCATACTTTTATCATTCAGCCCATTCTGTTCCTTGCCTTTGCTTTCATCCTAAGAGCAAAGAAAGGGGAGCTCGAAAGACGTTTTTTGTTTTTATTCATTCTAAACTTTGTTTTATCCGTTTGGTACGCCTTTTGGTTTTATAAAGGCTGGCAGCCGCTCAAAGAACGATTTGCGTTGCTGAACACCTTTAATTTCGCTCGTTTCCATTTTTTGCGGCCTTTGGTCATTTATTTAGACTTTGCTTTAGCCTTGCAAATACTATGGCGCCGAAATAGAAGCTGGAAGCAGGTGGCTATGGCCGCCATCCTTTTGCAAACGCTGTTGTTAGGGGGATTCAATGAAGAAATTCGCTACCGTATCAGCGGCACACCGTCATTTAAAGAATTTTATGCAGAGCATTTATTTCATGAAATCAAAGAATACATCGGAAAACCGCCAAGCTCCTATCGTGTCGCCAGCATCGGCCTGCATCCGGCCATTGCGCAATATAACGGCTTTTATACATTGGATACGTACAATAATTTTTACCCATTGTCGTATAAACACTCTTTTCGCAAAATCATCGCGAAAGAGCTGGATAAGAGCCCAGAGCTGAAAGATTATTTCGATCACTGGGGCAATCGTGTCTACATTTTCTCAGCGGAGCTTGGAAAGCATTATGGCTTTCGCAAAACATCCCATAGGAAAATTTACCATTTAGAACTTCATACAGACGTATTTAAGAAAATGGGCGGACGCTATCTCTTTTCATCCGTTCCTATTATGAATGCCAAAGAAAATCATCTGCGCCTGCTTAAAGTATTTGAAGACTCCCAATCTGTTTGGAAAATCTATTTATACGAAGTGGAATAAAGGAGGAGAGACGGAATGGAAACGCCTGTGTTAACCATTGTGGTACCGTGCTATAACGAAGAAGAGGTATTTTTAGAAACAGCTAAACAGTTAACCGGTGTATTACAGCAGCTGCAAAAAGAGAAGCTGATTGCCTCTGAAAGCAAGCTATTGTTTGTCGACGATGGCAGCCGTGACCGAACATGGGAGCTTATCTTGGAGGAAAGCGAAAAAAATCCGCTGATCACCGGAATTAAGCTATCGCGCAATTTTGGACATCAACGCGCGCTGTTAGCTGGACTTCAAGCGGCCATGGAGTATTCGGACTGCGTTATTTCCATTGATGCTGATTTGCAAGACGATATCCAGGCCATTCGTGAATTTATTATAAAATATTGGGAAGGCTTTGATATTGTATACGGTGTGCGCCGTAGCCGCAGCACGGATACATGGTTCAAACGGGCAACCGCACAAGGCTTTTACCGATTGATGCAAAAAATGGGCATCGCTCTGATCTATAATCATGCTGATTTCCGCTTAATGAGCCGGCGGGCGCTGCAAGAGCTCAGCCGTTATGACGAAGCCAATCTATTTCTGCGCGGCATCGTTCCGCTGCTGGGGTTCCGTTCGACTCAAGTGCTTTATGATCGAAAAGAACGCTTTGCTGGAGAATCGAAATATCCATTGAAAAAAATGCTGGCTTTCGCCTTGGATGGAGTGACTTCGTTTAGTGTCGTGCCGATTCGCTTCATTACATTTGTCGGCTTTCTTTCTTTTCTTCTTAGCAGCATCGCTGGTCTCTATGCTTTCATCGTCAAGCTGTTGGGATATGCCGAATCAGGATGGACATCCATTATGATCTCAATTTGGCTGATTGGAGGGCTTTTATTAATGAGCGTCGGTTTCATTGGAGAATACATTGGAAAAATCTATCAAGAAGTCAAAAGAAGACCGCGGTTTACCATTGAAGAAAATTTATATTCTCTGCGAATGAAAACAAACCAGAAAGAGCGGATCCATCTATGAATCATTCGTTCTTCCGCTTCTTGCTTGTCGGGTTGATTAATACCGCTGTCGGATTGTCTGTCATGTATACGCTGCTTCATCTCGCTCATGTTTCCTATTGGGGGGCCACGTTGATCGGCAACACGATTGGCGCCATCGTCAGCTACTGCTTAAATCGTTTGTTTACATTTCGCAGTCATGCGCCCATCAGCAGCAGCGCTTTTCGTTTTGCACTTGTGATTATGGTATCCTACTTCTTTGCTTATCGTCTAGGCAAACAACTAGCTCACTGGACGATGGGCACGGTTTCCCTTCTGCCCGCCCAGTATACCGATGATATGGCCATTTTATTCGGCACAGCGCTTTATACCATCTTCAATTACCTTGGACAAAAACGTCTCGTCTTCATCAAATGAAAAGGGAACGATTCGGCTTCGAACCGTTCCCTTTGTATTATTGGAATAACACTTTCATCGCTTCTTTTAACTGTTTGTCATTTTTATCATCACGGACCGCTTCCAGCACTTTCGTTTCAAGCAATTCAGCTGTTTGCTTGTCAATGCTTCCTGTAGCTGGAATTTTATTTTCTTGTTGGAATGACTTGACGGCCTCTACCGTTTCCTCGCTGAAATATCCATCCTCACGCCCCGGATCAAAACCGAGTCCTTTGAGCATTTGCTGGGCGTTTTTAATTTGCTCACTATTCATGTTGTATTGGAGGGCTTTATCAATATGAATCGGGCTGGCATGGAAGTATTCCGGCTGCTCCACAGTCACATCCGGCTTAACTCCTTTTTTATGAATCCAATTTCCATCAGGAGTCAACCATTTATAAAGCGTAAGTTTTAAGTTGCTGCCGTCGCCCATCGGGATGGCCTGCTGCACCGTGCCTTTTCCAAACGATGTTTCCCCCACCAGCTTATAACCGCCGGCTTCTTTCATGGCACCTGCTAAAATTTCCGACGCTGAGGCGCTACCTTTATCGATCAGCACAACAATCGGGTACGGCTTTTTCTCCGTCAAATTAGAGTAAAATTTTTGCTTGCGGCCATTGCGGTCCTCAATTTGAATATATGGTTTGCCCTTCGGAATAAACTGCTTTAAAATATCCTCTACGCTTTGCAAGTAGCCTCCCGGATTACCGCGCACATCGATGACCAATCCATCCATTTTTTCCGATTCTAATTTCTCTAATTTCTTTTTAAAATCTTGAGCTGTATTTTCTGAGAATGAAGTAATCTCTAAATATCCTACTTTTTTGCCATTATACGTCTTGAGCGAATCGTAGACCGTTTCAATTGGGATTTCATCGCGTACGACGTTGACTCGAATCATATCCTTCATCCCTGGGCGAAGAATGTCCAAATGAACCGTCGTTCCCTTTTTGCCGCGAATTTTTAAGACCGCTTCATATAAATCAAGTCCTTCCAGACTTTGCCCGTTCACCTTCACGATCTGATCGTTTGGCTTCAGCCCCGCTTTTTCGGCTGGAGAGTTTTTAAATGGAGCGACAATCGTCACTTTTCCGTCCACCATGCTTACTTCTGCGCCAATTCCTTCAAACGAGGAATCAAGGGACTCATTAAATTGCTCAGCCGTTTCTTCATCCATGTATACAGAATATGGATCTTTCAGTGTGCCGATCATCCCTTGAATCGCGCCTTCGATTAGTTTTTGGTCATCCACCTTTTGCACATAACGGCTTTTAATGAGCTCATAAGCTTGTTGGATTTTTTTAAGCTCTTCCTGCTCATTTTTCGCCGTTTCCTTTGTGGCTTGCTCCGATTGGACGGAAAGGCTGCTACTTTCATGACGATCCGTCAGCTGTATACCAGCATAGGTTCCCCCAGCTCCGACCAACATCGATAAAGCCATAAGCACTGCTGTCGTTTGCTTCTTCATCGTTTTCTCCTCCTCTATCCACACTACACCATGCAAGGAAAGGCACCACACAATCGTGCCGTGCGATGCCCTTTATCATCATTATATGAACAGCTTGTACAGCTTATGATCACATCTGCGCAATATTCAGTTTACACGTTTGCTGTTATTTTCTCAACTGATATGGCATTGGTTCCACTTGACGATATAAATGTGATGCGGCAACATTCCAAAGAGCAGGCGATTGGGGATTTCGCCGGATGGACGACCATCGAAAAAATGTCTGCTTTTGAATAGGCGATCATGTTTCATCTTCCATCTGTACTTAAAAAAGTGGAGAGAAGACGGCCTTCATCAGGAAGCCGCCTGATGATCCATAATTTTATGATCTGTCGTTTTTCAGCCATCCGCTGTCTAAACAACAAGCTTCCGCATAGATCCATAGATGGATGAGCGGTATCATCCGGATTTCTGTCGGCTTTCCAAGGATCATCTGCTCCATCAGAAATGGTGTCTATGCAGCGAAAGGAAAGTCGATCACTACACTCTCATTTCTCCGTGATCAATTTGCGAGGTTTCAATTTGGATGGTCGTATGGAGGATTTTAAATTTTTCTTCAATCAAATGAATCGCCGCCTGCAAAATCTTTTGGCTGTCCTGACAGTCTTCAATCAGCATATGGCAGCTTAAAGAGTCCAGCCCGGATGTAATCGTCCAAATATGGAGATCATGGACATTGACCACTCCCTCAATGCTTTCAAGCGCTTTTTTCACCTCGTGCTGGTCAATCGTAATCGGCGTGCCCTCCATCAGAATATGAACCGTATGCTTAATCACTTCCCATGCCCCTTTCAAGATGAGAAGCGCAACAAGCACAGAAATAATTGGATCAGCTATATACCAGCCAAAAGCCCACATGACCAATCCAGCCATGATCGCTCCTACAGATCCTAGCGCATCGCCCAGCACGTGCAGGTAGGCGCTGCGCAAATTCACATTATGCTTCACATCCCCTTTCCGCATTAACGCCCAAGCACTTAATAAATTCGCTATCAAACCGATCAAAGCAATCAGCATCATAGAACCGCTGGAAACCGTCGGCGGATGATAAAAACGCCCAATGGCTTCCCAAATAATAAATCCAGCGATAATAAACAACGTAACGCCATTAAACAAAGCCGCTAAAATTTCAAACCGGTAAAAACCATACGTTTTATTGGGGGATGCAGGCCTGGCGGCAAACCAGATCGCAATAAGGCTAAGAAGCAGCGAACTGGCATCGCTCAGCATATGACCGGAATCGGACAAAAGGGCGAGACTGTTCGTCCATAATCCTCCTAAAAACTCGAGAATCATAATGCCAGCCGTAATGGAAAGAGCCACAATCAGCCCTTTTTTATTTCCTTCCCTTCCTAAATCATGATGGTGGTGTCCGTGATGATGGCCATGATGATGACCATGATGGTGATGATCATGATGATGGTGATGCATTGTTACACGCCTCCTCATTAATGGTGCTCTGAATGGTCGATCGCCTGTTTTAATAGCGAAATAACGTGTTCGTCATCGCAAGAATAAAATAACGTTTTTCCTTCGCGCCGGTATTTCACGAGCCGCAAGTTTCGGAGCAGGCTCAGCTGATGAGAGACGGCTGATTGAGATAATTCCAGCACTTCAGCCATATGATTAACAGAACATTCCTCTTGAGACAATAAGTAAAGGAGCTTCATTCGTGTCGGGTCTGCCAGCGCTTTAAAGATTAACGACACATGTTCTACCGTTTCATCTGCTAAAAAAGCATGATCTTTTTTATCCAATTTGTTAGAGCCTCCTTTTTACTACATATGAACATATGATCATATGTATTATATTCTGTCTTTATGATTTCGTCTATCCTTTTTTCATTCTTTTTCGTTTTCTCTTTTCCTTATTCAGCATCCTAAAGAAAAATTAAGAAACACCAAACGGATAAAAAACCAAGCGTAGAAAGCAGCAGACAATCGATCATCTTTGTTTCCTTTAAAGCGGTTCCCAACATTTCCTTTGCAGCCACTGTCAACATGATCCCCACCGCCATGGTTGTCATCACGGCGGACAGCCAGGAAATATCCGCGCCATAACGGCTTCCAAGCAGCGCTCCAATCCCGACCGGAATCGACACGGCGATCGCTCCAAGAACCACTCCCATCATCCCCATTCCCGCCATCAGCAACGGGGTAAAAACCGCCAATCCTTCGGGAATATTATGAAAAATCACGGCCAGCCCCAGCTGCTCAGCCAACGGGGAACGGGCATTGACTCCTAAGGCGATCCCTGTGGGAAAATTATGTATAGCAATGCTAAAAAGAAGATATACTCCCGAATGAATCCATGCATCATGGTTTTTCCTATTCGTCACGACAACCACTCGATGCCACATGCTTTCTAAGTGATGATAAAGCCCATAACCTGCGGCTAATCCAATCACAGTAAGCAGCCAACCTCCTGCCGCCATGCTTTTCGGCAAAATTTCCACTACCGCAAGTCCAAAAATCATACCGCTGGACAATGAAAAAATAATAGGTGTTCCTTTATGCCAGCCGCAAAACAACCAAGCAACCGCTCCTCCTATGAGCATTCCAAGTGCGGAAGCGGAAAATCCGAACCATCCCAATGAATCCATCCCCGATCTCTCCTTATTCCTTACCGCGAATCCTTTCTTTTTTCTCTTTACTACCATATGCGGCTGGACAAGAAAAAATCCGCCCATGTGAAGAAGCTTATCTTTCTTTGAATAAAGGCTGAGTCTGCCGCTTTTTCCGCTATGTGTCGCTTCACATCATGCTTTATATTCCTGTATGCGCCTCTTCCTCTTCATGTGCCTATCCCATGATCCAAAAATAAACGGCAGCTTGATCACCAGCTGCCGTGTCTTTTTCACTTGATTCATGGTCATTCAACCACTGTCTCCCGCTCTGTTCGTGCAGAAGATTTCACAAGTTTCTTGATTTCAATTAATCGAATATTGTGGCCCTCCATTTGTAAAACCTTAAACTCATGACCATCGAATGCCAACGTCTCCCCTTGCTGAATATCAAATTTCTCTGTTAGCATCCAGCCGCCAATCGTATCCACATCCGTGTCATCTATATGTGTTCCAAGCAAATCATTGACATCTTCAATCAACACTTTTCCTTCCACAATCATCGTATGTTCATTCACTTTGCGAATTCTCGGGACTTCATCGGCATCAAATTCATCTTGGATCTCCCCTACAATTTCCTCCAGTATATCTTCAACGGTAACAAGGCCCGCTGTCCCGCCATATTCATCAATGAGAATGGCCATATGAACCCGTTCACGCTGCATTTTAACGAGCAAATCATGAATCGGAATCGACTCAATTACCTGGATGATCGGACGAATATAGTCATCGATCTTCTTTTCCGCGGCTTGAGGATTGTGAATGCAATCGGTTAAAATTTCTTTAATGTTCACCATGCCGACAATATGGTCCTTGTCGCCGTCCATCACGGGATAGCGTGTATACTTTTCTTGCTTCATAATTTCAAAATGATCGATGATGGAATCGTTTATATCAAAAGCAACAATCTCTGTGCGGGGCACCATGATTTCTTTGGCAATGCGATTGTCGAACTCAAAAATGTTATTGACATACTTATATTCAGACGGATTAATCTCGCCGCTCTTATAGCTTTCTGATAAAATCAGCCGCAATTCCTCTTCAGAATGAGCTACCTCATGCTCAGCCACAGGCTTTAAGCCAAATAACCCTGTAACCATCCGCGCGGATCCGTTTAGCGCCCAAATAAACGGGTACATCACTTTGTAGAAAAAAATTAACGGTTTGGAGCATAGCAGCGTAATCGTCTCGGCTTTTTGGATCGCCAGCGTTTTAGGCGCTAACTCGCCAACCACAACGTGCAAAAATGTAATGGTGGAGAAGGCGATGACAAAAGAAAGGATAGAAGCTACCGATTCGTTTATATGCATCTCTTCAAACAAAGGATGAAGCAAATGCATGACGGTGGGTTCGCCCAGCCAGCCGAGACCTAACGCGGTAATGGTGATGCCAAGCTGGCAGGCCGACAAGTATTCATCCAAATTGCTGATAACGCGCTTTGCGGCGATCGCGCTCCTGTTTCCTTCCGCTACAAGCTGATCAATACGTGTGCTGCGCACTTTGACAATCGCAAACTCCGAGGCGACAAAGAATGCCGTTAAAGCAATTAAAACGGCAACCATCAATAAATTCACTATTTCCAATTAAACTCTCCAGCTGAAGGCAGCTAGAGAACCCACCTCCTGTCCATTGAATCCATAAGCTTTATTCCTCGTTATTTCCTTGAAAGAAAATCATGACAAACTTCATTAACTCTAAAACAGAGATCAAAGCAGCCGCTACATAAGTAAGCGCTGCAGCGTTTAATACTTTTTTCACGCCCCGCTCTTCCTGATGAACAATCATTCCTTGCGCAAGAAGCAATTGTTTGGCGCGGGAGCTTGCATTAAACTCTACCGGCAGCGTGATTAGCTGGAATGCTACAGCCGCGGAGAAGAGGATGATCCCAAATCCAATAAGCGATGTTTGATGAAGCAAAAATCCAAGCAATAAAAGAAAAGGAGCGATCCCGGACGAAAAATTCACAAGCGGAAACATGCGATGACGCCAAATTAACGCACCGTATGATTGCTGATGCTGAATAGCATGCCCGACTTCATGAGCGGCCACCGATAAAGCCGCAATCGAATGCCCATAATAAACAGGCTCAGATAATCGAACCGTTTTGGATAACGGATCGTAATGATCTGTCAACGCGCCAGCCACAGGCTCAACGGGAACATGATATAAGCCTTGAGAATCCAAAATTCTTCTTGCTACTTCAGCTCCTGTCAGTGAAGAGCCCGCAGGCACTTTCGCCCATTGGTTGAAGGTTCCTTTTACTTTAAATTGTGCCCAAAGTGACAATCCAAATGCTAAAAAGATAAAAATGTCCATCGGATGAAATAACATCATTTTCCCTCCTACTGCCATATGGTGTTTACATCTATTCAATCGGCCTGCCGTACCGCCTTCATAGGAAGTTTTGCTGCATGATGCTCTCGCTTTGACAAAGCTGGAGCCTCAGGGATACAACCCTTTTTTGTTGGTTAAATAAAAGGGTTCTCCCCAAGCAATATCGCTAATGCGTGCAACAACCCATATCCTTGCTGTGCTAACGGTTTGGTCATCAGCTTCATCTGCTGTTTATTGAGATGCTGCAGCAACGGTTTTAATTCCAACACTTCTTCTTGAATATGCTTCATCTGCTCCTGAAGATGCTCAATCTTATCGGCAATTTCCTCTACAGAAAACGATAAATTCTTCATCGTCTGTACGCGTTCTTTGATTTCTTCCAGCGTTAAATTTTGTTTCTTTAACACATGGATTAGCCGCAAATATTCGAGACTCTCTTCAGGATAATAACGATAATTCGATTCAGAACGAAGGGGTTCAAGCAAGCCAAGCTGTGTATAATAATCGATCGTCCGTTTCGATACACCTGCTAATTCCGCAAGTTCGCCAATTTTAAACAACTTCCCAATACATTCACCCCTTTCATTGATTTTCATTCTTTTAATTCATATTGTACCTATAAAAACCATACAGTCAAACGTTATGCTGTATAGTTTTTTTATATAAGACAACATAATTCGGCAACTTTTCTCTTCCAATCATCTACCTTCAACGTTCATGGCACCGAACAAACCGCTTTCTCGCTCTGCAAGCAGTTTTCCATCATCATGGGGAGTGCACAGGATTCTTCCAATCATGGATCTTTCAGTTGTATTTACACATATAAGTTCACTTTATGAATATATACGAATGGATGGCGGGGAAGGATTCATCTATTTTTATGCATAAGGAAAGCCGATTTCGCCCATCATGCATGGCGGGGAGCTAATCTAGAAAGTGCTTCTTGGAGATCGAGGAATAGACCTTTTGGCCGTCAAATTCTTAAAGGCGATTTACTTGATCCGCAGGCTTTGTTAAAATTAAAAAGAAAGCCGCTTTCCACTGCCATTCAGAAAGCGGCTTTCCAAGAGTTCACATATTATCATTTGATTAATTTCGAATGAGGTAATCAAATGCGCCCAAAGCGGCGGTCGCGCCTGATCCCATCGAAATAATGATCTGCTTATATGCGCTATCTGTGCAGTCGCCTGCCGCAAATACGCCAGGGATGTTCGTAGCCCCTCGCTTATCGACGATAATTTCGCCGAAGCGGTTGCGCTCAACAGTTCCCTCTAACCAATCGGTATTTGGCACAAGACCAATCTGCACGAATACGCCTTGTAGTTCAAGGTGATGCTCTTCACCTGTTTCGCGGTCAATGTAAGAAATGCCGTTTACTCGGTCTGTACCGGTAATTTCCTTTGTTTGGACGTTCTTAAGAACGGTGACATTAGGCAAACTGTAGAGGCGCTCTTGAAGAACGGCATCAGCTTTTAATTCCGGCATAAATTCAAAGACGGTGACATGCTTGACAATACCGGCAAGATCAATCGCTGCCTCTACGCCGGAATTGCCGCCTCCAATAACGGCCACATGCTTTCCTTCAAACAACGGACCGTCGCAATGAGGGCAGTAGGCCACTCCTTTGTTTTTGAACTCAGCCTCACCTGGCACCCCAAGATTGCGCCAGCGAGCGCCTGTTGCCAGAACCACTGTCTTGCTTTTTAAAACCGCGCCATTTTCAAGCTCGATTTCAATAAGATCTTTCTTTTCTAAGCGCTTCACTCGCTGCGAATCCATGATATCGATATCATACTGTTTGACATGCTCCTCAAGACTCGCTGCAAGCTTAGGGCCTTCTGTATATTTGACACTGATAAAATTCTCAATGCCCAACGTATCCAATATTTGTCCCCCAAAGCGTTCAGCTACAATACCCGTGCGAATGCCTTTTCGCGCTGCATAAATCGCTGCCGTTGCACCAGCTGGACCGCCACCGACAACAAGCACATCAAATGGTTCTTTTTCAGCGAAAGCGGAGGCATCCAAAGTGCTTCCTATCTTTGAAAGAATTTCTTCAAGCGACATCCGTCCGCTGCCAAAAAGCTCTCCATTTAAGAATACAGTCGGAACGGCCATAATCCCCTTGCTTTCTGCCTCATCCTTAAACGCTGCACCGTCAATCATCGTATGCGAAATGCCAGGATTCAGGATGCTCATTAAATTCAAGGCTTGTACAACGTCAGGGCAGTTATGGCATGTCAAGCTCACATAAGATTCAAAATGATAGGTGCCTTTTATGTTTTTAATTCGTTCAATTACTTTCTGATCGACTTTTGGAGGTCTTCCACTTGTCTGGAGTAGAGCCAACACCAATGAAGTAAACTCATGGCCCAATGGAACGCCGGCAAATGTGATCCCTGTGTCTTCGCCGATGCGATTCACACTAAAGCTTGGCGTTCTCTCTAGCTGTGTGTTCTCTACTTTGATTTTAGGAGACATGGTGGCCAATTCATCCACAAGAGCCAGCATATCGCGGGATACGCTATCGGATCCCGCGCTGACTTTAAGAAGTACGTCTCCTTCCATCAATTGCAGATATTGGGCCAGCTGTGCTTTTATTTCTGCATCCAATATCATGTTGATATCCCCTCTTAAATTTTACCTACAAGATCAAGGCTTGGTTTCAGTGTTTCTGATCCTTCTTGCCATTTAGCTGGACAAACTTCACCAGGATTATTGCGAACATATTGCGCAGCTTTAATTTTGTTAATCAATGTGCTTGCATCACGGCCGATACCGTCAGCATTAATCTCAACCGCTTGGATCACACCGTCTGGATCAATAATAAACGTACCGCGTTGAGCAAGACCTGCTTCTTCATCTAATACATCAAACATGCGAGATAGTTTTTGTGAAGGGTCGCCAATCATAATGTATTCGATTTTGTTAATGGTTTCAGATGTATCATGCCATGCTTTATGTGTGAAATGTGTATCTGTTGAAACAGAATATACTTCAACACCAAGCTCTTTTAAAGTTGCATAGTTATTTTGTAAGTCTTCAAGCTCTGTAGGGCATACGAATGTAAAGTCAGCTGGATAGAAGCAAACAACGCTCCATTTTCCTTTAAAGTTTTGCTCTGTCACATCGATAAACTCTCCATTATGGAACGCTTTTGCTTGGAATGATTGTACCTCTTTGCCGATTAAAGACATCTTCATCTACCTCCTAAAAATAGTGTTGGAATGATTCATAGCTTGTCACCCAAGCTATTTATGTAAATTATAATAATTATAATTCGATATTTATTATCATATAGTAGTATCTATTTGTCAATAGATATGTTTCAAATTTATTTTGATTTTATCCCTACATCAGACGATAGAAAGCGGCCATTCTCCTCCATGCTGCGCTCCGCCGCCGATCATCTTTTCTCATTTAGTGACCATTTAATCCATGATGAATGAGAATAAGCAACCGTTTCCTCTGAATGAGTCGCGATCGGCTCCCACATTGACGAAAAGACGCGCTTTTCAAACATTTCTGCGTATGGCTACTGATTTTAATAGGTTTGTAAGGAGAAGCCAAGCGTGTTTTGATCCATTGATAACAATCGCTAGATCTTTCCTGCACAAGTATATGTGACACTCCTTGCTTGAGGAGCCGGCTCACTTAACGATCACCGTATATGCCCAATCAAAAGCATACACTTTTATTTTGCCCTGATCATGATAAGAACATACAAGCAAAGAACGTTCAGCGAAGAAGGATTCGATCATCAAAGTGTTTTTTCAAATCAAACGGAAAGACAAAGCTGCTGAGCCAATGTGACATCATACAGAGATGGAAGCATCGGGAGATCATCGGCACCTGATCAGCGATCTGCCGTTTCATGCTGTGCGGTCTACTGAAAAACGGAATCCGGTTATAGCAAGAGACAAAACCGAATCTCTATAAAATTCTAAAATATTCCATATAAAAGCCATATCCGTCTTTATTTTACTCTTTTCCCTTTCTGAAGTAAACTCACCTGCCTAATCGCAAAGAATCGTTTCACTATCAACCAGTCCCCTCGTATTTCGTATCTTAAGTTCCCTCCCTATGACGTGGTGCTAGTATCTCCCTGGCAAATGAAGAAGTAGGAGACTTCATGATAGGTATGTTAAAACAATCTCAAATGATATTCAATGATCCTGTTTCATAAGTAAAAAAGGACTGATTCAATTGAACCATTCATACAGAAACCTTGCCATGCCATCCTCCCTTCATAAAAAATGCACAACTTGCTGAAAAGGCTATCCAGACAAGTTGTGCATGTTGATGCTGCTTTTTTAAATTTTAGATTTATGTAGCTGTAGTGATAAAATCGGTTTAAAATTCCCCAAAATAACAGATCATCGTTTCGAAGCAACATCTTGAGTGGAGAAACGGTGCTGAAGATAGGGGAGTTTTTTATGATTCGAGAGCTGTATCAGAAAGGTTGGACTCAAACAGCGATTGCCAAAGAAACAGGATTTGATCGGAAAACCATTCGTAAGTATCTAAAGGAGGACAAGCTTCCAGAACGTAAAGTCAGTGAGAAAAAAAGAAAAAGCAAACTCGATCCTTATAAAAGCTATCTTCTTCAACGAATACAAGAAGGTACGACAAATGGTGTGGTTCTCTTCGAAGAGATTCAAGCGATGGGATACACCGGCAGGATGATGATATGAAGAGATTTTGTTCGGCCGTATCATATTCTCGAATGAAATATGTGGGATTTACGACCAAGATGAATGTAGAAATAGGTACAAGAAAGTTTTAAATTTGTCTTAACAACTCCAGATAATAGTCAACAAATAGCGATTGTTAGCAATTATATTTTAATGGTTCTAATGATTATCGTGAAAGCAGTTTATGAAATTTTTTATAAGCAAAAACGAAGAAATAAACCAAGCACAAGAAGAAGCAAAAAAATTAAGGGCATTAAAATTAGTGGAAGGCGGATATCCAAACCTATATGTTTCCGCTAAAATTGCTGAACTTACAGGAGATAAGACTACTTATATTAAAAACAGGGCTTTTAACAAAGAGCATTATAAGCAAATGATTATTTTATTTTTGCGTCAGTATAAAGTGGCAAATAGAAAAGATATTGATGATTTGTTGCTAGATAAACTATCTGATGCTCTTGATGAGAAGCAGAAAAGAAAGTACATCGGCAATTTGCTTCAAGAAATGTCTAAAAAGGATAAAACCATTGTCAATCAAGGTTCTTCCCGCTATCCAAAATGGGTATTAACTAATTAGTTAAACTTAGTTTTAAATTAGTTATAGGTTTAGTTAATAAAATTAGTTATAAAAACCGCTGGAATATTGATTTTACGCGGCTTTTCCATTAACTAATTAGTTATAGGATTTAGTTAAAGACATCGGTTCAATTTAAACCGGTGTCTTTTAATATTTACTAAAGAGTTTAAAACATATTCTAGAATTTGGAGGTTTTTGTCTGAGTATGTTGTTTATTTGTAATGAAGTAATCACCTATAAAGAGGCTAAAGGTAAAATTTCTTTATTCAACTTAGCATTTGGATGAAACAAAAAGTGGATACGATGACGATGGTATGTCAACACTAAACTAAACAAATTTTTAAAGGTCCATTAACTTGTATTCTGCTAGTGTTAGATAGCACAGTGCCCCATGTATTCGAACATTATTAAACCCGTTCACATAGTCAAAAAGTTCAAGGTTAAGTTCTTGCGGGTTGGAAAAGACCCTACCACATGAATTTTGTTTTGGTGATCTTAAACATATCTTCCGCTACGTCATTGTCATATGAAGTTCCTTTTTCACTCAACGATCTCTCAATATCAAAGGCATCTATGTTAGTAACGATCAAGAATTTTGATGTTTGGCAATTACATCATTTATTGCCTATTCGTTTTACATGGAGCGGTGGGTATGATACAGAATCATGCCCGCAGAAGCTTCATGTCAAGCGACAATAGATATGAAATTTTATACATATAATTGAATGTTTTTATTTTTCATTTCATGAATTTTTTACTCATCAAAAATATTCGTGATGAAATAAACATCACAACAGCTGGTATTCCTAACGGTCAACCAAGGTTTATAGCTTTCAAACTCTCCTTGACCACGTCCCCTTCTTTGATATAGTTATCAAATTCATACAGAAACCTTGCCATGCCATCCTCCCTTCATAAAAAATGCACAACTTGCTGAAAGAACCATCCAGACAAGTTGTGCATGTTGATGCTGCTTTTTTAAATTTTAGATTTAGAAATTAATATAATTTAACGGGTTCACAGCATTGGATTTCGCTGCATTCCACGGACCGCGGTGCAATTCGAAATGAAGATGCGCTCCTTCTGACCAGCCTGTGTTCCCCATATACCCGATGATTTGGCCCTTTTTGACCGTTTGTCCTTCATGAGCCAAACGGGATTCTAAGTGAGCGTATACGGTCGTATACACTTGTCCATTAATGACATGCGTAATAAATACAACGTTTCCGTAGCTTTGTGAATAATAGGAACGAAATACATATCCGTCTGCTGCTGCCACAACAGGCACTTCAGCCGCGCGCTTGCCAATATCGACACCAGCATGGAACTCGCCGCCGCGCATTCCAAAACCGGACGTAACTGGGCCATTGGCCGGTCTCATAAACGCTCCGCTTGTCACAGCCGGCACCCCTGCGCTTCCTCCGCCCGAAACATAGGACGGGCCTGAAGAACTAGATGTTTGTGACGCCGTTGATTTTGCTTTTGCGGCTTGTTGCTGCTGTTGGATCAACAACTGCTGAAGCTGTGCTTTCATCGCTGCTTCTTGCTTTTTCAGCACCTCTTGTTCTTCCGCTAGCGCCAATTTTTTCTCATGAACATCTTGCTCTTGCTTCTCAAGCTGTGCCATCAATTGGTCTTTCTCCTTAATTTGTTGGCTCAGCTGTTGTTTGAGCTGCTGAAGTTTCTGCAAATCACTTTGCAGCGACGCAAGCTTAGTCGTCAACTCATTTTCTTTGCCTTCCTTCAGCTTTTTATCCGCTTCCTGCTCTGCGATAATTTGTTTGTCCGCTTCAAAGATGGTTGTTACCGCGCTAATGCGATCGATAAAATCGCCAAAGCTTTGCGCCCCTAGCAGCACATCAAGATAGCTGACCAATCCGCCGCTTTGCTGTAAAGAACGGACGCGTTCCTTTAACAGCTCATTCCGCTTTTCGATACGCTCCTTCACCTCTGCAATTTCCCGCTGCAAAACTTGAATATCTTGTTTCGTATCTTCAATCGTGGCAGATAGCTCGCGAATTTTTCCGCTTGTTTCTGATACGGTCATATCAAGCTTTTTGATTTCTGCCGCCAGCTTCTCCTGCTGGGATTGCAAGCGAGTAATATCCTGATCGGCTTGGCTCATCTGGTTTTGAATCGACGATTGCTTTGATTGAATGTTGTTAATTGCATTGCGCTTTTGTTGAATCTCCTGATTGCTTACCGCACCGACTAAGTACGGAGAAAAACTGGATGCGCCAATGACGGCCGCTGCTGCTAATGAAAGCACCTTTTGCTTCACGATTTCGTTCCCCTTTCTCCTCTATGATCTACTAAGCTTTTAAAAATCTGCGCACAGACATCATGCTTCCCCACACGCCAATACATCCGCCCAGAACGAGCAAAACGATGCTAATTTTCCACATAAACGGATGAAACGGAAGGAGCTGCAAAAACGGAACCGTTAATTTCGGATTGGCAAACTCATAAATGTTATAGTAAACAAGCGAAATCAACACGATCGGAATAATTGCTCCCATTACACCGAGCCATAGCCCTTCAAGGAAAAATGGCCAGCGAATAAATCCGTTCGTGGCTCCTACTAATCTCATAATCTCAATTTCACGGCGACGCGCAAAAATGGTAATTTTAATCGTATTGGAGATTAAAAACATCGCCGTAAAGAGCAAACCGATAATTAAGCCTAGGCCAATATTCCTTGCAATGCCAAGAGTTTTAAACAATTTCTCCACTTGACCTTGCCCGTACTTCACTTTATGTACAGACTTAAACGTTTCAATTTTCTTTGCTGCTTTCACCGTATCTTCCGGTTGTTTCGCCTTCACGACATAAACATCGCTCAGCGGGTTATCTTGTTCAAACAAACGGAACGACGAGCCCTCCTCACCAAAGCTCTTAATAAGATTTTTCAACTCCTGCTCTTTGGAGGAATACTCCACCTCTTTTACCTCTGGAACCGCCTCAATTTGCGCTTTTAACGCCTGCTTATCTTGCTCTGTCGCCGTCAAATCGATATAGACGCGAATCTCGACATCATTTTCAATCTTGCTGGCAAAATGGTTCATGTTAAACATGATGACAAGAAACACGCCAACAAGCAAAAGCGTAACCGTGACGGCACTAATGGAGGCAAACGTCATCCAGCCGTTGCGTCCGATGCTTTTAAAGCTTTCCCGCATGTGACGCCGAAGGGTATTAAACCTCATAGCCATACTCTCCCCTCGCCTCATCGCGGACAATTTTTCCACTTTCAATCGCAATGACACGCTTTTTAATCGTATTGACAATTTCACGGTTATGCGTAGCCATCACAATCGTCGTGCCACGATCATTAATCGTCTCGAAAATCTCCATAATTCCCCAAGAATTGTCAGGGTCCAAATTTCCTGTCGGCTCGTCCGCAATCACAATCTTTGGCGAATTGACAATCGAACGCGCAATGGACACGCGCTGCTGCTCGCCGCCAGAAAGCTCATCGGGATAAAACCGCGCTTTATGCTTTAAGCCGACCAAATCCAACACTTCCATTACTTTCTTTTTAATCAGTCTCGGCGATTCTTCAATTACTTCCAAAGCAAACGCTACATTCTCATATACCGTTAGCTTAGGGAGCAATTTAAAGTCCTGGAATACCACGCCAATATTCCGCCGCAAAATCGGCACTTTGTTGTCCTTCAAATGAGCAAGGTTGACGCCGTTAATCATAATCGAACCGCTTGTCGGCTTTTCCTCGCGGTACATCATTTTAATAAATGTCGACTTTCCAGCACCGCTCGGACCAACCACATAAACAAACTCCCCCTGCTTAATGCGTACATTAATTCCATTTAGCGCAACGACGCCGTTTGGATAGGTCTTATATACATCTTTCATTTCAATCATTTCAATCACCTTGTTTTTATAAAGTCATCATCCATGATGCCACTATTCGAGCGGTCTCGCGCCATTTATACAAAATTCCACAAAACCTATTATAACACGACCCTCTTCCTTTTTTGTTTACATTTATGTTTCAAAACCGTGACGTTTAAAACAAAAAACAATCCGGCAAGCTTGCCGGATTGCTTTTCTTTTTATTTTTCGGATGCGAGCCATTCAGCCACTTTGTCGGCATCGTCTCCTTGAATAATGCCACCAGGCATGCCGCCTCGACCTTTTTCGATAATTTGCTTAATTTCATCTTGAGAATATTTGCTCCCCACTTTTTGTAAATTAGGCCCCACTGCTCCTTCTAAGTTAGCGCCATGACAGCTTGCACAGTTTTGTTTAAAAATCTCCTCTGCGGCTGATGCGGTGGATCCTTGGTTCTTCGTATCTTTGTTATCTGTTGCTTCGTTTCCCCCGCCACAAGCAGCTAACATGAACGACATGCCCAGCAATAAGACGGTTAATTTCTTTTTCATTGACGAACTCCCCCTCTAACAAATTGCAGACAGCCTTATTATAACCGATTTTCCAGCCGCTTACGCACGTTTGAATCCTTCGCCAAGCACCTCGGTCGCGTCCATAATGACGACAAACGCTGATGGATCAATGGCTTTCACTAATTGTTTCAATTTCGTGAATTCTGTTTGTTCAACAACGCACATAAGAATAGGGCGCTCATGCTCTGTATATCCGCCGTACCCGGACATTTTCGTCACTCCGCGGTTAATTTTATGTAGAATAGCCGCCCGCACTTCCTCTTCTTTATTCGTGATAATCATCGCCATTTTTGAATAGCCAAAGCCGATTTGGACGATATCAATCGTTTTGCTTGTAACAAATAAACCAATCATTGCATATAACGCGCGTTCAATATCAAAGACAATGGCAGCTGTCAACACAATCAAGCCGTCGATCAGAATGACGCATGTACCGAGGGAAAGACCTGTAAATTTATGAATAATTTGCGCGGCTAAATCGGTTCCACCTGTCGACGCTTTGCCACGAAACACCAGTCCCAAACCGACACCGACCCCAATGCCCCCGAATAAAGAGCCAAGCAACGGATCGTGAGTAGCCGGTTCGACATCTTTCGTCAAATAGACAACGAACGGCAAAAAGACCGTTCCCACGAGCGTTTTCACGCCAAATTGCCGTCCTAAAAACACAACCCCGGCAATAAATAGCGGGATATTAAACGCCCATTGCACATAAGCAGGATGCCAGCCAAACGTCGCATGCAAAATGGTGCTAATGCCGCTGACACCTCCAGAAGCCACGCGATTTGGCAGCAAAAACAGATTAAACGCGATCGCAACGATCGCTGAACCGATAAGAATGTATACATATTCACCGATCATGGCAACAGCAGGATGCAATGGTTGACCGATTCGTTTTGCTTGTTTCATCATCTTCAAAACCCCCCATGAGAGTATAGCACGCCTATTTTCGTTCGTAAATGACAGCCCAATAACGCAATAAAGGATTAAAGAATGATTCAGATCACGGAAAATCTTCGCATCGCTTCCTTATAGTTTGCGCAATAAAAGCCAATCTATCGAAAATACGGCTTGAAGATGAAGCAATCGGCCGCAGAAAGAAAGATTCGCCATTTCTCCAGCTTGAAGATCAGTCATTCGCCGTTGTCAACCGTAAGCAACCGCGATCTGGTCCGCTATCCAAATCCAAGCGCAAAAAGGCTTGAAGAAGGATGGTCTCTCCTCTTCAAGCCTCGTTTTTATTTCAGCTTGGCACGCAAGTATGCGTCAATAAACGCATCAATTTCGCCGTCCATCACCGCTTGTACGTTTCCTACCTCTGTATTCGTACGGTGGTCTTTCACAAGCGAATAAGGATGGAACACATAAGAACGAATTTGACTGCCCCAGCCGATTTCTTTTTGCTCGCCGCGAATCTCCGCCAGCTCCGCCTGCTGCTCCTCTAATTTCTTTTGATATAGCTTCGCTTTGAGCATATTCATCGCTTTTTCGCGGTTTTTAATTTGCGAACGCTCGGATTGGCACGTCACTACAAGCCCTGTCGGAATGTGGGTGATGCGCACAGCCGAGTCGGTCGTATTGACATGCTGGCCGCCGGCGCCGCTTGAACGGTACGTGTCGACCTTAATGTCTTCCGAACGAATCTCAATTTCAATATCGTCGTTAAACTCCGGCATCACCTCGCAGGACACAAACGATGTGTGGCGGCGGCCCGAAGCGTCAAATGGGGAAATGCGCACTAAACGGTGCACGCCTTTTTCCGCCTTTAAATAGCCGTAAGCGTTATGTCCTTTAATTAACAGAGTGACGCTTTTAATTCCAGCTTCCTCGCCAGGTAAATAATCCAGCGTTTCTACTTTAAAACCTTTTTTCTCTGCCCATCTTGTATACATGCGAAGCAGCATGGAGCCCCAGTCTTGCGACTCCGTTCCGCCCGCGCCCGGATGAAGCTCCAAAATGGCATTGTTTTTATCATACGGCTCATTCAGCAACAGCTGCAGCTCAAATTCGCTAAAATCCTTTGTCAGCTTTTTCGCTTCGGCAACAAGCTCCTGCTGCAAATCTTCATCCGGCTCTTCTTTGACAAGCTCATAGGTCAGCTCTAAATTTTCAAACCGCTCTTCTAGTTGATGAAAGGCGCCGACGAGATCCTTCAGTGCATTCGCCTCGCTAATCACTGTCTGCGCTTCCTTTTGATCATCCCAGAAATTGGGCGCAGCCATTTGCTCCTCCAGTTCGCGAATGCGCGCCTCCTTCACATCAAGGTCAAAGAGACCCCCTAATATCCGCTAATCGCTTAGCCATTTTCTCCAAGTCTTGCTTTACTTCCACTAAATCAATCATCGCTGTTCACCTCATTACTAGTTTACTCCCTATATTTCCTATCTGTTACAGGGCAAAATCAAAGCGAGAGGCTGCCCCCCTCACTTTGATTTACGCGTTTTTCCCGCAGCAGTTTTTATATTTCTTGCCGCTGCCGCAAATGCACGGATCATTGCGGCCAATGTCCACCGCTTTGCGAACCGGCTTGCGCTTCACTTCCCCTTCATCTTCTTTTGGATGAACGGCTTCTCCCTTCGCCACTTCTTGGCGCTCAAGGTTGCTGTGGATTTCCGCTTTCATGATATATTTTGCCACTTCTTCTTCAATGGAAGCAATCATGGCGTCAAACATCGCATAGCCTTCCATTTGATATTCGCGAAGCGGATCGATTTGTCCATATGCCCGCAGATGAATGCCTTGTCGCAATTGCTCCATCGCATCAATATGATCCATCCACTTCATATCGACCGCGCGAAGCACGATCACGCGCTCAAATTCGCGCATTTGCTCCGGATCGATTTGCTGTTCTTTTTCATCATAGCGCGCTTTGACCTTTTGCCAAATCACTTCGATCATTTCTTCCGGTTCTTTGCCGCGCAAATCGCTGACGGCCACATCTCCCTCTGGAAGCAGGTTGGCATGGACGTAATCCAGAATGCCTTTCAAATCCCAATCTTCCGGAAGCTCTTCACTTGGCGCATGCGTCGTCACCACTCGTTCAATGACCGATTGGATCATCTTTTCAACAATGCTGCGCAGATTTTCGGAATCCAGCACCTCAAAGCGCTGGCGGTAAATAATTTCCCGCTGCTCGCGCAATACATCATCATATTGCAACAGCTGCTTCCGCGCGTCAAAGTTATTGCCCTCCACGCGTTTCTGCGCCGACTCAACCGCTCTTGTCACCATTTTGCTTTGAATCGGCTGGGAATCGTCCATGCCGAAGCGATCCATCATCGCCATTAAATTTTCCGAGCCGAAGCGGCGCATCAACTCGTCTTCCAATGACAAGTAAAATTGCGATACTCCAGGATCTCCTTGACGTCCTGAACGTCCGCGCAGCTGGTTATCAATCCGGCGGCTTTCGTGCCGTTCCGTACCGATGACCGCCAATCCGCCAAGATCGGTCACCCCTTCGCCAAGCTTAATGTCCGTTCCGCGCCCTGCCATGTTCGTGGCGATCGTCACCGCGCCTTTTTGTCCAGCTTGCGCAATAATCTCCGCCTCTTTTGCATGGTTTTTCGCGTTCAGCACATTATGCGGAATGCCTCGTTTCTTCAGCATGCTTGAAATCAGCTCAGAGGTCTCGATCGCAACCGTACCGACAAGCACCGGCTGCCCCTTCGCATGGCGCTCGGCAATATCCTCGACGACCGCGCGGAATTTGCCTTCCATCGTTTTATAAATTAAATCCGGGCGATCTTCGCGAATGACCGGTTTATTGGTTGGAATGACAACCACCTGCATATTGTAAATGTTGCGGAATTCTTCTTCCTCTGTCTTCGCTGTTCCTGTCATTCCCGCTAATTTTTCATACATGCGGAAATAGTTTTGGAACGTAATCGTCGCCAACGTCATCGATTCGTTTTGAATCTCCAGACCTTCCTTCGCTTCGATCGCTTGATGCAAGCCATCGCTATAACGCCGGCCTCTCATTAAACGACCTGTGAACGGATCAACGATGACGACCTTTCCTTCTTCCACGACATAATCGACATCGCGCTGCATCGTCACATGCGCTTTTAACGCCTGATTAATGTGATGGTTCAGCGTCACATGCTTTAAGTCAAATAAGTTATCGATGCCAAACGCGCGCTCCGCTTTCGTAATCCCTTCTTCTGTCAGCTGCACGCTTTTTGTTTTTTCATCATACGTGTAGTCCGTATCCCGCTTGAGCGTACGAACAAACGCGTTCGCCTGAATATACAGCTTCGTCGACTTTTGCGCGGTACCAGAGATAATAAGCGGCGTTCGCGCCTCATCGATTAAAATCGAGTCGACCTCGTCAATCACAGCAAAATGAAGCGGACGCTGCACCATATGCTCCTTGTAGAGCACCATGTTATCGCGCAAATAATCAAAGCCGAATTCATTGTTCGTTCCATACGTAATATCCGCTTGGTACGCGGCCTGCTTCTCCTCGCGTGACAAGCCTGTCAAATTCAAACCGACCGTTAAGCCTAAAAACTCATACAGACGGCCCATTTCCGTCGCGTCACGGCTGGCCAAATATTCGTTGACCGTCACGACATGAACGCCTTTTCCTGTCAACGCGTTCAAATAGACCGGCATCGTGGCCGTCAGCGTTTTCCCTTCCCCTGTTTTCATCTCGGCGATATTGCCTTCATGAAGCACAACACCGCCCATAATTTGCACTTTATATGGATAAAGCCCAAGGACGCGCTTCGCTCCCTCGCGCACAACCGCAAAAGCTTCGACCAACAAATCATCAAGCGACTCTCCTTGCTGGTAGCGCGCTTTAAACTGCTCCGTTTTTTGGCGCAGCTCTTCATCAGAAAGCTTGGCCATATCGGCACTGAGCGCATCCACCTGCTCTGCAATTTTTTCCAAGCGTTGAATCTGGCGTTTATTTGAATCAAACACCTTTTTTAATACTCCTAGCATATATAACGCCCCTTATTCAGATAGAATCACTAATTTACATGATATCATTTACAGGAATAGGTGACAACTCAAACGCGGGGATCGATGGAGAAGAGAGGAGGGAAAAAAGAAAAGCCAGCCTTCTAGCTGGAACCGCTCGTTACGTTTGCGATTGGATTTGTTCAATCGCTCCTTCGACATGCAACAGCCGTTTGTTGAGCGCATAGATTTCAAACCCTTTTTCCTCGATTTTCTTATGGATGTTTTTCAACAGCGCATACACATCGTCAGCGACTTGAGGTTCTTGGGGGAACACCGCTTCTTTTACCTTGCCTATCTTCCCTTCGACCTGCTCGAGCCGTTGTTTCACCTCAACCATGTCGCTTTCAAGGTGACCGAGGCGCTCTTTCACTTCTGCCATCTCACTCTCCAGATGGTCTAAACGAGCTTCCAGATTGGCGAAGCGTTCGTCGATTTGGACAAACCGCTCATCCATTTGCGCAAAACGCTTGTCCACTTGATCCAATCGCTGGCGAACTTCTTCTTGAAATTGTTCCGCATTCGTTTCCATCTTATCCAATTTAAGCAAAATTTGCTTTAACATCTCTTCCATCTTTTACTCACCTCCTTCCTCCTAATACATTATAACATCCCCCGCCTTCAAAAGGCAGGGGATGAAGATTAATTCGCTTCAATTAAACCGTATCTTCCGTCTTTGCGGCGGTAGACAATGTTGGTGCGGTTCGTCTCCGCGTTGGTAAAGACGAAAAAGCTATGGCCGAGCATATTCATTTGCAAAATCGCTTCCTCGCTGTCCATCGGCTTCAAGCTAAACCGTTTGGTGCGCACGAGCTCAAAATCCCATTCCTCTTCCTCTGCTGGTTCAGTTGCCACCGGAACATCGTTGCCGGCAAATACATGCTTCGCTTCTTTTTCGCGCCATTTTCGGTTCACTTTCGTCTTGTGCTTCCGAATCTGCCGCTCCAATTTGTCTGTCACCAAATCAAGCGCCGCATACATATCCTCATGCCGCTCCTCTGCGCGCAGCACCAGTTGCGGCATCGGGATCGTCACCTCTACTTTCGCTTGTTTATCGTTATATACTTTTAAGTTCACATTGACTATCACTTCTTCCGTTGCGTCAAAATAGCGTTCCAATTTGCCGAGCTTTTTCTCAGCGTAGTCTTTTAAGGCTTGCGTAACTTCCAGATTCTCACCGCGAATGTTGTACTTCATATGTGCAAAAGCCTCCTTTAATAAAGGGTTATGTGTATAGTTCTACAATCCCCTACAAAATCCTTCTTCAAACGTCGAATATTTTTTGAAAATTTTGTGAAAAATCAAATGGATATTATGGTAATATTTACTCTTATTCTCGCCCCTTTATGCCAGCCTTGTTTGAAATCAAGCGAACTCTGATTCCATGCAAATAAAAAACCGCCCTCCACTCAGCTAGAGAACGGTTTAGTACAGATGGATTCATCTTTTCTGCGGCCTGCTTGCCAAAAGGCATGCTGACATTACAGAACGGTGCTTCCGCACTGATCGCTTTCTCCACTGCTCCTTCGATGGTTTCACGTAGCAAAAGCATCAATTATTGCTCCACATATGGGCGCAAATGCGTCAGCATGCTGGCTTTCCACGCTTCAAACGCAGGAGCTAAGCGCGTCTCGACAAGCTGCTGCTTCACATTGGCATCCTGCAGCTTTCCATCCAGCTTCCATGCCTCGTCCTCAACAGCGGAAAACCGGCGGATCTCCGCCATGATGGCGGCATTCTCCGCAAAAAAGCGGGAGAGCAGCCGCTCGTTGACATCATGAATGCGGCCAAGCGCGGTAAAAAGATCGACTAGCACCGCGTCGCCTTGTGTGCGTTCGTAATGGTGAGAGAAATATCAAAATAATCCAATAAATGTAAATTTAGTTAAATTTTATTTTCTTTTATCGTAAAAACGTCCATCATATGTTTCAACATGAGAAAAGGGTCTATTATACACATTCTGCAAACGCTTCTGTCCATTCCATCTCTTTAAATCATTTTTTATTTGTTCGTATAAATGATGAATTTTTTTCTGAATATCTTGTTCCATTTGTAAAATTTCCATTATTTGTGGACGCTTTTTCAACTTCGCATCAGTTTGTCCCTTCAATCTAACAATGATTTCTTCTCTTTCGTTTAACAATTCCACTACTTTATCCACTTGCTGGTCACGATCACTATTTGGATTTTCAAGAACAGCCAGCAATTTTTTAGAGCATGACATAAGCTGTTCTACTAAATCCATTAGGCTTGATCTCCTTTAAATTGCTTTTGACGATTTAATCGAATAACTTCCTTCCATACATCACGGAATTCTGTCATAAATCCTTCTACTTCTTCCACAATGGCAATATTATTTGTAACGTTTGCTTCAACCAAGCGACGATTCATATATTCATACATGGCCATCATCTGATGAGCCACCTCATATTTCTGATCCAGTGTTACCATAAGCTCCTGAATAATTCTTTGCGCCTTTTGTAAATTGATATTTCTCTCCTGAATATTGTTCTCTTTGATTGCTTGTTTCCCTTTGTTTAAAAACTTCAAACAACCATTGTAAAGCATCAATGTTAATTCACCTGGCGAAGCAGTACTTACACTATTTTGCTGATATATCTGGTGGAGTTGTTGGTTAACCACGTACTAGCACCCTCTTTATTATTTAATTTCCTCCAAATTGTCCCATCAAAAACGCCGATTGTTGATTTGCTTTTTGCACAGCCTGCTCCATAGCAGTAAATTGCTTCCAATATCTAGCTTCAATATCTTCTAAACGCCGCTGAAAATCAGAAATTCGATTTTCAACATCCTTCAATTGTACACCTATTGAATATTGATTTTCAGTCAAAGTAGGTTTCCCAGCTTTTTTCTCAATATTTTGCGTCATTCCTTTTATAGAATCACGAAGACGCTGGACAATGCCTCGTGTATCGGAAACCACTTGACCACTTGCATCTTTTGTCACTTGACCACTTTGTGTCAATATTTTCACAACTTTATCTGGATCATTTTCTAATGCTGCTCTTAGTTTATCACGATCTATAACAAGTTGACCGCCATTTGTAATTTCATTTGTAGTTGTAATCCCCAATTCAGAAATCGTGTCAATCACATTCGTGCCAATACCATCAACCTTGCTATACAAATCACGTCTCATTTGCGATAATCCATTAGAAATAATCGAATCATTACGCAGTAATCCGCTCTTTGATTTTTCTTCCCATAACTCAATTTGTTTTTCGGTCATATCCTTTTTCTGTTCGTCTGTAAGCGGCGGATAATCCTGGTAACGCTTTTCACGGATTTTATCGTTTAGGGAACTAATCAGTTCATTATATTTATTTACAAAATCCTCTATCTTTGCGATCATTCCATCAACATCTGTTTGTGATGTAATAATAACCGGTGTCGTCGTCTCTGATTTCAATGTATATTGGATTCCATTGATGGTAAACGTGTTTGTTTGCCTTTCCATTTCTAATCCATTTAGAGTAAACTTAGCATTTTGACCGCCATTCGCTAGTGCCGTAACATCAGGGTTGCCATCTTGATCGTTGCCTGTACCAAATCCAAAAATAGTGGAGAAAATATCATCTCCAGTGGCTGATTTTACATAAACTTCCGCTTTATCGATAGTGGTCGTATCAACGGTTCCTGTTGTTCGAGTAGAGATGCCCAATTTTCCTGAGCCATCGTCAAAAATAGCATTAATATTTAACCCAGACTGATTTAGTTTTTTAGCTACATCTGCAAATGTATCAGTCGGCTTAAACGTGACCGCTTCTTCTCTATACGTTCCATCAGCTTGGAGGGCAGCAATCGTAATCGTAGTATCAGCAGTTAGACCTTTTTCCCCTAGAGTTGTATTAGATTTCGCACCTGCAACTGCTTGGGACACACCTGAAGCAGCTTTAGCAAGTCTAGAGACGCTTATCGTATTCGTTGCATCATAGGCTGAACCTGACGCTTTTACAGCTACCGCCTGTTCATTAGAAGATGTGGTACTTTTTTGATAAACGCTACTTACCAAACCAAAGTTATTAAATAAATACGTATCGAAGTCAGCTAACTTTTTATTCACATCACGATAGGCATCACGTTGCCATTCGAAGGTTTGTTTTTGCTGATATAATTTATCAAGGGGGATTCTTTCCGCTTTCATTAAATCTCCTACAAGCTGATCAATATCCATGCCGCTGGCTAATCCGCCAATTCTCATGGTTGACATTTCTATCGTCTCCTTTTAAATTTTCTCATCAATAACCATTCCCAAAAACTTCTTCATCGTATAAAAAGCATCGAGCAATTTCTTAGGAGGAATTTCTTTGACAACTTCTTTCGTTTCAGAATTAATGATTTGCACATAATATTCCTTAAGTTCATCATGCAAAACAAATTTAATAGAACGATTGTGATCTCCTAAAAATTCATTTAGTTTTCCTGCAATTTCTTCTAACCTTTCTTTTGATATTCTCGTATCCTCGTCCTGTCCTGCTGGTTCTATCATCACTTTTTCCATCGTCAAAGACTCGCTTTCATTAGAAGACTTTAATATCGAAATGTCTCTGACTGACGATGAATTTATGATTTTCATTCCTATTTCCTCCTAGATCACTTTCTTTACTTTTTATATCGGTGACATTAAGAATCTTTAAAGAGATGTATTTAGTTTTGTTAAAAAAATGTCGATATAAAAAATGTACAAGTAAAGGGGGGAGGTGAGTATATGCAAATACAAAATCATTCCATGATTGCTTTTTCCATTCATCGTTATCAAAGCAATATCACAAGCCTTTCTAAAACTTTAGACAAACTGGCCTCCGGATTAGGTATTCAGCAATCGAGCGATAACGCTGCAGGATTAAGCATTTCCGAAACACTAAGGGCACAAATTAGGGGATTATCACAATCACAACGAAATATGCAAGATGGGCTTTCCGTTCTAAAATCTGCCGAAGAAGGATTGATGAATGTTAGCCATCTTTTGCAAAGAATTCGGGAACTGGCTGTACAAAATGCTAGTGATACGCTAAATGCAGATGACCATAATGCAAGCCAGCAGGAATTAGAGCAGTTGTTGCAAGCAATCGATGATACGGCTAGCAAACTTGAATTTAATACCCAAAAAATCCTTGGCGAAAATCGGCCACTCATTCTACAAGTTGGAGCAAACCCGGGACAAATCATCTCAGTCGACATGGTGAAGATGGATACAGAAAGTCTTGGAATTAATGGAGCTAATTTACTAACAAGAGCGGATGCTGAACAGCTTATTACCAAAGTGGACAAAGCATTGAAAAACTTAACTTTCCATTTAACTAATATCGGTTCCGACTATGAAGCCATTGAACATCATTTAAACAATGCCATGTTAAAAGAAGTGAACCTAACTACATCGGAATCTCTGCTCAGAGACACTAATGTTGCTCGTGAAATGATGAACTACATAAGCGGATCCATCCGGCAGCAAGGTGATTATTTGCTCATTTCTCATGTCAATCGTAATACGGAGGAGATATTAAAGCTATTATATTAACAAATAAAAAAGACTGCCCTAAACAACTGGGCAGTCAAAAAAATTAAAAAATTAGGTTATGTAGGCATGAGTTCGATATATAAAAATCTATATAAGTAAGATATTTCAATAAGACCAAGTAGTTGTTGAAGCAATTTATATATTGACAAATCAATCTTGATTTTATATAGCTCGTGCCTTTTCTTTATTTCATTTACGTTCATAATATTCTATATGCTTAAAATACCTTGAATTGTTAGAGGAATCGAATGTATAGCTTAACCATTAAGCGTATACATCTTTTTTCTGCATCATGATAACTTAATATAGAGTAACGGTCACGGTAGGCTCTCTTGTCTGAAAAATGATATGAATTGTCCTTTCACATAGAATCATTGGCTATGAAGGATCTATATCAAGTAACATGGCATAAATACTCTGTTAAACAAATACTCTTATTCTCCATTTGGTGCATTTTTGATTATCAAGCTATGATATTACTAGTCTGCATAGATTCAGAGTGGCAAATTAACATAACGAATTACTTTAACTGACTAAAAATAATTGGTGAATAAAGTAACATTAACCTTTATTATTCACAAACAATTAACGGCTCCTATATTGGATAGTTTTGTAATAAATTCAAAGTAAGCTATACCAAATTTTATTATTAAAAAAATAACAGTAGTCTTTCTAATAGACTTACACAAAAGTTGAATCCACAAGTTACATTTATCAATAGATAACTTTAAATTTTCACTGTATTTTGACAATCACATTTGTGTAATAAATAACAAACTACCTATCTTGATCTTTTAAAATATACTCACACCATTGGAAATCAATTATATCATCTATATCAACGGATCTACTAATAGGCATAATATAGGGAATTGTATTATTAGTTAAGAACGAACCACTATCTATTAGTGCGCTTCTCTTTCCAACATACACAGCTCCATTGAGAATATAGGTTTTTTTAGCATTTTGCCTTTGATAAGGAATTCCGGCATAATCACTATTTAAAGGTACTAATTTACCTTGATTATCGATAAAGAACATCCATTCTGGTATAATGTCACTTTCGGTAACAGACACACAAAATTTACTTTTGCTTTGCTCACATAAAATAATAGCTTTATCAATATCTTCTGCTTTTCTTAAAGGTGAAGTTGGTTGCAAGACAACGACATATTCATAATCAACAAAATAATCTAGTGCATGTAGTACAGGAGCGATCCCGGGTGTTTCATCCTGAGCCAATTCTACAGGCCTTAAAAAAGGAACTTCAGCTCCCCAATCCTTGGCGATCATTGCAACTTCTTCGTCCTCGGTAGAAACAATAATTTTATCTAAAAAACGGGATTTCTTTGCTTCTTCTATTGTCCAAGCAATTAACGGTTTTCCTCTAAGTGGTTTAATATTTTTCCTAGGAATTCCTTTTGAACCTCCCCTTGCAGGAACAACAGCCAAAACTTTTTTATTATTAATCATCCAAAAACCTCCAAGAATTCTAAGTTAGCTTTTTCAAAATCTGGTATTTGCCCGATATCCAACCAATATTCCCGAATAGGAAATACATTTGTTTTCTTCTGAAGTTTTATTATTGATTCAAATAAAGATGGCATATCAAAGTACTTATTTTCAGGAATTAATTCCAACACTTCTGGATTTAGTACATATATCCCTGCATTAACAAAATAACGTTCAATTGGTTTTTCTTCAATCGAACAAAGCATTGTTCCTTCTGTGCGTACTACTCCATAAGGTACTTGATGCTGATACTCTCTTACACACATCGTTGCTACAGAACCATTTTCTTCATGAAATTGGAGAAGTTGCTGAAAGTTTACTTTGGTTAAAATATCTCCATTCATAACAATAATAGGCTTTGTTGGCTTCTCAGTAAAAAGAGAAAGTGCACCGGCAGTACCCAGCCTTCGATCTTCATCAAGGTATTGGATATTTATCCCCCATCCCAATCCATCACCAAAATATTCCTTTATTATTTCACGCTTATAATTGACGGAAAAGTAAAACTGATGAAACCCATGTTCAATAAAACTTTCTAATATCGTTTGCAAAATCGGTTTGGTGCCAACTGTTAACATCGGTTTGGGTATGTGTTCTGTCAAAGGACGAAGACGGGTGCCTAATCCCCCTGCCATTAAAACAATCCAATTATCAAAAGAAGCTGAATCAAATAATACATCTGAGAAAATAACGTCTACTACTTGATTATTTTTATTCAAAATAGGAAGCTGACGTAGTTTTTTTTCTTGGAACACCCTTTTAATTGCCTGCTTCGATGCTCCCTTTTTCATTGTAATCGGATTTTTATTCATGACTTTCGATACTTGGTCATCAAGTGAAATACCTCTTAAAATTCCCCTTCTTATATCCCCATCTGTCACTGTACCTAAAAGCCGAAAATCATCATCCACTACTAAAGCAATTTGAGCAGCGTTTTGGTCTATATTTTTCATCGTTTCGATAATAGATGTTGAAGGAGATACTAATAATTCTTTCCAGTTTCTCATTTGCTCACTTCCTTAGCAGGACTACCATAAACTTTCTTATTATCGCCAACACTTCTTAAGACCAAGGAGCCTGCACCTACTAACACATTTTTTCCGACTATAACATTTTGAATAATTTTTGTTCCTGTACCTATATGAGTTCCCTCTCCAACAAAAACTCCACCGGATAAAACACATCCCGGCGCAATATGACAATGTTTACCTATACAGCAGTCGTGGTCTATACTAGTTGAGGTGTTTACAATCGTATTATCGTCAATTTCAGCAAATGGTTGAATAACAGCACCTGCCATAACTTGCACACCTTCACCTAATATAACCGTATCTGAAATAATCGCTGAAGGATGAATGATGGTAGAAAACGTATAACCTTTTGATTTAAAAATGTTGAAAATATTTGCTCGATGCCTCGTATCAGACACAGAACCGAGAGCATTAACCAGTTCAATTTCTCGCGGATCATATTTTAATATTTCTTCGTCTTTACCTAAATAAGTGACATTGTATCGATTATTTTCTTCTGTAGGTGCCGTATAACCTATTATCTCTCGTTTTTGCATTAATAGAATGTCAATCAATACTCGCGCATGCCCACCATTTCCAATAATAATCACTGGTTTGGAGCACATTACTTTATAACCTCATCTTCTTCATAATCTTGTCCTGCTTTTTGTCCGATATAATCCCAATAATAGTATGGTTCGATTCCTGTTCCAGGCCGCTTTACCGTTAGATTATCAAAGGTAAATACTTCTCCTTTTTTAATCGCTTTAGCCACAACTAAGCTTTTTCTTGCTACTTCTTTATTTTTCAACTCTGTTTTCGTCGGTCTTTTTTGCTTCTCACCAAGGGCTTTTTCAATGATTCGAATCGATTGAATCATTTCCTTTAATTCATTTGGCTCTAATGAAGCTTTATGATCTGGACCTGGCAATGCCTTATCCAACGTGAAGTGTTTTTCAATGATTTTCGCCCCTTTTGCAACTGCGGCAATCGGAACGACAATTCCTTCCGTATGATCCGATAATCCAATAGAAAGATGAAATTCTTCTTTCATATCATCCATTGCATTCAAATGCACATCTTCGTATGGTGTCGGATATTCAGTTGTGCAATGTAAAATGCTTACTTTTTCTTGCAGCAACATTTTGGCTTCATCTGTTTGATAAAAACGTTTTACTTTATCGAATGAAACATCCGTTTTATTCGCAAAGCCGTAAGCTAAAAACGTTAGTGCATGATGAATTTCTTCCTTTGTAGCCATTCCTGTCGATAAAATCACATCGACACCATGCAATGCAATTTTATGTAAATAAGGAGCATTTGTAATTTCGCCAGATGGTATTTTTATAGCATTCAACCCTAATTCCTGAATTAAAAAATCTACACTTTCTAAATCAAAAGGTGTAGATAAAAACGTAATATCTTTTTCATCACAATATTGCTTTAGCTTTTTAAAGTCTGCATAACTCAACTCTAACTTTTTCAGCATTTCATATTGTGATGCGGATTTTCCCATATTCTTTTTTTGATATTCTGCCTGTTGCGCCGATTTTGTCACTAAATGTTCGGTTTTAAAGGTTTGAAACTTAACCGCATCAGCACCGGCTTCTACTGCGGCATCCACCAGTTGAAAGGCCAAGTCTAACGAACCGTTATGATTAACTCCGGCTTCAGCGATAATAAATGTTTGTTTCATAGGATCTCTCCATCATAAAATTCTTTTGCCACTGATTTGATATTTATATTTTTTAAAACTTCTAATATTCGTTGAGAAGTTTCGCCTTTTCCAAAAATTTCATATTCACTATCTCTTTTAAATTCATAATTTAACGCCTTAATTATTGTCTCTGTTATTTCTTTAACATCTGGATTACAATCAAAAACAGAGTCTGGTCTAATTCTTCCTTTTTGCCTACTACCAATGTTGACTGTAGGAGTTTTCAAATAAGGCGCTTCTATAAGACCACTAGAAGAGTTTCCAATCACAACACTAGCATATTTAAGTAAACTTAAATAGCGTAACTGCCCCAGTGAATCAAAAATTTTTCTTTTATTTGGCTTTTTACTCACATACAAGCCAATCAAATTGTTTATCCTTCTCCCATTGTCATCTGCATTGGCTTTTGTAAAAATCATAGTCGCATTGTTAAAATTATTTAGCGCCTCTAAAAGTTCTTCAATACCTTCAATTGGATTGGTACTTAATGTTGTTGGATGGTAGGTTATTAAAAAAATAGGCTCTTCTAAATAAATTTCCAGTGACTCTTCTAATTGCTTTTTTGACAGCAATTGCAATTTCATAATGTTTTCAATTCCCGGTGCTCCCACGTTATAGACTCGATTCGGATGCTCTCCTAATCGAATAACTCGTTTCCTATGTTCTTCAGTCGTTACAAAGTGAAGATAACTCATTTTCGTTACCGCATGTCGAATGGCGTCATCATACGCGCCATAAGTTACTTCCCCACCATGAATATGGGCAATTGGTATTCTGGCAATCATCGCCACTTGAGCCGCTGCTAATATTTCAAACCGGTCCCCTAATAGGACTAAAATATCAGGTTTTAATCGATTTAGAGAATCTGCAAATCCAATTGTCCCCAACCCCAGGGATTTGACAATTCCTACCGCTGTATCGCTAGATAGCAGCATTTCGACCTTTTCATTAATCACAAAACCGTCTTCCTCAATTTGCTTATAGGTCAATCCAAACTCTGGAGATAAATGCATGCCTGTCGCAATAATTTGCAGTTCTAAATCAGGGTCCAACTGTATTTCTTTCATTAACCAATATAAAAGACCGTATTCTGCTCTTGTACCTGTTACAACACATATTTTTCTTTTATTCATCTGCATCTTCTCCTAAGTATGGACTACTAGGAACATTTACAATTTGATACTGTAATTGTTCTGTAATCGATAAATCAGCTTTTGGACAGTTTTGAAAATGTGTCAGCAGATGTAACGGCTTCCATACAGGCCTTGACATCACGCTATAATTATTTAACGTTTCCAAAACTTCATCTATGTTATAAATTTTTTCATCAAAAATTAATGTTTGCAGCCAGTAATTGCTTTTTGCAAACTCAGGCTCTTTAAATAATTTAATTCCATGATAACCTTCTACGAGTTGCTCATACATATCAACAAGTCGGCGTTTCTTTTCAATAAAATCTTCTAAATGTTCTAGTTGTGCACATCCTAATGCTGCATTTATATTTGGCATACGATAATTATAGCCTATTTCATCATGTTCATATTTCCAGCGATGAGGGAGTTTGGCAGTAGTAGTAAGATGCTTCGCATAATCTGCCAGTTTCTCATCATTCGTCAAAATTGCTCCTCCACCGCCGGTTGTAATAATTTTGTTGCCATTAAAACTCATGGCAGAAACTTTTCCGAAATTTCCTGTATGAATTCCTTTATAATAGGAACCTAGCGATTCCGCGGCATCTTCAACCATGATTAAATTCCATCGCTCACATATATCTAACAATGGATCTAAATCAACAGGATGGCCAAATGTATGCATCGGAACAATCGCTCGAATGATTTTACCAGTTTGTTTATTTACACAAACATTATTTTTTACTATCGCTATATCTCTCAAATAGTCTTCAAGCTTAAATGGATCAATACCTAATGTTGTTTTTGAGACATCCACAAAATGTGGAATAGCCCCACAATAAACAACTGCATTCCCAGTTGCCACAAAGGTTAACGAAGGAATTAACACTTCATCATTAGGCTGAACCCCAACAATCTTTAAAGCAATATGAAGCGCTGCGGTTCCGTTCACAACAGCAACCGCTCTTTTTACACCGATAAACTCCGCTAATAATCGTTCAAATTCATCTACATATTTCCCTATAGAAGATACCCATCCTGTCTCAATGCAGTCAGCTACATACTTTTTTTCATTTCCTGTAAATATTGGTTCATGTAGCGGTATAAAATCTTTCTCTGGACATATGTTTTTAATTTTTTTAGCTAGTTCTAATAAAACATCGCTCATATGTTATACACATCTGCCTTATATTGAGATAAGTTTCTTTCGTCTGTAAACCATTCAATTGTTTCTTTTAAGCCTCTTTTAAATCCTTCTTTTCCACCATATTTAGGCTCCCAGCCCAGTAAAGTTTTGGCCTTCGAATTGTCCGCCCACAATCTTTCTACTTCACTTTTTTCCGGGCGAATCCGAGCATCATCTGTTTCAATTTCAATATCGACACCCATGATTTCAGCAATAAGCTGTGCTGTTTCACCAATCGGCACTTCAAAGTTGCTACCGATATTAATCACTTCACCGATTGACTGATCATGCTTCATAACAGAAATAAAACCATTTACTGTATCTTTTACATAATTAAAATCACGTGTTGGATGAAGCGAACCAAGTTTGATTTTCCGCTTACCAGATGCGAGTTGTGTAATAATCGTCGGAATGACTGCACGAGCTGACTGTCTTGGGCCATATGTGTTAAAAGGCCGAATAATCGCAACAGGCGTTTCAAACGAACGATAAAAAGCGATTGCCATTTGGTCCGCTCCGATTTTAGAAGCAGAGTATGGAGACTGGCCTTGAAGCGGATGATTTTCATCAATCGGTACGTATTGTGCTGTCCCATACACTTCACTTGTGGATGTATGAACAACTTTTTGAATATCTAATTCCCGTGCTGCTTGAAGAACGTTTAATGTCCCCTTAATATTCGTATCGATATATGTATCAGGTGAATGATAAGAATAAGGAATCGCAATTAAAGACGCTAAATGTAAGACAACATCGCATCCTTTCATCGCTTCTTTTACACCATGCGGATCGCGAATATCCCCAGCAAATACTTCTAATTCTTTTTTTATACTTTCCGGAGAGGTATCTAACCATCCCCATGAATTAAAAGAATTGTAATAAACAAAAGCTTTTACATCATATCCTTGGCGGACAAGTTCTTCTGTTAAATGAGAGCCAATAAATCCATCAGCACCAGTAACTAAAATTTTCATTGCTGCATCATTCCTATTTAATAAATTTTGATATCAAATCTAAAAAGTTTATATCCTCCATGTTTTTAGCACTATTAGCTATATGTTCCCCGGCCACATAAGGAGCACCTTTTATCAGCGCTCCGTTATATGATGTATTTTTAAATTGAACTTTCGGAGTTTGTTGTATTTTCTGTTCGATCCATTTTCGAAAAATCAACCAACTTCTTGATGTAGCTACCCTTTCATGACTGTTTGTTTCAACTGTAAATGTTAGCTGATTAAATGAAATCGTTTTATTAGAAGTTGAATAAATAGAGTGAGATTGATTCCCTTTATAGGCCAAATCTTGTCCAAAAAAGACAATTTCCGCAAATCCCATTTTAATTAATACATCTAATCCAGTTGTTGCAACTGAACCACCTGTCTGAATCAATGGAATCTGATGTTCTTTGGCAAATTGTTCTGAAGGAGGATACCCTTCTTGAAACAAAATAATTTTAGTTCCTGACCAATATCTGACCACTTCTTTATTAACGGTAGCAAGGAAAATTAATGGAATTTGGCTGCTTACACCCTTGACTTGTTCAAACACTAAATCATGCGGATCGGACATCACAATCGCATCAGGTTCAATATTATGATGCAATAAGGTTTTATAGGCAGCACCAACACAAAGTAAAAAGTATTTATTTTTCAATTGCTTTAGAACATCAATATTATCATCTAATGATGGTCCAGCCGCGACTAATGCAGCTTTTTTGCCCTCAAATTGACCTAAAAGTGAACCAATATGCGAATCAAACAGCTGAATATTATTTTGAAAATTCTCTTTCATAATATTTTTCATTCTTAAGAACGACATTTCTTTAATTTTTATATCTTCGAGTATTTCCTTCAAACTGCTGTTTGATATCGTGCTAATCCAAGATTGTGGAATAATCCATTTAATATTTGAACCATCCAACTCGAGACTTCTCATAAACTCCTGAATTTTTATCGAATTGGAAATAATAACTATTCTTACATTTTCATTGCTTAAAATACTGGTTAAATCGATATGTTGCATCGCAATTTGAAGCGTTGATATATCCCTATCAATTACAATAATTTTTTTATTTGGCTCTTTAGCCATTAGTTGTTCGACATGATATCCAAGACCGAAACCAAATAGACAATATATGTTCGCCAAAGGATCAATTTGAGAATCAATAAACTTCGATACATCTTTTATTGGATCGTATCGACTATATAAATAGTGATTATTTTTCTTTAAGGTTAAAGGACCTTTTTTAGATGTCTCTATTTCAATATCTTTACTATAATTAAACCTATTTTTCAAAAGCTGCTGCTTCAATACTTTATCCTTTACGGCTTGAACATTTTTTAGATATAGTTTCAATTTCCTATTCCCCTACTTTTGCGAAACACTTTTCCCTTGCTTCTTCAAAAAATGGTTGAATCTCGTATTCAAACATGTCCGCAACAATAACATAATCTTGTCTTTCCAAACCTTCATTAATTTCAATTAAAAATTGGTTAATTTTACTCGGGTGGATATCAATATAGTAATGATGCTCACGCATTAGTATAATCACTTGAGTTAGCCAACTCAACCCTTCACTAAATTGCATAATTAATTGCATTGCTTCCCCAATTCTATCTTCTCGTAAATAATCAGCAATGTTCTGAGTTCCGATTACTACTCGTTCGATATATTCATAGAAACTAGCCTGTGTTTCATAAATAACATCTATCATCATTATCCCTCTTTATTCATTGAAATAATTTTATTTTTTACCTTTTCTTTCAAACATATTAGATGAAATTTTGAATCTGTTGCTGCTTCCTTTAAACGCGAATATAAATCCAGAGAACGAGTATAAACTCGTTGATATACTTCTTTCTTCGTCTCATTCTCTCCCGGAAGGTAATTATTAAATGTATCTAAAATAATAGGTTGAGCAATTAATGACATCATTCCCTCTGCAAAAATCGGTTTTAACTGTTCATCAATTTTATCTAGCTTCTTTAAAATTTTAGCATCAAACACTGTATCAAAAACATTTCTTTTTAACAACAGGACTGCCTCGTCAACAAGACATTTTACCTTATCATGTAGTTTTATTTCATCTTCAATTCTCATTAAAAACTCTTGCCATTCTGGAATATCTTTATGCGGATATGAATCCATATCAAATATAGGTACATTTTTGCTTGTATCTACATATCTGTCGCAAAACTCTTGAAATGAAATTTGTTGATATCCGTCCAGTTTAACTCCGCCTTCTGTTGAATTATAGATCCTTTCAGGCTGTGGGAAAGTTTGAAGTAATTTTTCGAAATTGTGTTTCATTGTGAAGAAAGCATAATCAGTTAATACTTGGCCACCATCATATCCTTCTGTATAAAACACTCCTCTTTCTTTAATATAAGCTTCATCAATTTTTCTGAAGTTTTTATTATGTTCCGCATGTGTTTTGTTATCTGTATAAGCCAAATCTTGACCAATAAGAGCAACAGGTCCCGAAGAAATCATATAAGCTATACTTAACGCAAAAGCAGCTACAGAAGCTCCTCCTAAAATACCTGATACTTCTTGATTTAATAATTTTTTTGCGTAGAGTTCTAAAGTTTGATGAACGCTTGAAACAAAAAAGAACGATCTCTGATTTAATTTCTCCAAAATTTTCTCATGATGTGATAAAGAATAAATTATTTTCGTTTTTTTAAATTCTATCGATTCAAAGTGTTTATAGTTATTTATGTGGCCATCTATTGTTACAACAAAATCAGGTTCAATATTATGTTTAAGAAGCGTATTGATAGTAGAGCCTGACGAAATTAAAAGTACGTGATTCCTTACTTTTTTCAGCAACAAGATTTGTTTGGTTAATGACGGACCACCAGAAGCCACTACCACTGGAGCATTGAAATATCCTTTTAACTCTTTCAAAGGAATGTCATCAAAAGCATAAAATAAATTTAAAATAAAATTTCTCTGCCATTCCTTCGAAAATTTTCTAATAGTGTTTTCGTTTACTTTTTGTACGTATATTAAATCTTTGATTATGCTTAATACTTTTTTATACTCATTTGGAAACAGTCTATCATAATTAGGCGAACAAATAACTTGTACTCGATAGTTAAACCGCTCCATTAAAAGCGTGTCACACAACTGTTGAAAGTTATCTACATGTTTTAGCCCTATCATCGCTGTCTGCTTTAACTCACTATTCATTTGTTCTTCCATCAGTTGATCTAATGGTTCAATCACGATTAAAAACTCATCTTCACTCATTTTTTCACTTAAAGCTTTTGCAATATGCCCCGACCCAATACCAAATAAAATATGCAAATGATGCTTTTTGTAATGCTGGTCGGCAAATCGGGCAGCTTCGCGTATCGGGTCATATTTGCTGTGCAAATAATAATTGTTTATCCTATGAATGCGATGCCCGCTCTTGGCGATTTCCTCTATAATTGAATACTCTTTCATCCCATTGTTCATAAATTAGCACCTCAATTATAATATCGGCCATTTATCCCCTTTTGTTAATACATCATCGCCCAATCGCTAGAATTTAACTGACGCCTATTGACATTCTTTCGATAATATAAGAGCCGCTTTTACTCCAAACGATTTTCATCCATGTGAACCGCTATAGCCACATCCAACTTTCTCTTGTAAACCTAAGCCCGTGTTGTTAATTATAGAGGCGCCCCATACATCAACCAATAGTATAAAAATTATTATTTGTCGAAAATGATACCTATATTGAATAAAAACTCTAAACGACTTCATGATCATATGATTTTACACATTTGAATGCGAATGATGATACAAGATGCAACTTCTGCTCCTATATGACCACCGCGTCTCCACTTACTGCTATAAATTTATAAAGATAAACGATGGAAATAGAGAGGCGAACATATGTTATAATACATAAAAACACGCTCGTTGGAAGGGAAGATCTCAATGAAAGATTTCCTACAATTAACGCCTATACAACAAAACATATTAGTCGCAAGCATTATGGGAGATGGAGAAATCACCAAAATTTATCGGAACAGCCGAAGAAAAAATCATAGCTATCGTGAACATTTTGGAATCCAGCAAGAAGAATATCGAAAATGGAAAATATCGTTTTTCAATGAATTTCTTTATATTACTCCTAAAAGCCAATGCGTCCGTTCCCGTTCTATGCCACTATTTACATCTCTGTACCCGCATTTTTATCGGGAGGATGGTACAAAACAGATACCGCTTTCCTTACTTTCGTACTGTACTTTACCTCATTTTCTTGCCGTATTATATATGGATGATGGTTCGCTTTGTATTTCTTCTCGGGTAAACAAGCGAAAAAAACGCATTTATCTTACCCCTCACATTTACTTGTATTTGCAATGTTATTCACACAATGAACTGCAACAATTGCAGCGGCATATTCTTAAACACTTCCATATCGCTTTCCAGCTAAGCCAACGTAAAGATGGAAAAGGTATGATTTTAAAAACAACGTGCGTAAAAGATACATTTCTATTCTTAGATATTATTTTCAACGTAACAAACACTTGTCCATCCATGCATTACAAAACCAATTGGAATGAGCGGCTAAAATTAGAAAGTATGAAATGGAAGCATAAATATCCGAACTTTGACATTGTAGTTAGCAGCTCCGAACGCTACAAACCCTACTCCTCTGAAGAAATAAAACTAATCAAACAGATGAAACAGAACGGGATGAGCATTAAAGAAATTGCCAGCGCCCTGCAAAGAAGTTACTGGTCCATTGTCTATAAATGGAGAGAAATACAAAGGTACGATATATAAATATTAAAAAGGCCTTAGAAACAATTCTAAGGCCCATCGCTGTTTGCAAATTATCGGAGCAATTGCAATACTCCTTGTGGTTGTTGGTTGGCTTGCCATGCCTCAACGTCTTTCGACCGTTGTGTAGACTATCTCTTCACCCGCCAGCTAATCGCTAGTGAGGGGCCGGGCACTTCGGTTCGGCATCCGCCTCCCCTACGGACCTCATCACCATAGCCAATGGCGTTAGGTGGTACGCCCTAGTCGTTGAACCTTCTCCACTCTTTCGAGACAGGAGCTTGGCTGCTGATTACCCATTGTTGCATCCTTCCTTTTTTTGCACCTTCACGCCTGCCGTTTCCAGCTTCGTTGTGGCAAGGAAGGCTTTAGGGCTTCCCAGCAATTCACCCAGTCATCATCTAGCCCGTTTCCAGGCTAGACGCCCTTCCAATCCAAATTACCGTAATAGCTGCAATACTCCTTGCGGCATTTGGTTGGATTGAGCCAACATTGATTGCGCAGCTTGCATTAAGATGTTGTTCTTCGTGAACTCCATCATTTCTTTCGCCATGTCAACGTCACGGATACGTGATTCAGCAGCTGTTAAGTTTTCAGAAGTGGCGCCAAGGTTGTTAATTGTGTGTTCTAAACGGTTTTGCACCGCACCAAGTTTAGAACGCTCTTTTGATACAGTTTCAATAGCTGTGTTAATTTTAGTGATCGCATCTTGCGCACCTGAAGCTGTGCTTACTGAAAGACTGTTCACACTTAAAGAAGAAGAGTCCATATTACTAATTGATAAAGTAATAGTTTGGCCGCTGTTTGCACCAATTTGGAACACTTTTCCGCTAAAAGATCCATTTAAAAGTTTTTGCGTGTTAAATTCAGTATTACCAGCTATACGATCAAGTTCAGAAACAAGTTGATCAATCTCACTTTGAATTGCTTCACGATCAGCCGTTACGTTTGTGTCGTTAGATGCTTGTACAGCAAGCTCGCGCATACGTTGAAGGATAGCATGAGTTTCCGTTAATGCGCCTTCAGCTGTTTGAATTAAAGAAATAGAGTCTTGCGCGTTTTTAGATGCCATTTCTAAACCGCGGATTTGGCCGCGCATTTTTTCAGAGATGGCAAGACCTGCTGCATCGTCGCCAGCGCGGTTAATGCGGAAGCCAGAAGAAAGCTTCTCAAGGTTTTTCGCAGCTTGAGTGTTGTTGAACGCTAATTGACGGTGCGTGTTTAACGCAGAGATGTTGTGTTGAATTCTCATTTTCGAAATTCCTCCTTGAATTGATATTTTTCTACATCCTTGTAGAATTGGAAGACAGGATCTCCCTGCTCTCCATTTTTTATATCGGTACCATTCGCGAAATGTTTAATGCTTTTTAGCTTTTTTTGTTACTTTTTAATTGCTGCAATAATTTTGTTGAAATGTCGACAGCCTGCCTGTTTTCTTCTTGAATAGATAAATAGATTTCTTTGCGATGTATATCAACATGCTTGGGGGCAATAATCCCGAGCTTCACTTGTTCCCCTTCTACTGAAAGCACTTTAATTTCAATGGAATCCCCAATCATAATCGATTCATTTTTTTTTCGCGTAAGCACCAGCAATTATACTTCCTCCTTCCCATGTACAGTTGAAATCGGGAAACGGATCGGATAATCGCTATCATGAAGAATCAGTTGTTTGCCGATTTTTTCTTTTATATTAATGACTATGGGCGCTTTGAGATTCAGAGTCGAATCAATAAAAGGTTCTCTTAATGTCATGATGACATACGTTACACAGTCGTCTGGAGAATCCAGTTTCAGCTTGGAAATATCATCCTCAGTCAATTCAAAAGTATAGTTAGCATAAAAAGCAAAAGGGTAGGCAATAACAAATCCCACATGGCTGTGACCAACGGATTGCAAAATGGCAAAAGCAGATTGATCCTCTAGTGGCAAAACAGCAAATTGTTTTTCTGTTTCAAACCCCGGTAATCCGTTAGGAAAATGAATGATTTGGTCATCATTGATTTCCACTTCTCCTAGAAATTTCGATACAATTTTCATACTATACCCCTTTCTTCCCTTTCACAAAAAAAGCGGTACACCGCAACGGTACCGCTTCTCAATATTTAACATCGATTTTAATGGACGGATACTGAATCATATAACCTGATACTTTACCAGGTGTATATTCATGAATCGGCCGATTCATGTTCACGCTGATAATCGGTTTATTTGTATCGACTTCAATATTTACTTCGCTCGGTTGATAATCGATTTTGACGCTATGCACAGAAGGAATAAATTTTATAGTAAGACCGCTATAAAGCCTTATTCCTTTTTCTTTTTCCATTTCCGCAATGACATTTTCTTTATCTTCAATTTTCATCAACCGATCCCCTTCCTGCGCACGCCGAGAAATGCCTTCTAACACTGCCTGTCGCCCTTCCTGAGCAAATTCTCTTGAAGAAGCTAACGGACCAATGAGCCCCATATCGCTCCAAGCTTTCGATTGATCAATTGTTAATCGGGCAGGCTTTGAATCTATCAAAACCGTTGCCGGTGGCTGCTTAATATTCAGATCAGCTTTAGGCTGCTCTATTTGTTGAATAGGCCTTTGAATGTTTAACCCAAGAATGGCTTTAGTCGTTTGAATTTGTATTTGCGGAAAATCCATGCTCTCACCTTTTTTATTTATTATGAACGCAGGAAATCAACTAAAGTCGGCTGAATAATACGCGCACCCACACTTAACGCAACACGATGCACACTTTCCTGTGAAATAAGATTCGTAATCGTTTTTTCGTAATCAATATCTTCATTATCAGACATGACTTTTGTCATAATCACTTCTTGCGAAGATAAGCGATTCTCCATCATTTCTACTCGATTTTGTTTGGCCCCCAGCTCCGAACGCGCAGATAATAATACATCTTGTTGCTTTTGAATATCTCCTAAATAGTTATCGATATCGTCTCCTGTTTTACTTCCGTCCCTTAAATCGATTTTTATTTTTTGCAATAGGCCAACAAGCCCGTCCTGTCCTGTTGCACCAGCAAATAAATCCTTACCATTAATATTGACATCAAGCTTAATTCCGTCAAATACCTCGATTTCTACATCACTTGTATTAGCATTAGGATTTAATCCCAATGCTGTTCCAGTGCTTTCAGGATAAGAAGTAAACAACGGATTTTTTGTATCAGCGCCATTAAAAATATATTTATCTCCTATCTTCGTATTAGCCACATCCACAATATGTTTTTGAATTTGTTCGATTTCATCGGCAATTTTCTGGCGATCTGAAGGAGTTGCCGTGTCGGTAGACGCTTGAACAATCAGCTCCTGCACACGCTGCAAAGCAAGGCCCACCTGATCAAGGGCATCGTCAGCACTATCAATCCAGTTATTAACCTCGCCAATATTGCGCTGATATTGTTGTACACGCTCTAAGCCTTCACGGTAAGCAATTCCTTTCATCGCAACCACAGGATCATCAGATGGACGTGTAATCTTTTTTCCCGTTGTCAGCTGTTCTTGATATATTCCAAGCTTTTCATAACTGTTTGATAAATTGCGAAGCATATTATTGGCAAGCATTGACTGCGTCACTCTCATTATAAACCACCTACCTTCCTACAATGCCCATTCCGTTGATGATTTTATCAAGCATCTCATCAATGACCGTGATTTGCCGGGCTGCTGCATTATAAGCGTGTTGGAACTTAATCATATTCGTCATTTCTTCATCAAGAGATACTGAGCTTACCGACTGCCGATTATTCTCAACCGACAAAACTAGCGTTTCCGCATTGGTCTCCATGCGTTTCGCTTGCTGACCATCTACACCAAGCTTTCCAATAAGCCCTTGATAAAACGTTTGTACGGTTCCCCCGTTAATCGGAACACTAATCGTATCTCCGCTTGGAAGGGTAGCACTTCCGCTTGCAATTTGGATGTCCTTAATCATTGCTAAGTAAAGAGCATTGCTTCCGTTACCGGTTTCTCCAGATTTAGAAGAAGCAGCAATTTTTGATAAATTCGCCATAATGCTAGCAGATACTTCAATAGTAGCCGCTGCCCCTTTCTCTGGAGGAGATCCGATTGACGTTTTAAAGAAATCTTCTCCAGCAGCTCCCTCTAAATCAAACCCAGCTTGATGCTGTGAATTAAACATAGTAACAAACGAATAAGCCATTTTATCTAAATCCGCCAGCATATCCGGATAGTACCCTTTTATATTGTCGGGGCCTGTGCCATAGCCATACATCTCAATTAACGCCTTCATTCGTCCAGATGCTATTTGATCAGGCAAGAGAGAGGAGGTATTTCCCTGTTCATCAGTAATTTGGATATGTGAAATATATCCGTCGGGATTGGTGGGATCGCCTGAAACAGCAGGATCCACTGAGAAAGAGGAAAATCCGTTTTGTGTGACAATTTTCATTAAAGATCCATCACCATTCACCATAGAAATTTCATAAATTCCTTCAGCAATATCAAGAGAATTGCCACCTGAAGGAACTGTATCCACCTTTACATTGATGAATTTTGATAATTCATCCACAAGAGCATCACGTTTGTCATAAAGATCATTCGGTAAATAACCGTTTGGTTCAATTGCTTTAATTTGGTCATTTAATTCACTAATTTGTTTTAAAATGGAGTTCACTTCAAGCAATCCTGTTTTAATTTCTTGTCCTAAATCCGTGCAGATTTTCGAAAGGGAATTCGAAAGATACCGAAAAGATTCTGCCACCGCTACTCCTCTTTGACGAACAGCAGCACGAGCGCCCTCATTTTCGGGATTTGTGCTTAAATCCTGCAATGACTGCCAAAACTGGGACATTACTTTTCCTAGCCCAAAATCACTTGGCTCGTTCATAATATCTTCCATCTTCGCAATGGCATCAGAACGGGTGCTCCAATATCCCAATTTCGTTGCCTCGTCTCTGTACTGCAGATCTAAAAACTTCTCCCGCACGCGCTGGATCGAGCCGGCTTCGACTCCGGTCCCCATCTGTCCGGGAATTTGCGGGCGGTTCATCGAGGCTGGAGGATACGGCTCCGTTTCGGTAAAATTGACGCGTTGGCGCGAATAGCCTGGCGTGTTGGCATTGGCAATATTATTTCCTGTGACGTATAACGCCATTTGCTGCGTCGACATGCCGCGTTTGGCGATTTCCAATCCTTGAAAGGTTGAACCCATTGTCTTTTCTCCACTCCTTGAAGCCCCGCTCCGAAGCTTTGCGGGGGCTATACTTGAGATTCGAATCAGCCAAGCGCTTGAGAAACGCGAAATCTGATCCGCTTATGCTTTTGAGTCAAACAACGAACGTCCGCTTTCGTATCCCGAAGCAGCAGAATGGGGATTCTGGTAGTTGATTTCGGGCGTTTGCGGCAAAAGCAAATCCAAGGTCATATGAACAAATTGCAGCGATTGCTGGACGAGCTGCTGGTTGAGCTCATTCGCTTCCTTCAGCTCTCGAACGGCCTTTGATAGCTCTTCCTGCCGTTTCTTTAGCTCGCTCCGCTCCGGTTCAGCGGCCCTCTCGATGCAAGCGGCCAATGTCGGCGGCTCTTCCGCTGTGCTGGAGCGAGGAAAAAGCGCGGCAATCACATCGCTTCTCTTTTTTTCCAATTGGCTGATCAAAAAAATATGTTTCTGTTCATCCTGGATGATCGTCTTTAGGGCTTCCATATCTCCTTTTTTTAACACGTCCGTTTTTTTGTGGGCTGAATGCAGCAAATGCTTATGCAACTCCACATACTCTTCTAATAAATGAATCAGCGGCGCGGCAGACATGAAACCCCTCCTCTCCTGAAACTCCGCTTTCCGTTCGTTGTTGGGCTCTGTGCCTCATGATCGGGCATAGTAGTCATAGATGCTTTTAGCCACCGCATGGGCATCGATTTTATAGGTGCCGGACTGTACCTGTTCTTTCAACTGACGCACCTTATTTTCCCGTTCGATCTGCCATTGGGGATGCTGCTGTAATTCCTTCGCTTCTGCGGAAATCTCGACTTGATCCCGCTTTTTGCCAGTCTTACCGTTCTGAATCTCTTGGTTCGCATAATGTCTATAGGAATGAACTCCCGGTGACGAGATATTGTTCTGGTTGATGCGCACGGACAACCCTCCTTTTCTTCGTCCGATTCGTTGCTTCTTACTTATATTATCGGCAACGATTCTCGATGTTTTAATAGATGGCCTGAGAAGTTCCTTATCCGCCAAACAAAGAAGAGACAAAAAACTTCATGCTCTTACAGGGCGACTTGAACAATAACCAAACCGCCCCTGTCGCTTTGAAGCTACCAAATCGGCTCCGTCCGCTTAACAGGATTTTCTCTAGATAAAAGCGGCTAGATTTAGAAGTCTTTTGGATCGTCTTTTTTTGTATAATATACGGTCGTCGGCCGGCTGCTCTCTTTCTTTTTTGTTTCTTCTTTTTGCAGCTGCTCCACTTGCTGGCTGAGGTCTTGTTTACACGAAACACAAAGCTTGCCTTCGCGAATGATCGTGCCGCAGCGGCTGCAAGGGTAGCCTAAATTCGGAAAGTTGGCGAGCTGGAGCCGTCCCGATTTAATAAATTTAATAATCAGGCGTTCGGACACACCGGTTGCTTCCACTACCTCCGACAGTGTCGCCATGCGGTTTTCCCGCTTTCGCATATAGTTATACACCTTCGTAAACTCTTTTTCTTCCTCTCGATAGCATAGGTCGCAAATATCACGAAACTGATTTTTGACAAATAATCGGCCGCAATTCGGGCAATTTTCTAGATTCACTGTCGCCATCCCCCAATCCTTCGCTCATTTACGTGTAAACATTGATAATTAGCCCTTGAATTTCGCCAATGGCGCGTAAAATCCCCATCCCATCCTTTTCATTTTGCAATACTTGATTCGTTAAGTCGAGTAGCTTTTGATCCACCTCTTTCACGAGCTTATATAAGCGCTGGCGCCCATTCCAGCTGAAGCTGCGCTGTTCGGACAGCTGCAAGCCATGCTTGACTGCATCGTCCAATAAGGTTTTGACTAGCTTTTTGTATTTCCGCAAATCCTCAACTGAATGCGATTCAGCCAATACTTTTCCTTGGTCGGCAATTTGCTGGACAAGCTGCTGGAATCGCTCATACACTAAATCATCCTGCTTTTTGGCCATCACCTCAGCAAAGGATACGGAGGCAGAAGGAACCGTTTCCTTTGGCTGAGTTGTCTTGATCATATTCGGCTTTGTCACTTTTTGGACTTCCACCATACATCGCCTCTATTTCTGTTCTATGTTCTTTATGACGCGCAAAATTTCTCCGATCACCGCATAAAGCTGGGAAGGAACACGCTGCTGCGGGTCGGCTAAATGCTCGACAAGAGTGGCATCTTTTTGAATGGGAATACCTTGCTTTTCAGCGTGCTCGATCATTTCTTTTCCCATTTTTCCGCTTGGCTCAAGAGTTTCCAATAGACGCTCTGCTTCTTCTTCGTAGCGGCTTAATGCCGAAGCATATGTTTCATATGGATGCTTCATACCGTTATATCATAACCTTTCTCTTGAAGTTTCTCACTTGCGGACGGAGTTTGTAAAGAGGAAGAAACCGCTGACTCCGTCATTTTCGCAAAGGTCATTTTCGTTACATGGTAGCCGATTTCATTTAAATGCTCCTTAGCGGCTTCCATGAGCGGCTTGAGCGCGCTTTCCACTTGCTCATGATCGGTCTTGACCGTAATCGCTAAGTTGCGTTCCGCAGCTTGCAGCAGCAATCCGATTTTTCCGTATTGTTCCGTATCCAATAAAAAATATAAGCTGCAATTTTGCCAATCTAACTTTCCGTCCTCATTGCGCGAATTCAAATAGACGTGAACGGTTTCCATTTGATCTCGCATCATCAGTGGGAGCTGATATACCATAGTTTGCGTGTGGCTTTTTGCCTCAAACCGGCTCAATAGCTGCTGGCCTGTCAGATTTAAGACCGCCCGCTCTGCCTGCGAAGCTGTGCCGTACCCCCCCTCTCCGGCGCTGAGGAGCAGGGACTTCATATTTTTGCTTGGCAGCGGTCCGGTTTGGGTCATCACGGCCTGCGCGATTTCTTTTTCATGATGCATCCCCAATAAGCGCAACTGCTCAAATATCCCTCGTGCGGAAAAGTCATCCGCTGTTGCCGGAAGCATCCGTCCTATTTGCCCAGCGAGCGGCTGATTAGACACGGAAGCAGGTGGAGAGGCCTGCATCTCTGAGACAAAGCGCTGAATCTTGACATCCGCTGGTTGAAAATGGAGAAAGGAGACCGTCTGCCTTACCTCGTGCACGACGGATGCGGCATCGCTCCATTTTCCAGCTGAAATCAATTGCTTCGCTTCTGCCAGCTTTGCGCTTGCCTGAAGAAGCTGTTTTTCCGTTCCCATATCGGCAAACATCATGCATTCTCCGTGTAAAATCATGCGATCAAGCGTATAAACAGCCGCTTCGATCGACATCCTTGCTTGCGAACGGACCTGAGTCGAACGGGCGGTCAATATGGACGCTGCTTGCTCCAGCTTTTGGCCGATCTCCCGCTGCCAGCTTTGAAACTCGCCCGTTGCTTGCGCCATTTTTTCCGTGACGGTTCGCACGACAAACTCCTTTGCTTGCGGCGTGATTCCGCTAAACCATTCCTCATGGCCGTACGTCCATTGAACCGTTTCCATATTGGTGCCTGAATCGGTTTCATTTCCGATCCAGCTTGATGTGTTTTCGGCAGCCGTTCCGTTTTTCTGGTCACTTGGAGGCTCCGGGCTTGTCTCTTTCACTGCTGGTGACTCCATCGTCTCCTCCATGAGCTCCATCAACAGATCACCTAGCGGCTCTCCGTGCAGCGCTTCATGAACCGCTTGCATATGGAGGGACGTCAACGGAAGCTTTTTGCTGGCGAGAGCTTGAATCGTTTCCAGCTTTTCAGCCATCGTTCCTTTTGTTTTTTCCAAGAAGCTTTTAAGAGCCGCCCGCTCTGCCTGGGTCAGAGACAAGCCCTGCTTTCTTAGCAGCTGTTCGATTGGAGCCAACGAATTTCCGGCCATCGCTTGAGCGGCTGCCGAGGGCGAAACCGCTTTAACTTCAAGAACATCACGATCCATTCCCGTGATTTGGACAACGAGCTTTTCCTTGTCCGGGATGTCCCCTTGAAAGCGGACATAGCGATCCTGTCCTCTGATCGTCACAATCGCCTCATTTGCGCTGACTTTTTCCTTGATGGCCACAAAAACGGTATCCCCTTCTTTGAGCGGGGCCGTTCCATCCTGGGAAGCGATGGATGTCTGCACCATCCAATCATGATAAATTTGCATGGTTTTCACACTCCGCTCTCTGATCTATGCTCAAGCATGTTGATGAACAGTCTTATTCCATAAAAACGCGCCTCTTCGTGCACAAAACGCCAACCATGAAAGAGCAGCGGTCTTGTGCATCAACGCTGCAATCCATTTATTGTACTTATCAAAGCAATAGGATTTTTATACAAAAGCGAATCATCAACACTCATGTTTTTGCTACTTTTTATATCGGCAAATCACGATGAATGTTTATGAGCCAATCCAATCAAATTACGACCTCGCGAGGGTAAAAGAGGAAACGGCGGCAGCGCCGGCTTCCCGCAGCATTCGAGCCGCATGGCGGACCGTCGTTCCTGTCGTATAAATATCATCGATCAGCACAAATGAAGCATCGGCGGGCAGCAATACATCCGAACGCAAGTGAAAAACACGATCCGTTTCAAGCCGCTCATGCCTTGATTTTTTTGACTGCTTTGCGGAATCGAATCGTTCTAATGCGTCTAAAATCGGACAGCCGAGCAATTCGGCAAGCGCTTTTGCCTGATTAAAGCCTCTTTCGTATAAACGTGCGGAACTTAGCGGGATCGGGACGAGGAGTGAATCGCGCGGAAAGTGGCAGAAAAATTCACGGCACATATCAGTGCGAAACGCTTCAACGAGCGCATAGTCCCCACGAAACTTCCAGCGGGCAATCACCTCTTTCATAAAAGCATCGTACACGTATACAGATCGATTTTTCGTTAACACACCGCGCCATGCGTTGTCACGCTTCCAGCGGACACAATCGGCACATAATTCCCCTTGCCGATACGATTCGTCAACGCGGTCAAACGGCCGGCCGCAGCATTCGCATAGATCGCCAGCAATAAGGGCAAAAGAGCGGCGGCATTCATAGCAAAGCACATCTGTCTGTTTCAACATCAACAAATGTCTCCAACTCATTCGCTGCGCATAACGCCGATGGCACAACAAACAATGTTCGCTCATGGACTCTTTAATAACCCCCTTTCTTGAGCCAGACGGTTCATGCGAACGATCTGCCGTTTCGCGGCGATCATCGCTTTTGTTTTTCCGTAATGAAAAAAGCGGACGTCTCCGTTTGGATGCTGGGCGCTTCGTCCCACCCTTCCGGCAATTTGGACAAGCGCGCCCTCTGTAAATAGGTCATCCTCTGCTCCTAATACCGCCACATCGAGGCGAGGAATCGTCACGCCGCGTTCTAAAATCGTCGTCGTGACGAGAAGCGGAATCGCTCCTTGACGAAAAGCGTGCACTTTTTCCTTACGGGCGCTATCCTCGGCGTGGACCCCCTCGATCCGCGCATCCAGCTGCTTAAGTATTTGCACAACCTGCTGCAGCAGGGCAATATGCGGAACAAATAGCAGGGCTGGTCTCCCTCCTTGGATTCTCTCATTTGCCCAGGCCAGCACATTGCGGGGAAGCTTTCCTTTTTGCACTTGCTTTCGCCAATGTCCGCACCATTCAAAAGCAGGGACCGGGAGAGGATAGCCGTGATAGCGCGCCGGAATCGTCGCCGCCATTCGCTTGTTCTTTTGAATTTCCCGTTGCCATGCTGGATGGGGAGTCGCTGTTAAATAAATCAAAGCGGACGGTTCACAGCGGGCTTTGGCAGCTGCATATTGCAGCATCGGCTCCACAGAGTAAGGAAAAGCATCGACTTCGTCGATGATCATGACATCAAACGCGCGATAAAAACGAAGCAGCTGATGCGTGGTCGCCATGACAAGAGGGGCCTGTTTGAAACGATCCTCGCTTCCGCCATATAAAGCAATGATGGGAACCGTTGGAAACGCCTGCTTGAAGCGCGGAGCCAGTTCTAATACGACATCCATTCTGGGGGTAGCGATGCAGACGCGTCTGCCGCGCTCTAGGGCATGGGCGATGCCGGGAAAAAGCACTTCTGTCTTCCCCGCCCCACAAACAGCCCAGACCGTTAATTCATCATGGCGGTCTATGGCTTGTTTGACCGCTTCCGCCGCCGCTTGCTGGGCATGGGAAAGTTTGCCACTCCAAACAAGCGGACGGTCATAAGCGATTCGCTTTGGGCTCACACAAGAAACGACAAGCGGAGTACATTCGCTCACCCTTCCCATCATCAAGCATTGCCGGCAATACGTACAGCTCTCTTCACAGCGGGCGCAGTGAAAGGAGGCAAAAAGATGGGCGCGCTCATTTCCGCATCGTTCACAGCGATAACCGCCGCGCTCGGTTTGAGTAATGCCTTTTTGATAACGCAAATAACCATTTTCATAATGGGCCTGAATCTGTTCCAGTGAAAAAGGGAGATCATCTATGAGAAGCTGTCTGCCTTCAAGAAAGGCAAGAAGAGTAGGAGAAAAGGGAAATTCGGGGTTTTTCTCGCAAGAAGGGAGATCGGGCAGACGGCTAATCGGCCGGCGGTCTTTATGCTTTTCCTTTGCCAGCGCTTCTGGAAGCCATTTGCCCTGTTCAAACACAAAACGCATCTTATCCCTCCATGATTCATTTTGGCGAATCGTTGCCTAAAGAAAAAAGCGGAACTGACGGTTTTCGGTTGAAGACAAAGCCCACAGTAGACTTTGGCTTCAACCATTTTAACAGCCTTTATGGATTGCGTCGGTTGCATCAAAACGCTTAGCAGATCAGGAACGCAGCCGAGTGAAAACGCGAACCGAACTCAAACGTTCATGAGCCGATGATGCAAGATGAAAGCGTTTATCAACATTCTGAAGCGGTCCGTACTGCTTGCTTCGGCAGCATTGATGCTTTTTCGGTTTCCCGCTGATGCCGCCGATCGATGGCTTGGCGATTGGCATGTGGACGGTCCCATCCGTTTAGATAAGGGACTTGATGTCCCGTTCCATGATGATGAAGCTCTTTATGGGCGATACCAAGTGAGCCCGAGCGCGCCTTCGCCCAGATGCGTCCCAATGACCGGGCCGAAATAGCTGATCAAAAATTCCACATTCGGATAGGTTTGCGCCAGCTCCTGCTTCCACGCCTCCGCTTCCTCCAAGCGGTTCGCATGGATAATCGCCGCTTTCAGGGGCACTCCGAGCTTGGCATCCTCGGCGAGCAGCTCCTCGATCCGCTTGATCGCTTTTTTGCGCGTACGGATTTTTTCAAACGGCACAATGACTTTGTTTTGAAAATGAAGCAGCGGTTTCACCTGTAAAAGGCTGCCGATAAACGCTTGGGCACTGCTCAGCCGTCCGCCGCGCTGCAAATGGATTAAGTCATCCACCATAAAATACGCGCGCAACGAGGTTTTGATTTCGTCCAGGCGGGCAATAATCTCTTGGGGATGCTTGCCCGCCAGCGCCATTTCAGCGGCCTCCATCGCATAAAAGCCTTGTGCCATGCAGCTGATCTCCGAGTCATACGCGTACACCTGAAGGCCTTCTACCATGCCTGCTGCCGTTAACGCCCCTTGATACGTACCGCTTATGCCGCTTGATAAATGAATGCTTACCACCGCGTCATATTGCTTGGCCAGCGTTTCAAACAGCTCAACAAATGCGCCGATCGACGGCTGCGATGTTGTCGGCAAATGTTTATGCTGCCTCACTTCTTCGAAAAATGGCTCCGCATGAATATCCACTTCTTCCCGATAGGCTTCATTGCCAAAGGAAACGCTTAATGGAATCATATAAATGTGCAATGCTTCGCGCACGTCTTTCGGAATATATGCCGTACTATCCGTGACAATCGCTGTCCTCATCATTCATACCTTCCTTATTTTGATTATGGCCTTTGCTGATCCATCGTCACAGCGGATACGCTGCACCAATTCGCTCATGCAGGACCTTTCTCATTTGACTAGCCTGTTCTTTCAGTTTGTCCCCATCGGCATGAGCGAATGGAAACGGTCTGCATGTGGATGATCAGCCCGTCTTCCTTACCTCCATTGTAGCGGAAAAAAAGATGGATTTCATTACAAAAAAAGGCTGCCGAATTCTCGACAGCCTTGGCGCTCAGCGGACCTCCACCCATCCGTTTTTGATCGCCACAACAACCGCTTGTGTACGGTCATTTACATTTAGTTTTTGAAGAATATTGCTGACATGATTTTTCACCGTTTTTTCACTTATAAACAACGCCTCGCCAATGCCGCGGTTGCTTTTGCCGTCCGCAAGAAGCTGCAGCACCTCACACTCCCGGCGCGTTAACAAATGCAGCGGCAGACATACCTCGCGCGATGTTTTTTCGACCTTCTGGCTCGTTCCTGCGGCGAGGCGGCGGTATTCTTGAATTAAATTATGCGTCACGCGCGGATGTAAATAAGATCCGCCTTCTGCTACGACCTTGACCGCTTCTATCAATGTATCCGCATCCATATCCTTTAATAAATAGCCTGTCGCGCCTGTTTTCAGCGCATGCATCACATAATTTTCATCATCGTGAATGGAAAGGACCACCACCTTTGTGTCAGGGTACGTTTCCACCAGCTGCCGCGTCGCTTCCACTCCATTCGTATTCGGCATGTTAATATCCATAATCACGATATCCGGCTGATGCTTTTGCACCAACTCGAGCGCATCACTGCCATCCGCTCCCTCCGCTACTACCTCAAATTGTCCTTCGAATTCTAAAATCCGCTTGACTCCTTCGCGAAATAATTGATGGTCATCAATAATAACGATGCGTGTTTTCATTGATCGATCCTCTCCCTTCTTGTTTGTGTCGTTTCTAACAGCGGAATTTGAATAAACACGGTTGTTCCCACACCCATTTGTGAACGGATATTCATCGTTCCTTCCAATAATTCTACTCGTTCCTTCATCCCAATCAATCCAAAGGAATTTTCCTTCTTTTTCTTCACATCAAATCCTTTTCCATTATCTTTAATCATTAGGAAAAGATACTGCTGCTTCATTTCTACCTTCACTTGAATCTCAGATGCCTCCGCATGCTTCAGTGCGTTTTGCACCGATTCTTGGACAAGGCGAAAAATCGCCACCTCAAAATGGGCAGGCAATCGTTTTTCCTCCCCAATATGTACAAAAGAAATTTTCGTTTGCTGGTTATACTCCTCAACATTTTGCAAATATTTACGGAGGGTAGGTATTAAGCCCAGATCATCAAGCGCCATTGGCCTTAAATCATAAATAATTCTTCTCACTTCGTAAAGTGCAGAACGTACCATTTTTTTAAAATCCCGCAATTCTTGAACCGCTTCATCGACACTGCGTTGTCGAATAATCCGTTCCATTAAATCCGAGCGCATCATCACATGGGCGAGCATTTGGGCAGGACCGTCGTGAATCTCCCGCGATAAGCGGCGGCGTTCCTCTTCTTGAGCTTCGATAATCCTTAAACCGAACTCCTGTTTTTGTTTGGCCCCTTCTATAAACTCGCCCACTTGGCGAAAGTCGCTGTTCAAATAATTCAGGACAACGGTGATTTGTCCAATTAAATGATCGGCGCGTTCAATGGTTTCTTTTAGTGCGGCTAAACGCCGTTCCAATTCATCGCGCCGCAGCCGCAGCTGCCTTTCTTGCTCGCGAATCATCGTCAGCTTCATTTGCAGCTCGTGCGCGATTTCATAAGCCTCGCGGATTTCCATTTCGGAATAGCGTGAAAAATGGCGGTTCACCTCTGATAAGCGCTGTCTGGCCAGACGCGCCTGCACCTCCAGCCGATCTGCTTCATCGATAATCAGGCTGACTTGCGTTTTTGTTTCCTCTAGCTCCTTGATCAAATGCTCATACTCATGGCGGGACCGTTCGCCGATCTGAAAAATTTCATCTTTGCTATGATGAACCGTTTTTACCATTTTTTCGACAATTTTATCTAATTCCTTCGCATTTAATTTTTTTGGCAAAGACATACGAAATCCTCCGTGCTTATACAAAAAAGTATCAAGAGATCATACAAATTTTTCTAACGAAAAGTTTTATTTGAAGGAAAAAAGCTGTCGATTTATAATAGAAAAAGATGCTTTTTCGCTACCTGTTCCCGACCGGTAGGCGACGGCATATACTTGTTTTTTTAAGTATAGCATGTTTCACGCAACTTATCGCCAAAAATTAAATTGGTAATAAAAACATATGCAACAGCGTGCCGCATGATCGCGAGGTGTTTCATCATTGCTGCATAAATATTATACCGTAAAAGGATATGGAGAAAGTGAAATCGTGATCGAAAAATCGCGATTCATTTGTTATGCCAATCGGGCAACAACGGAAGAGGAAGCGACTCAGTTCATTCAAACAATCAAAAAAAAGCATTGGGATGCGACGCATAACTGCTCTGCTTATTTAATCGGCGAGCATGACCACATCCAAAAAGCGAATGATGACGGTGAACCGAGCGGCACGGCTGGGGTTCCGATGCTCGAAGTGCTTAGAAAAAAAGGACTAAAGGACACCGTTGTCGTTGTGACTCGCTATTTTGGCGGCATTAAGCTTGGAGCCGGCGGTCTCGTCCGCGCTTACAGCAAAGCGGTATCCGAAGGGCTGAAAGCAGCGGAAATTGTTGAACGCCGCCTCATGCGCATTATGCATGTTGCGATCGATTACAATTGGCTTGGTAAAGTGGAGAATGCCCTTCGCTCCTCCATTTATGATGTGAAAGCCATTCACTATCTAGATCATGTCGAAATCGAGGTATTTGTCGAAGAAAACAACAAGCAGCCGTTTTGCGAATGGCTCACCGATTTAACCAATGCAAAGTCGGAAATAAGAGAAGGAGAAGTAACATATTTGGAAAAAACAATCGAATTTTAACTATTCACTTATGAGACACATACTAGTTAATCGTAGAGTATCGATTAATCATTTTATTCTTTAGTTGAAAAGAGGGTTCCTATGAATGATTCAAGAACAAATAGAAAGTCTTTAAAAATAAAAAAAAGAAAAAAGAAAAAAAGAAAAAAGTTTCGCTTTCTCATCTTCGTCATTCTTTTTTTGCTAATTGGTTCAGGAAGTGCCTTTGCCTACCATATATACTTTGAAACAAAAAAAGCAAGCGAAAAAATTTACCAAGCATTGGATTTTTCTAAATTATCCAAAAAACGAACTGAAAAAATTCAAATAAAAAAAGATCCCATGACCATTTTACTTGTAGGTGTGGAAAATCAGTATCATGATGAAAAAGGCCGCTCCGATGTGATTATGCTTTTAACTATAAATCCTGTTTCGAAGAAAATATACATGTTAAGCATTCCACGTGATACACGAGTTTATATAACAGAAGAAGGAAAGAAGGATAAAATAACCCATTCTTATAGTTATGGTGGCATCGAATCAACAATCGCTGCAGTTAACGAACTAATTGATGTTCCGATTGATTACTATATCACAACAAATTTCGAGGGTTTTGAGCAAATTGTCGATTCACTAGGTGGTGTTACAGTTGATGTACCGTTTACATTTAGTGCGCAGCTTACTGGCTCTTTGAAAAAGTACACATTTCATAAAGGCAGAATGGAGCTAAACGGAAACCAAGCGTTAGCATATGTAAGAATGCGAAAATCAGATCCAAAAGGAGATTTAGGAAGAAACGAACGGCAGAGACAAGTCATTAAAGCCATTATCGAAAAGGGATCATCCATTAGCTCCCTATCAAAGCTTGATGATGTTATCAATCATTTAGGGGACAATGTCCGGACAAATATTCCTCCTTCGGATCTACTTTCATTCATTTATCTATATCAGAAAATGAAAGATGTTCCAATTGAGAATCTACAGCTAAAAGGATACGACAACTATATCGATAATATTTACTATTATATTCCAGATGAACAATCTGTTGCTGAAATCAACGAAACGCTCAAACAAGCATTAGAAAATGATAAGGATACTTCATACACACAAAATAATGTCGAAATGGATTCAACTAAATCTTCCAACTAGCTATTTAAAAAGGCCCTAAGAACTAGGGTCTTTTTTACTATTATCCGTCGTAAAAAATAGAAAAATGAAGAAATCAAGGGAAAATAGTAGTGAAGAAATTTATTTTTCATTCATTAAAAAACTAATAAATGATTTCAGATAGCACGTTTAGCACTTTATTCCGATTGGAAATTTCGACAAAAATCGGTTACTATAAATAATAGCTTCAGAAAATTATAGAGTTTGGAGGGATAGCGTGAAAAAATGGATTACTTCTACGATTGTTGCAACTTGTTGTATATGGCCAACCTTTGCTTCTGCTGACGACTCATCGTCTAAGCAATATCCTGTACAGATGATAACAGACGAAGCAGCTACATTGCGTAAAGGCGCAACTACATCCTATCCAATCGTGACTTCCGTTCCTTCAGGAAAACAGGTACTAGTCATAGATGAATTTACAAATGCGTCTGGAGAATTGTGGTATAGAGTCCAATTTGATAACTTTACTGGATGGATTTTAGCAGAACAACTCACTGCTCAAAAAGAAACAAATGTTGGAAATCTAATGATAACAAGTGAAACAGCCACATTACGTAAAGGTGCAACTACGTCCTACCCGATTGTGACTTCTGTTCCTTTAGGAAAACAGGTACTAGTCATAGATGAATTTACAAATGCAGCTGGAGAGCTATGGTACCGAGTCCAATTTGATAACTTTACCGGATGGATTTGGGCAAAACAGCTTACTCTTCAAAAAACAAACATAGGAAAATTAGCCGTTGCTCTTGAAAATGGGGTCGCTCTACGCAAAGGGGCCTCTTCATCATATGAGGTGGTACAAACATTAAGAAATGGTGAGATAGTTCAAATCATTGACGAATACACAAATTCTCTCAACGAAACATATTATCGTGTTGATATATCTGGAAAAAAAGGATGGATACGTACTAACCAGTTATATGTCTCCGATCATCTGCCAGAAAAGCTCCCAACCTATTATTCTGTTGGCCAAACAGCCTTGGTCAGACGTGGAGCAAGCGATACATATCAAACAGTGGCCACTATCAGTAAAGGGCAAACCATCGCTGTAATCGATTTGTTTGTGACTACTACTAAGCACTTATGGTATCGTATCGATACCGAAAAAATCAAAGGATGGGTACCTGAAGAAACGCTAAAAAACGCAGTGGTCGTTGCAGCTCCTAATGGCCTTGACAGCCAACAGCAGACAAAAACATACCAGTTGTCCATTAGCGTATCTGTTGCAAATGTCCGACAAAGCCCATCCACCAACGCTAAAGTGTTAACACAGTTAAAAAATGGTGTTTCTTTAACAGGTGTTGACATTTCAACAGATTCGCAAGGTGCCAAATGGTATAAAGTCGTTCTTTCAAATAATCAAGTTGGCTGGGTGCATGAAACAGTGGTTCAAGTGAAAAGCACCAGTACATCATCTAATACGATACCATCTTCTCAAAAGAAGGCAGTGGTTACAAATGGAGCTGTTGTTTATGAATCACCATCTTTCAAAGCACAAATTATCGAGAAGATACCAAAAAACATTCAGGTTACTATGATGCAAACAGTGAATGATACGTCCTTTAACTGGATCAAAGTTACTTCCTCAACAGGAAAAATCGGATGGATGCCAGAATTTGAAATAAGCACACCAAAATATGTATATGCAGCCACATCAAGTGTTCCGCTTCGCCGCGGCGCATCAGAATCTTACGCAGTGGTAAGAAATCTAGGTGCAAACGAGCGACTACTATATTTATATAGTTATAATGGATGGATTTATGTGGAAACTTCCTCTGGTATACGCGGGTGGGTACCACAAGGTAAAACCTCTACAGTAGCTACCAATAGCCTAATTCAGCCTAAACTCAAAACCAGTGGAACAGACCGCTATATAGAATGGAGCAAAACTAATAATTTCAGCGTATCCTACTCAATTCTATCAGATAATCGTTTAAAAATTACCGGAGGGTTTTCTCATTCTGACATTCCCACATTCAAGATCGAGGGGATAAAATCCATTGAACAAGTTGACTCTTCGCTCATCCTAACATTTTCACCAGGATATACATTCACGATTCGTAATTATGGTGATCGCATTTCTATAAAAATTCTCGAAACTGGATTAAAAGGAAAAAAAATTATCATTGATGCTGGACATGGCGGACATGATACAGGCGCAATTGGCCCAACTGGCTTAAAGGAAAAAGATATTAATTTAGATACAGCCTTGCTCCTGAAAGCTGAATTAGAAAAGTATGGAGCTATTGTTAAGCTAACAAGAAGTACAGATGTATTCTTGGAGTTAGCTGAACGAACAACAATCGCTAACAGTTCTGACTACGATGCGTTTATTAGCATCCATGCTGACTCTTATTCTAGTACATCATCTGGAACAACAACTTATTATAATGTATCTACCAACTTCAATGGTCCCAAAAGTGTGAAATTAGCTCAATATGTTCAAAAATATATAGTATCACAATTAGGGACTTCAAATCGTGGATATAAAGAGCAAGAATTCTATGTCAATCGTAAAAATGAATTGCCTAGTATTCTAGTAGAATTAGCATTTGTATCCAATCCAAAAGAAGAGGCCTTACTAAAAACTAAAGCATTCCGTCAAAAAGCAGCAGCCGGTATTCGTCAGGGGCTGGAAGAATATTTTAATAATTTTTAAATTTTAAAGATAAAAGAGTTGCTTCAAATCACCATACTTTGAAGCAACTTCTCTTTACACAAAAAATACGAGGAGGCTTTAACAGTGAAAACAAAAAAATGGGTAGTGTCTATGGGACTAGCTATCGGAATAACGATAGGTTCTATTTGTTTCACTCCTTCTATTATGAAGGCGTCTGAAGAAGTCATCTTGGCTAGCGTAGACTGGGTAACAGCCCAATTAAACCCGATTAAATCACAAATTACAAGCCTACAGGCAACGATTGCTGCCCAACAGAAAGAAATTGATAACTTAAAGCAACAGCTTGCTAACCAATCCCCGTCCTTGCCATCAACCGTTTACGTGATCCAAAATAATGTGGCTATTCGTAGTGGAGCAAGCACTTCCTATAAAGTGGTTAGCTATAAAAACAAAGGGGATTCATTAAAAGTAATTACTTCTTTCTCTTCTTCACAAGGATTATGGTATAACGTTCAGCTTAGTTCCACTGTAAAAGGCTGGGTCTATTCTGGCGATGTATCGACATCTCCTAATAGCACAACAGGCAATACGCAAAAAACAGTCGTCACCTCAGCACAAACAAATATTAGGAAAGGGGCAAGTACATCCTATCCAATTATTGAAACTGTTGGAAAAGGAACATCTCTCCTCTACATTCAATCTTTTACTAACAGCCAAGGTGAAGTATGGTATAACGTTCAATTAAGCAATGGAAAAAGAGGTTGGATGGCTGGTTATTTAGGCGAGGTGAAGTAATCAAATGAAATATATGTTTTCTCTGATCGCTGCCAGTTTAATGTTATTCTTTTTTTTGCCTAGCTCACCTAAGGCTTTAAGTGTTGTTTCATATCCTAATCCTGTCAATGTTCTTTTATATCAAGGAAGTTCTGTATCCATAACAATAAATGGAAACTACCAATTATTCAACAAACAAAAAGGCACGATTACACCACTGAGCAACAATACAACGCTTACCGTAAAATATACATTAAATGGGGTCACTATCACTAATGGATCAACGCTCGACTCTTCTACGCTTGGATTTACCATTCAAGAAACGCAAGGAGTCTATGCTTTATCCCTACTAAAAATCAATAATACTCTGTATCGGGGCAGCGCAGACATTACTATCAAAAATAATAGCCTTCAAGTCATCAATATTGTAGATATGGAGGATTATTTAAAGGGCGTAGTCCCAAATGAAATGCCTGCATCTTGGCCAAAAGAAGCACTGAAAGCTCAGGCTATCGCTGCAAGAAGCTATGCGGAGGCAACAAAAAGTACGCTCACTACCAATCCTAACAGCCAAGTATACAGCGGATATAGCAGTGAAGATGCCCGCACGAACGCAGCAGTGACCGAAACTCAAGGTTTGTATGTAAAGTATAATGGAAAAGTCATTCAAGCCTTTTTCCATTCCACAAGCGGCGGGAAAACGGCCAATGTTGGTGATGTTTGGAATTCAAATCAAAGTCTGTACCCTTATCTTTCTACTGTAGATGATCCATATGAATCATCGCCATATAGTACATGGTCCTTTACCTTTTCGCCAAATACAATTTTAAAATCTTTCGGATTTACTGACAGTTCCACAATACTTTATGACATATCCATTCAAAAGAAGGGAGCTAATGGGGAAGTAGGGGGAGTTACTATCGTTACCTCATCAGGAACAAAAACGATAAGCGGAAATGAGAGCACTATTCGCAGTTTGTTCCCATTAAACGACTCCCGTTATTATAATAAGTTACTTTCCAACTGGTTTGCCATTACAGTCAATAAGAATAGTGGGGGACTATATGTACAAACCACTAGCAACAAAACGGCTATCGCCCAAATAAATGGTCAGCGTGTTCAAACAAACTCTGGAAGTCTAATCATTTCTAATCCTGAAAATATTCGTGTCCAAACATCAACTGGTATTACTTCTCTTCCTCCGACAGGTACTGGAGGTGTTTCTTCGATTGTTGTTAATGGAAAAGGATGGGGACACCGAATTGGAATGAGCCAATACGGAGCAAAGTCATTGGCTGAGCGTGGCTGGACTGCAACACAAATTTTGCAGCATTACTTCAAAGGGACGACTGTCTCTAAATAATAATAAAACAGAGTCTGGAGCAAGTGTCCAGACTCTGTCTTATTTTGAAAGATGGTCTAGCAAATCATCAACAATACGCTTCCAAGAATACTCTTCTACCGCTAGTCTCCTTCCATTTTTAGACATTATTTGATATTCTTCTTGAGAAATAGAAAGTAATTTTCTAATTTCTTCTGCAATCCCCTCTGGATTCTCTGGCGGGGCAATCCTCCCGCAATTGTGCGTTAATAAAATCTCAGCGCTTTCTCCATTACCACAATACAACACTGGCGTTCCTGTCGCAATTGCTGGAAAAATTTTTGATGGACGTGCGCCTTTAAACAAATCAATATTACGTAACGAAACAATACTATAATCAGAGATAGAAAAAATCTCCGGCATCTTTGACACTGGCACCGAACCATAAAATGTGACATTCTGAAGTTGTAGCTCTGCCTTCATTTTTATTAATTTTTCGCGTTCTTGTCCATCCCCTACAAATAGAAAATGGACGTGGGGATATTTATCCTTTAAAAGAGCAGCAGCCTGCAAAATGGAATCTAATCCTTGAGCATATCCCATTGTTCCAGCATAGGTAAATACTGTTTTTCCTTCTATGCCAATCTCTTTTATTAATGCCTCATTTTTAGGAAGAGGCTGAAATACATCAGTGTTCACACCATTTGGCAATAAAAATACATCTTTCGCCTTCTTCCCATGTTGAATCATATAATCTCTAATTCCTTCTGTTGCCGCTGCAATTTTCCATGATTTTCTATATAAAAAGTGTTCTAACCATGTAGCCATTCTGATAAATGTCTTATTTTTTAAAATTCCTAGCTCCACTGCCGATTCTGGCCAAATATCTGCAACATTAAAGACAAATTTCGCTCCTTTCAGCTTTGCACCCAAATACCCAGTAATTCCCAAAAACAAAGGTGGTGAATTACAAATAATAACATCAGTCGGCTTTGATTTCCATAAAGAATAAAAAGCGCTGAACGTAAAGGAAAAATACGAAGCCACCCTCTTCCAAAAACTCCCTTTAGGCGAAGGATAAATCCATGTTCTATGAACAGGAATGTCATCCCAATACTCAAACATATAGAACATACCGCGATATTCCTCAGGGATCACGCCTTTGGGATGATGTGGGAATGCTGTTAATACTTCCACTTGATGACCGCGTTTGAGCAATTCCTTACTTACTTCATACACGCGAATTTGCGGCGCACCCGTTTCAGGTGGAAAGTGTTGGCACAAATAGATAATTCTCATCATTGTTGCAGTTTTTCCCGTAAATAGGATTCTAATTTATAATTTAAATCTGGGCGCTTTAAAGCAAAATCAATAGAAGCTTTCAAGAATCCAAATTTGTCTCCCACATCATAGCGCTCTCCTTTAATCACATAAGAGTAAATGCGCTCTTTCTTCAGTAATCGATCAATAGCATCAGTTAATTGAATTTCTCCTTTTTTATCTGGATGCACCTGTTCAAGCATTTCAAAAATCGCTGGAGTCAAAATATATCTACCAATAATTGCCTGTGTGGATGGTGCATTATCAATCTCTGGCTTCTCTACTAATCCCTTAACCATATACAGCTCATTGTCTTGTCCTTCATAATCTACAATTCCATACTTATTTACATCGGAACGAGGTACATCTTTTACCCCAAGCACACTTGAATGAACTTGTTTATATTGCTCAATCATTTGTTGGAGAGCAGGAACAGGGCTATCAATAATATCATCCCCTAGCAACACAGCAAATGGCTCATTTCCGATAAATTTTTTCGCACATAAAACTGCATGTCCAAGTCCCAAAGGCTCTTTCTGACGGACGTAATGAATATCCACTAAGTTAGAAATTGACTCTACAATTTGTAACATATCATGTTTCCCAGTCCGTTCCAACAACATCTCAAGTTCTACTGATTTATCAAAATGATCCTCAATAGCACGCTTATTTCTTCCTGTTACAATAATAATATCTTCAATGCCAGAATGCACTGCTTCTTCAATAATATACTGAATCGTCGGCTTATCTACGATTGGTAACATTTCTTTTGGTTGCGCTTTTGTTGCCGGCAAAAAACGGGTGCCTAGTCCCGCTGCGGGGATAACAGCTTTTTTTATCATCACTTACACCCCTTTCAATGTTTTTTTATATAGGTTTAACATATTATTAGCATTATCAACCCAATCATAATGCTGTTTAACATGATTTACTCCATTTTTACCCATTTTGCTGCGCAAAGCCGTATCTTGAAGAAGATATCGGAACGCTTCAGCCAAAGCACTTGGATTTTCTTTAGGTACAATCAAGCCTGTCACATCTCTTTTTACCACTTCTGGAAGTCCTCCGACATTTGATACAATAACTGGTACACCACAAGCCATCGCTTCCACAGCTGCTACACCAAAACTTTCGCTATCTTCTGTAGAAGGAACTGCGAAAATATCCATGTCGTTAATATATGCAGGAACCTCTGTATTAGGGATACGCCCCGTAAATGTTGTTACATGTCGAATGCCAAGCGTTTCTGCCAATTGTTCATACTCTTGACGTTGTGGGCCATCACCAACAATCAACAAATTTGTATGTGGATACTCTTTATAAACAATGGCAAATGCCTTAATTAAATCCGCGATTCCATATTTATCGGAAAGTGATTTAACTGTTCCAATCGTAATAGTTTCCTTTTTTTGTTTCTCCAATGGTTTAAAAATCGTAAGATCAACGCCAAACGGTGTTACTTCCACATGTTTATCTGTATATTTTTTCGTCTCTGCCGCCATGACATGGCTTGTTGAACAAATGACATCTGCCTTTTGTAACGTAAATTCTACTATCCCTCGATTCAAGCGATTTTGTACCGGGAACTGATAAATATCTCTCCCCCATACAGAAACATAAAATGGATGAGTATTTGTCAGCGCACCAACAAGTCCATAACTCGACACATAATGAGCATGCAAAATATCAGGTTGAAATTCTAAAAGCAATCTTTTTAAAGCGAATACACTCGAAATATAGGACAATTTCCCGGGAAACCACTTTGGTAATACCCATGTTTCGACTTCCTTCGCATGCTCCATCGAATAATGATCTTTAAATGTGATAACTTTGACATCGATTCCTCTTTGTTGATAAAAACTTGCCCATTTATGCGTATGAATTGACTTACTCGGGGCTAATAACGCAACCTTCATTTTACATCCCTCGTTAATGTTCTTTGCACTTTTTCTACTCTGGAAACCCAAGAATGTTTTTTCATAAATGTTTCTGTAATTTGTTGGCGATATCGCTCTTTTTGATCAATCATTATACGAATCGCCTCCGCCACTGATTGTGGGTGATCCTCGCAAATCACTCCGTATCCTCCCTCTTCAACAAAACGTTTCTGGGCTAAACAATCAGTAGCTACCACAGGAAGCATATTCGACAAATACTCCACAAGCTTTACAGGTACAGAAAAATCATTATATTCACTGCGCAGTCTTGGAATAAATGCAAAATCCATCTTCTCATATAAACGGTCTAACTCTTCACCACTTATATGCCGTACTTCGACGCCTAAACGGTTGATTCTCTCCTTTTTTTCATGAGAAAGCGCGTCAAATTCATTTTTTCTGCACACGACTGTCAACTGGATAAAGGAGTCATTTTGATTGACAATCTCCAATGCATCGAGAAGCAAAAACAATCCATAATCTTCATTATTAATACCACCAACATACAATCCTTTGACTGGCAATTCTTTATTTTCTTCTCTGTGGATCACCCTTTGTTTCCCACCAGGAGGAAGATCAATCATTGGACGATCAATCTCCACGTATTTTTCCATCTCAATACTTGGTAAAAAAATAACATCACAATATGTTTCATAAAAACGTTCCTCCCAGCGGTAAATCATCTGCATCAGCTTCTTTCTCCACCCTTTTAACGGGTATAGCTCATCGAACTTCCAATAAACATCGCGATAAAACACCCCAATAGGAATATTGCGCTTCTGTAAATAACGCAATATTGTGCGATCAATGAACGGTTTTTTTGGTCGATGTCCCGGATCAGTTAGCCATAACGGAATTGTTTGATTTTCCATATAGCAGAACCAAATATCGTTCAATGTCCCGTTGCTAACTAGTCGCTGGAATTGCTTAGCTCGCTCCACTGAGGTACCAGCAATCAGAATTACCTCAATCTCTTGTTCTACTCCCCATTTACAAAATGCTTTATACATTTCATGAGGCCTTAACTTGGAACCGCTATTCGCCTGCTCCGCTAAAGGAAACGGGTAATAAACAAGCACCTTTTTCATCTTGATCCCTCATCGAATATTGAATTTTTTTAATAGGCTGCCTTTTAAAAATACCCATATATCCGCCTTCACTCGCAAAAATAATACCATTCCACCAAATAGCACTGCAAGCAAGATCCAGATTGGATTAAATAGAAAATCCGTAAATCCCCCAACAATCGTGCGCGGTATATTCACTGAAAAATACACAAGCAGGCTTATAAAGATAGGATTTTTTGGCAACCGAAGAAAGCAAATATACAGCAGTTGAATCACAATCCCAACATAAAGTGTGCCGATGATAATTCCTAAATATCCAAAATTCGCATATGCTTCAGCGACAAAGAGCGTATTGAGCACGCCACCTGTTCCATCTTCAATTCGTTCCGGAAATACATGGGCCATTACCATTCGTGCCGAACGAACATTATCTATATCGAATAAACCAGTCAAAATAGATGGCAAACTTCTTCCATATAAAAATGGCAGCACTTCACCAAATAAATTCAAGTGTAAAAATGTTGGAGCAATTTGTGCGAAAATGATGCGACCAATTGGTCCTTTGTTATAAGCCAAAAATGATTCGACATCATTCACTCCTTGAATAACAATATACATGCCCACAAGAACAATACCGCCAACCAATCCATAGACCATCACTTTAAAAGCAGAGAGTTTTGTTTCTCCAATATAAATACGCACAAGCAAAAACATAATCAGATAAAAAAAGATTGGTGATTTAGCTAGATCATATAAATTGACAAACAAGGCTCCTATAAACAACAAAAAAAACAATATTTTCCACCTAAACTCATTTGTTAGCACCGAAAAAATGTACGCCATTAACGACAGAAGAGGAGTTAGCGAAAGCGCAAAAATATTACGGAATAATATATTTCCTTTAAAATGCAGAGAAGCTTGAATCCTTAGTTCCGCTAAACTCATCTCCTCATGCCCTGTTATCAGGGCGAAAATAGGAACATGCGGAGTTTTCCAAATTGTATATAAAATCGCTAATATGCTGAATCCTGATAAAGCGGAAAAACAATAAAAAAATTCATTTGACCGGCTCGTGACAGGCTGAACAGGCCTCTCCAAATACCGAGAAAATTCTGTTCGTGCCTCAAAACCACATAATTTTGACACTAAAAGCATTGATAATGGCAAAAATACCATCACAAAACAAACAACAACAAAGCCAATGACCCGATACTCGTCTGGCCTAAACAGCTTAGCTGTCATGTAATAATGATCGACTCCTAACGCAATGAGTAGCGAACCGACAAAGCTTGAAACAAGCAACGAATAATAGTAGATGATAGATACTAGATTCGGCTTTACGATTGACAAACTCCCCGATACATAACGAAACAATGCTGTTGACAAAAATAATATAACCAGCCAAATAGATATATATAGCATAAGAATGCACCCTTTTATGTTCGCTCAATCGCCTCAACGATTTTTTCAGCTGCTTTTCCGTCTCCAAATACGTCTTCGTATACAGGACAAACCTCTTTCTTAACTGCCGTAACGATTTTTTCTACATCCGTCCCAACTAGAATATTTGCTTCTGTCTCAAGTGTTTCTACCCACTCTGTCTGCTCTCGCACAGTCACACATGGCACTTTCATAAAATACGCCTCTTTTTGCACACCGCCTGAATCTGTAATAATCTTTTTCGCATGACTTTCCAGCATCAGCATGTCAAGATAGCCTACAGGATCCACTACCTTCAAATTAGGAATAGCATTGATGTCTAGCCCATACGTTTCAAGCTTATGTTTCGTACGCGGATGAATCGGCCATATTTTCATATCCTCAATTTGTGAAAAAGCCGCTAAAATATTTTGCATCTTTTGAATATCATCCGTGTTTTCCGCACGATGTATTGTAATCAAATGATATGTTTTCTCCACTAGACCAAGTTCAGATAAAATGGTTGATTTTTGTGTTGCTAGTTCTTGATTATATAAAACCGCATCATACATCACATCACCAATGTTAATGACATTATGTGTAATGTTCTCGTTTTTCAAGTTTTTTACTGCGGTATCCGTTGGACATAACAAAAATTCCGATACATGATCTGTCATAATACGATTAATTTCTTCTGGCATTTTTTTATTAAAACTACGCAACCCTGCTTCCACATGGATGACCGGAATATGCAGTTTGGCAGCTACAAGTGCTCCAGCCAGCGTAGAATTCGTATCGCCATATACAAGTACATAGTCTGGTTGTTCCTTCAATACAATTTCTTCAATTTTAATCATCATTTCCCCTGTTTGCTTTCCGTGACTGCCAGAGCCAACTCCAAGATAATAATCCGGTTTGGGAATATTTAATTCTTCAAAAAAGATATCTGACATATTCGCATCATAATGTTGTCCTGTATGAATAATAATTTCCGTATGTTTTTCTCGCAATACGCGCGACACTGGTGCGGCTTTAATAAACTGCGGTCTTGCTCCCAAAACGGTCACAATTTTCATTTTGAATCCTCCTTTAACATCACTATACCTTTAACATTTCCATTCTTTCACAAATCCCCCAAGGCCGTCTGACGGCGAAACTCGCGATCGACACGGCTTACAAGCGCCATAATAATAAAATAGGCCCAGCTTAACAAAATAAATAAGACGCTCATTTGCTTTTCTTGAACATAGATAATAGCGGATGTGCTAATTACCATGCTAACAAATAAAAAGGCCATTTTCGCAAATGACACTGGCACATAGTATACTTGTTGGCTCTTTTGGAAAATGAATATTACAGCAAATACGTATGTTACCATATTCGCGATAACCGCCCCCCAGCTAGCTAAGCACGGTACAAGAACCAAGTTTAGGCCGATGTTTAGAAGCGCTGCAATCGCAAATATACGGGTAATATAGCCGGTTTCTTTTTTAAAGAACAGACCGACGGAAATAATTAAATAATAGAAGTTTAAAAATGTGACACACGACAAAAAGGCAATATATTGGTACGCTTCATAATACTCAGGTTTAAAAAACGTCTTCATTACCCATGGGCTAATTGTCGCTATTACCATAACGCCGACGAGACCTAAAAGCAATAGCGCCATATAAATTTTCGCAAATATATATGGGCTATCCTTTTTATCTTTCACAGACATCGAATACGGCCGCCACGCCATTTGCACGCCACTTGTGACAAGGGTAATCATCATCGCTAGACGGAGCGCTACTCCAAATACCCCGACAGCCGCAAGCGAGGCGAAATGTTGAATAAAAAATGTGCTTGAATTAGCGATAACCCAAAACGCGATCGATGTAGGCGCTAAAGGTGCCGCATATGCTAGCAGCTCTTTTAAAACCGGCCATTCAATACGAAACTTTAAATATTTCCATGTCAGGCGAAGCATGAGCACGAAGATAACAACGCTGCTAATCAACCTTCCCATAAACATCCCAGCCGGAGTTTGTGAGAAAAACTTTAAACCAACATACGAAAGCACTGCCACAAGCAACATTTTAAAAACGGTGAACAACACGACTTTTTTCGTTTGAAATTCAAATCGCATCACCGTCGTTGCAACGACAAAAATCGTGTCAAGGAGCAATGTAAACAAATTCACATACAATAAATCCACATAATGTGGGCTTCGTAATAATCTCTCAGAAATCCAAGGCCCCGCTACTACTACAAACAAAAATAAAACAGCGACAACAAACAACCGAAAATACATGACGTTTTGTACATACGACAGCCGCTTTTTTTCATCCTTTGTCTCGTAATAATAAAACGATAGTGCCGAATCTGTCCCAAAAATCACAAGAAACGTCAGCATTGATGTCCACCGATCTAAAATATCGACAATTCCGTATTGTGTCCTCGATAAAAAGTCCGTATATACCGGCAACATCACAAAAGCAATCAGTTTTGTCCCTACGTTCATGAATGCGTAAAGGAGCGAATCCGCTCCTAAACGCTTAATTTGTGATAACAACTATAACAACTCCCGCTCATCAACCATTTTGCTGAATTTTGCCGGAAGACCTTTAACAACTGTTTTCGGCTCCGTGTCTTTTGTAACAAGTGCACCTGCTGCAACGAATGTTTCTTCTGCAACAGTAATGCCAGGCAAAATGATCGATGCTCCACCAACACGGGCACCTCGCTTAATTATGGCCCCTTTAATTTTTGAAAAACGTTCTTCAGTTCGGCCCATATAATTGTCGTTGGTCGTTGTGACACAAGGAGCAATGAAAACATGATCCTCTAGCGTCGAATATGCAGTGATATAAGAGTTGGATTGAATTTTCGTACGATCTCCGATTTCTACGTAATTCTCAACGCACACTCCGCGTCCAACAATGACATACTCGCCGATTTTCACATTTTCCCGTACGCTTGCAAGGTCTGCTATTAACGTATTCGCTCCAATCGTCGCTCCGCGGTAAATTACCGCGTTGGCCCCAATCGTACAATTTTCGCCAATTGTAAGCGCTGGAAGCTCACTTGTTAGTTTCACTGTACTCGTTTTTCCAGGTTTTGGTGGTTTCCCAAGCACCGCTCCATCATCAATTGTCGTTCCTTCGCCGATAACTGTGCCTTCGTGAATCGTTACTCTATTTCCAATTTTTACATTTTTACCAATCTTTACATCCTTTTCAATTACCGTAAAATAACCGACTTCTACCGTTTTATCCAGTACAACGGAAGGATGGATCATATTCATTTTGGTCCCCCTCTTCATAAAATAATTGGATTATAATTTCACATATTTATTTGGCTTGTCAACATTTTTAAGTGCGTTACGTGTATCAAAAATAACCGAACTATTTTGTGCAATCATTTCATAATCAAAATTTGAATGGTCAGTTGTAATTAACACAATATCTGATTCCTGAAGCAGCTCTGGTGTTAATGCTACCGTTTCTATCACACGATTGCAAGAGCGAAAAGATGGTACATAAGGATCCACCACTTTAAACTCTGCTCCATTTTGCTCAAGCAGTTCCACAATTTTTAGCACTGGGGATTCTCGCACATCATCAATATCTTTTTTATAAGCCACTCCCAATACCGCCACTTTTGAACCACGTAACGCTTTGCCTTCCTCATTTAAAATGTGCATTGTACGATGAATGACATACTCTGGCATCGCATTATTAATCTCTCCAGCAAGCTCAATTAAACGGGTATGATAATTATATTCACGAGCTTTCCATGTTAAATAGAATGGATCAATAGGGATGCAATGTCCGCCCAAGCCCGGACCTGGATAAAACGCCATAAAACCATATGGCTTCGTCTTAGCCGCTTCAATCACTTCCCACACATCAATTCCCATACGTTCACACAAAATCGCCATTTCATTAACAAGAGCAATATTAATATGACGGAACGTATTTTCAAAAATTTTCTCCATTTCCGCAACAGCTGGACTGGATACCTCGTACACATCTCCTTCAAGCACCGAACGATAAAGAGACGCGGCAACTTTCGTGCATTTTTGAGTCACTCCACCAACTACTTTTGGTGTATTTTTTGTTTTAAACACTTTATTCCCTGGATCTACCCGTTCAGGAGAATAAGCAACAAATACAGTTTCTCCGACCACTAATCCTTTTTCCTCAAGCGCTGGTTTCACAATTTCTTCTGTTGTACCAGGGTATGTTGTCGATTCAAGAACAACCAACATCCCTTCATGGGCATATTTAGCAATTTCATTAGCTGAACTTTCTACATAGGACGTATCTGGCTGATGATGCTCATCAAGCGGTGTCGGAACAGCAATAGCTACAGCGTCCACTTCAGCAATGCGCGCATAGTCAGTCGTTGCTTGTAAATATCCGAGTTTGATCATATCATGTAAGTCCTCATCTACCACATCACCAATATAGTTGATTCCATTATTCACTTGATCAACCCGACTTTGTTGAATATCAAATCCGATCACTTTAAAACCAGCTTTTGCTTTTTCAACTGCAAGAGGTAAGCCGACGTATCCTAATCCCACTACACCAATAACTGCTTCTTTATTTTCAATTTTTCTTAACAACTGTTCATAATAATTCATCACGAATCTTTCCTTTCGTTACGATAGTGTAATTCTTTTTCCTGTTTCAGCTGATTCTAAAATAGCTGAAATAAGCTTCACTGGCGCAAGTCCATCTTCTCCTGTCACAATCGGTTCCCGATCTTCCTGAATCGCCTGCACCATGTCTTCGATAATGCATTGATGACCTGGTTTTCCGAATGGATCATGCTTGATTTCTTCAATCAATTTTTCTTTTTCTTCTTCAGTTACTCCTTCCATGTCCCATGTCTCAATAAAGTTAGCCGTTCGGCCACTGATTTTCACCGATGCCTTTTCTCCAAAAATCGCAATCGATTCTTCTAGATTTTTTGGATAAATGGTCGTCGCTGCCTCAATCACACCAAGCGCCCCATTTTTAAATTGAACTACCGCGACTGCGACATCCTCTGTTTCAATCTTTCTTAATCTTGTAGCTGCCATCGCTTGCACAGCCTCTACCGGCCCCATAAACCAAAGCATTAAATCTAAATCATGGATCGCTTGATTCATCAATACACCGCCATCAAATTCTTTAGTGCCGCGCCAAGCAGCTTGATCATAATAGGCTTGATTACGATTCCAGCGCACAGTCGCATTGGCATGACTCAGCTTTCCAAAAGCACCTTGCTCCATTTTTTCTTTTAATTTTTGAATTGCCGGACGAAAGCGGTTGGGATGAACAACAGCTAGCTTTACGCCATTCTCCTTAGCTGTTCTGATCATTTTTTCAGCATCCTCTACTTTTAATGCCATCGGCTTTTCGACGATAATATGCCGCTTATGCTCTGCAACTACTTGCGTCAACACTGCATGTAAACCTGAAGGCACGCATATATTGACCACCTCAATGTCTTCATTCTCCCTTAGCATAGTTGCTAAATCCGTATATGTTTTCACTGTGCCTGGAAATCCGGTTAGACGTTCTGGATTTGTATCACACACAGCAGCCAACACAGCTCCTTCGGCATTTTCAATCGCTTCAATATGCTTTTTGGCGATGTGTCCCATACCAACAATCGCAAATTTAATCATTGATAGTACCTCCTAGCATCAGACACATACTTCATTAAAGTAAGCAGCATAAAAGTCAGAAATATTCCGAGTACAAGCCCACTCGCGACTGCTTCTTTTACATAACTCTTAGATAGAGCAACCGTTTCCGACAAAACAGAAGGCTTTTCATAGAAAATTAAATCACTTTTCATATTATTTACTTTTTTTGTCAAATCTGTTAATGTAACAAGCAGCTCACTCTGGCTGTTTATTACATTTGTGTCAGTAACTGTTGTTCCGATCTTTTCATCGGTATCTTCGATTACTGATCGAATCTTTTTAATAAGGTCGTTGTATTCTTTCATCTGTTCCATTGTCACATCTAACCGATTTTGAGAATGATCTTGCAGCTGTTGGTTATAATGTGCAACGATATAATGAAGATCGTTTTGTACCTTTGTTTTATCATTACCTTTGACTGTAATTTTCACATATTTCTCCTCTGTTACATCAATATCGACATTACTCTTTATATTAGGGAATTTTGCTATAATATTATCCGGATTTGTTAAATCTTTCAAATTCACTCTCCCTGTAAACACCAAGGCTTTACCCGTATATTTTGCATCATTTAAGATCAAATGCACACTTAAAAGTGCTGTCAACGCTATAATCGGTGGAATAATACAGAAAAATAGTTTCTTGTTCCAAAAGTATAACAAGTACTCATACAAAACAAATCTTTGTTTGTCGTTTGTCAAAAAGCCCACCATCCTTATCATAATCTAATCACGCCTAATTACCAAATCATATACATTCAGTAAGAAAACGCCCCCTGCACAAAAGCGGCGACGTTTTCTATTTTTACTATTTCTTATCAGGCATACTGGTTAACCAATTTAAAAATCCGTTCATACAGTTCTATTATCGGCTCGTTTCCTGCAATCTCCCTGCATTTAAATGCCGACGACAGGGTATGCTATACAAAGCTTGTGCTTACCATATGATTATAGATTTTTAAATAAAATTGGCTAACATACACTCATCGTTTCTTATAAAACTCAGCGATTTTGCTCACCACATACTCCTGCTGCTCCATTTTCAGTTCTGGGAACATCGGTAGTGATACGGCTTCTTTTACTGCTTTTTCCGCTTCAGGAAGGTCGCCTTCTTTATATCCAAGCTCTTTAAATACAGGCTGTAAATGCAATGGAAGTGGATAGTACACCATCGTTGCCACTCCATTCTCTTGTAGAAATGCCTGTAACTCATTACGCTCCGGTACTCGAATCGTATATTGATGAAACACATGATATCGTCCTTCAGCTTCGACTGGTGTAATTACGATATCACCAAGCATTTCTTGCAATAAATGTGTATATATAGCTGCCCTTTCTCGTCTTAATTTAGACCACTCACTTAAATGAGGAAATTTGACGTTTAAAATCGCCGCTTGCATCTCATCAAGACGACTATTGTATCCTAATATATGGTGATAATATTTCGGCTTACTGCCATGAACACGAATGACACGGCATCTTTCAGCGATATCATCATCATTGGTGACAATCATTCCTCCGTCTCCATATGCTCCTAAATTCTTTGTAGGGAAAAAACTATATGTTGCTGCCGTCCCCAATTCACCGACATTTTTATCTTTATATTTCGCTCCAATTGCCTGTGCGGCATCTTCAATAATTACCAGTCCATGTTCTTTCGCGATCTCAACAATCGGATCCATATCTACCATTTGACCATATAAATGAACAGGAAGGATCGCCTTCGTTTTTTCAGTAATTGCTTCTTCAATTTTAGATGGGTCAAGGTTGAACGTTACAGGATCAATATCGATAAATACTGGTGTTGCTCCTGCACGAACAATGGCTCCTCCTGTTGCAAAAAAAGTAAATGCTGTTGTAATCACTTCATCCCCAGGCCCGACACCTGCTGCTTGTAACGCTATATGTATGGCATCGCTACCGTTTCCACAACCAATTCCGTGTTTGACATTGCTATAAGCAGCGATATCACTTTCTAATTTTTTTACATGATCTCCCAAAATAAAACGCGACGAGCTCATGACTTCATCTAATACTTTTAACATTTCTGGTTTTAAACGCTGATATTGCTCGCTTAAATCCAACATTGGTACTTTCATATGAAATTCCTCCACTAAAATGTTTGGTGTGCAATCATATAACACGTTTTAGTTTATCACATTTTTCCGTTTATATTGTGATCTTTTTTGACAAAATTCGTATATCTCTTTATTCACATGACCTGAAAAAACCGTTTGCACCTTCAACAGACACAAACGGCCAACTTCCCCACTTCACACATCTACTGATGATCGCTATATACTTTTCTGCCGCTGCGAATTAATTTGCGGATCAATGTCATGAAAGGCTTATATTGCTCATTAACAAGCCCAATTAGCTCTGCCAAAACCTCACCCAAAATAAGCAGCCCAAACAAAATTAAAATTGACTGCCATAGGGTTGAGGACGAAAATAAAATCGCACTTCCCCCAAACATAATACCAAAACAATAAATTAATAACACCGTATTGCGATGAGAAAATCCAAGCGCTAATAAGCGGTGGTGCAAGTGTGATTTATCTGGAGCAGAGATAGGCTTTTTGTTGACAATCCGGCGAATAATAGCAAATGTAGTATCAAAAATCGGTACACCAAGAATAATCACAGGTACCACAAAACTAAATAAAGTGACACTCTTATATAGTCCCAGAAGCGACAACACTGAAATAGCATATCCTAAAAACAAGGCACCCGTATCTCCCATAAAAATTTTCGCCGGATGGAAATTATAGAATAAAAATCCGATAATACTGCCTAATATAATAAGGGATAGCGTCAAAATAAGCACCTTGTCCGCCATGCCTGCCAACACCGCAATAGTAGCTATTCCAATTGCAGAAATACCCGCAGACAAACCGTCCAAACCATCAATTAAATTAATTGCGTTTGTAATCCCGACAATCCAAAAAACAGTAATAGGATAACTCCAGAGCCCAACATCAAATTTTCCTATAAATGGGATATTCAACAACTCCACTTTCAATCCTGAAGCGACAACTAATCCTGCTACAACAAGCTGACCCAAAAGTTTCATTTTTGGGGACAGTTCATACAAATCATCTAACATGCCAATAAGCACAATAAGAATAGCACCTACTGTGATGCCTGTTACTTGTTCATTATAAATTCCACCAACAAAATAGCCAACAATGACGCCAATAAAAATCGCTAATCCCCCGAGACGAGGCATTACCCGCTTATGAACTTTTCGCTCATTTGGCTTATCAATAGCACCGATTTTAATCGCAAATTTTATCACAAGAGGCGTTACTGCAATAACGGTTAAAAACGAGGCAAAAAACGCCAGAACTGCTTGCATATTCATAAATGAATCACCTTTAGCACAGGATTAATAGTTACACATCATTTTTATGTTACCACATCAGTCACGTAAATCAATCTTTTTTTTAACAAAACATTAGGTAAGTTTGGATGAGATCATAGAATTTTGTATTTTTTTCCTTATATCATCTGAAGCAGCTGATTTTTGTCATAGTATGTTATAATGCGTCTTAGGAATGAATTTAGGTAGGAGAGAGAAACATGTTCATAAAAGTGAAAGAATTATTTAACGAAAGCGCTCGTGATATAAAAAAGCTTCAAAAGCTCGTTCAGCAAGTAAATGAGCTAGAACCAACAATCTCTTCTTTAACTGACGAGCAATTAAGAGCAAAAACGGACGATTTTAAGCAGCGACTCAATCAAGGAAAAACGCTTGATGATTTAAAAATTGAAGCGTTCGCAGTGGTACGGGAAGCTTCCAAACGCGTACTAGGCTTGCGTCATTATGATGTGCAGTTGATGGGCGGCTTTGTTTTGTACGAAGGAAACATTGCCGAAATGCAAACAGGAGAAGGAAAAACACTAGTTGCCACACTACCGAGCTATTTGCGTTCTCTTGAGGGAAAAGGAGCGCATATTATCACCGCCAATGAATACTTAGCGCGTCGAGACTACGAACAAATGGGAAAAGTCTTTAACTTTCTGGGACTAACAGTAGGATTAAACATTTCAGAGATGTCCACACAGCAAAAAAAAGAGGCGTATAAGGCGGATATCACATATGGAACTGGAACAGAATTTGGCTTCGATTATCTTCGTGACAATATGGTATATGATAGTCGTAACAAAGTACAGCGCCAGCTTTATTATGCGATTGTAGATGAAATTGATAGCATTTTAATTGACGAAGCACGAACGCCTCTCATTATTGCGAACAAATCAAGCACTGGAGCCGAATTATTTAAAATTACAGCCCAAATTATTAAACATTTCAAAGTCGAAGAAGATTATGAATTATATCCAGAAGTAAAGCAAATTTTCTTGACAGAGACAGGCGCTCTGAAAATTGAACAAGCCTTTGGCATTGGAAATTTATACGATGCTGAGCATCAAGCGCTTTTGCATAATATCATGCAGTCATTACGCGCTTTTGCCATCATGAAACGTGATGTTGACTATATAGTTAAAGACGGAAAAGTACTTCTTGTCGACCAGTTTACTGGACGAATTATGGAAGGGCGCACATTTAGCGATGGATTGCATCAAGCCATCGAAGCAAAAGAAGGCGTCGAAATCACTGAAGAAAACGATGTTCAAGCAACGATTACGGTTCAAAATTATTTTCGGATGTACGAAACACTTTGCGGTATGACAGGAAGTGCAACTCCTTCTAAAGACGAATTTTGGGACACCTATCGTCTTCATGTCATTTCCATTCCAACAAATAGGCCTCGTCGTCGTGTCGATATGGAAGATCTTGTTTATCGCACATATGAAGCTAAGGCCAACAAAATTGTTAGAGAAGTTAAAAAAATGCATGATATGGGCCGACCGGTCTTAATTGGCACAACATCAATCGCCCAATCTGAACGCTTATCACAATATTTAACGAGACACGGAGTGAATCATCAAATTTTAAACGCGAAAACAGAAGAGGATGAAGCACGTATTATTGCTCTTGCCGGCCAAAAAGGACAAGTGATGCTCGCGACCAATATGGCTGGACGGGGAACTGATATTTTATTGGGAGAAGGAGTAGCCGAAATTGGCGGATTACATATTATCGGAACCGAACGACATGAAAGCAACCGCATCGATATGCAGCTTCGTGGCCGTGCAGGGCGCCAAGGCGATCCAGGTTCTTCCCAATTCATCATTTCATTAGAAGATGAACTGTTTAAATCATATGATAAAGAGGAATTGGAAAAGTGGATGAGCAAAATAAAAACAAATGAGGAGGGACTTATCATCTCACCTGATCCGATTAAATTTGTCAGAAAAGTTCAAGAAACAGTGGAGCACGCTCATCATTCAGCACGAGCCCACTTGTTAAAACTTGATACGGTGATTGATCGGCAAAGTAAAATTATTTATCAAATGCGCGATCGCATTTTAGCTTGTGAACAGGAAGAAATCATGAGCGAATTGTTTCATTATATTAAGAATTATTTAATCCAAACGATTGAAAAATATTGTTTGCCTGATGTCTTTTATGAAGAATGGAACATTAAAGGCCTTTATAACGAGCTATCGCTTGTCTTTTTACACTTCAATAAAACGATAGATGACTTTAAGGATTTAGAAAAAGAACAGATTAAAAACATAGTGCTAGAAGAATATGAGAGATTACAAACGAACTTAATGGCACTCAAAGAAGATACTGAGTTCCTTTCACAATTGCGTCAGCTTATGATTCAAGGGATTGATTCAAATTGGATTCGCCATCTCGATACAATCACAAATATTAAAGACGGTATTCATTTGCGCGGATACGGTCAGGAAGATCCTTACCGACTGTTCGAAATCGAAGCATTTCATGAATTTGTTCGCCTCCAGCAAGATATTCAAGCACATATTGCGATTCACTCTATGAATTCTATCAAAAACCAGTTTGAATTAGATGGTCATTAATTAAGGAGGAGATGTTCAGATGATTTTTAGAAAAAAAACAATCGGTGAGCATTCTATATCTCTTCATTCTTCATCGCTACCCAAAAAAAATGAAGAGCACATATCAAATGAAATGAGAACAACTTTGTCCTTTCATCCAGATTGGGATTTATCACCACAAGAAAAATATGTATATCTGTTTCATCACCAACAGCTTCCAGTTCTAAAACCTAATCAAATTTCCATTTCAGGGATGAAATTGATAAACTACAACGAGGGATTTGTGGTTGTCGCTTTTTTGCGAAGCACGCTACCAAATCCTGTTCGCTTTGAACAGATTACGTTGTTACTTTTAGATAAAGATAATCAAGCCATTGCCAAGCGAACATTTGAAATGGAACATTTTGGAGAATTACCACCAATGGCAGCTAGACCATGGCGATTTCTTTTTTCATCGGAAGACAAGTTAGTTGATAATATTCCAGAAAAAGGATGGAAGATCGCTTTTGAGCTCAAGCAAAGATCAAAACCACAAGAACATCGACTTGATTTAGCAGAAAGCTGGGAACAAGCGCTGTCGAAGCAGCAACGGGAACATTTGCAAAAAATTCTCGAAACTATGCCCCCTCTTTCTTCTAGAGAAATTAATTTCACAGGATTAGAAGCTAAAATTAGTGAACAGCGGGATTTAGTCGTCACATTACTAATCCGTAACGGTAGTGACCATAACATTCAACTTGCGCAAATTCCTCTTGCTGTTGAAGATGCCTCTGGAGAGATCATATGTAAAGGATCTTTTTATTTTGAGCATTTTGAAATAAAAGCAAATACAAGTAAGCCTTGGACTTTTATTTTTCCATCCAGTCGTTTGCTGAAAGAAGATATGGATTTAAGCAAGTGGAGAATATACCCTTATCATTCTTAATAACAGTTCGAAACAAAGGAACGTCTCTCTTGGAGAAATTCCTTTGTTTCATTTCGTTTTGAATAAACGAACAAGCTGACCAGCTTCTTTCATCATCTGTTGTTCTATTTAGCCACACTAAATTCTAAAAAAAGACCTTTCTTCATCGCAATTCCTTCTTTACTTTTAACGGTTGGTGGCACAACCAATATATAAGAACTTCCTTTTGTTAGCAAACGATTGGGCTTAATCATAAGCTCCGTTCCCTTGTTTACTTTTACTGTCACAGGGATTTCTTGTCCTCCAAGCTCATACAATTTGATTCCAAGCTTACTAATATCACTGATTGACAGATGACGTGAAAATTTAATAGTAAACATTTTATTAATCGGAACATTCCGTAATTTACCCAATGATTGATATGCATCTAACTGTTTAACAATCAAATCATGATGTGCTGCAGCCAGCTCCTTATTGACAGCGGTCACCACATTCGGCTTGACCCCAACATCATGAATTCTTGTTCCGCTCGGTGAGAAAAAACGGGCAACCGTTAATTTCAATACACTTCCATCCGATAATTCAAAAATTTGCTGCATCGACCCTTTTCCAAATGTTTGCTGACCATATAATGTAGCTGCCCTCTGGTCTTTAACTGCCGCTGCCAGCATTTCTGAAGCACTGGCACTTAAAGAATTTACCAACACACTAATAGGCCCTTTCATTTTAATAGACTGCGGAATCGATGCATACAATTTTGGCTGATTCGAACGGTCACGTAGTTGAAACGCTTTACTTACATTCGGGAAAAAACCAAGAATTTGCTGGGCAGCATCGACATATCCTCCTGGATTGTCACGTAAATCAAAAATCCAGCCCTTTACTCCAGAAAGGCAACGAATGGCTTGTTCCATATCTTTTACTGATTCATTATCAAAACTATAAAGACGGATATACCCAATATTTCCCGCTAATTTAGCAAACTCCACGTTTGGCCAATCAATTTTTTCACGTGTCACATTTAAAGTCAGTTCTTCATTCGTTGACAGACGAAACACCTTGAGCTGCACCGTTGTTCCCTCTTGTCCAGTAAGTAATATGGTCGCTTGTTCTTGCACGTGCCCCGATACTGACTGACCGTCCACTTCTGTTATCACATCTCCCGCAAGTAGACCCGCCTTGGCTGCTGGTCCATCTTTCAAAACAGAGAGAACCTTGATTCCTCCTGGATCCTCTCCTATCTCAATTCCTATCCCAACAAACTCCATATTAACCGAATCAAGAAATTGCTGATATTCTTCTGCTGTCATGTAGGCTGAATATTGATCCAAATGCTGCACAATTTCTTGCGGAGTCGGTTCCTTCAAAATTTCTTCGCTCACTTGATCTACATAATATTCCCGAATATATTGGCGAACCTGATCGAGAGCAGAATTGGTATTGGCTGAGACATTCCATGCTGATATAGCTAAAGGAAATAAAAAAATAAAAAGAATTAAAAAATTCCTCACGCTTTTTCGCATTATCGTTCCCCTTCTTCCACAAGGTTTTTATTGCACATCAAGAACTTTAGGTGCTTTAAGATCTTCCAAATAATAACTCAATTCCTTTTTTACATTAACATCCTTTACATTCGACAGCCATTTCTCACATAAAGCCAGTAGACGTTCCGCCTTTTCAATGTCGTCTTGGTCATATGCTTCAATGATGCGATCAAAAGCAAACATAATATTGATTGGAAAAAAAACTCGCTGTTTGGTTATTTCAGCAGACCGCAGGAACGTTTCCATCATTTTTTTTTGAACTGTTGGATCACTAACTTTTTGAACGAGAGTTTCTGTCTTTTTCAACTGATTCATAAAAGGAGGATAAGAGCTATAAACTGTATACACATCTCCGGAAGAAAGCGCATGGTCAATGCGCAATTTCAGCACTATTAACCTTTCTCCACCTTCAATTGCACTAATATAATATGCAGCTTTCTGAATCGTACGATAAGCAGAATCAATTCGTTGAATGTAATGTCGCTTTACCGATCCATCCTTCAATTGAGCAACTTCTTTTTGCGCTTGACTATAGCTCTTTTTTGTCTGATTGTAGAGATTGTAAGGTTTGTCTAGTGTAGTGGCATGGATTGTTTTCTCCAACTGCTTTACGTCACGCTCTAGCTTTTCTACGCTTGATTGAACAGATGCTGCTTTTGTTTGTCCCGGCAACAACATAACACTAAATCCCAAAATTACCAACAACACTGTTAACCATCTAATCCCCATCTTTGCTTTTTGCATTCAATTCACCTACTATTTACTAGAATGTACCTCCATTTTAATAGACTTTTTAATCCTACTTCAATAAGTATAGTAAAATTATAGAAAATTCCTCATCGATATTTGTTGTTTTTGTAAAAAACAATGTGGAAAATTGGGTATTACATAATATATAGACTCAATTTTCAACCTATTTATTGCTTGTTTGAAAATGGAGCAAGCTCCTAAAACTCTCTACTTTCACATATACTCCTTTCTAAATTGGCCGTATATGATGAATGAACAAATAAGTAAAGTATAAAAACAAAATGCAAACTAAGTTTTTAAAATGATATGGAAATTATACCATTTATTTCTTTATAATAAATAATGTATCACTAGCGTTGCATTAATTTAATTCGAAAATTCCGAATTGAAAAAAGTCCATAAAAAATCCTTTATAATGGATGGTACAGGTGGTCCCTGTCCAAATCCAATATAAAGGATGAAGCCTATGGACA